>JAYUSQ010000133.1:0-20430 GCA_043755595.1 Acidobacteriota bacterium | reverse complement strand
GCTCGCCACCCCCTCGGATCGATACTGTGTCGCTAGTGAAGAAGCGCGGGCGCACCTGGAGGCAGTGGGCATTGGGCCTGACGCAATTGCGGTGACGGGTATTCCCACACATCCCGACTTCAGCCGCCCGCTGGACCGGCTTGTTATGAGGCGGAAACATGGGTGGCGGGAGGACCTTCCCGCTCTACTTCTTTCGGCAGGCGGCTTCGGCGCCGGTAACGCGGCGGAGATGGTCCGGCGGCTGGTGAAAGCAAACGTTCCCGCGCAAATCATTGCAGTGTGCGGGAAGAGCGTGGCCCTGCGGCACGCCATGGAGAAAATTGAATCGCCATCGCTACGGGTCGCCGGCTGCACAACGGAGATGGATGAACTGATGTCGGCCGCCGACCTGATGATGGGCAAGCCTGGCGGGTTGACTACGGCCGAGTCTCTCATCAAAGGACTCGGGTGGATCATCGTGAATCCGATTCCCGGCCAGGAAGAGCGCAATGCGATCCACCTGCTGGAAGAAGGCGCCGGCATTTGGTGCAATAACCTCCACACACTCGGCTACAAAGTGCGCTCGCTGCTTGAGCGACCGGATCGAGTGGCCGCGATGCAAGCTAATGCGCGGCGTTTGGCAAGACCGGACGCCGCGATGGCGATCGCCCGACTAGCCATGGCATCCGGTTGACGCGAGGATCCTAATTAGAGAAAGGACAAGACAAATGACTAAGCCCGTTAAGCAAGCCATCGTTTTTTCGGGGGGAGGGGCCTATGGCGCTTACGAAGTTGGGGTGCTGAAGGCGCTAGCGCAAGACGGCTGGGCTGGACCGCAGATCGTCAGTGGAGTTTCCGCGGGCGCCTTCAACGCGGCGCTCTTGGCAGGTGCTCCCGATGGCGACCTGGTTCATGCCGCGCGTTGGCTGGAAGATGTCTGGCTTCACCGCATTCCGGGCAATGTCTTTCAGGTGCGAGCGAATCCAATGTCGATCATTCAATCCCTCAGTAACCCTTTTCAGTCTGCGATCGACTGGTTGGGTGACGTCCAATCAATATCGACGAATTTTCTCAGCCGAGTGTGGAACGTGGGGCTGGCCGGACCGTTTGATGAGCGTTGGCTGCAACTCATCGACCTTGCTTCTCTTATTTCGGTTTCACCACTAGAGCGCCTTCTCGGCGAACTGATCAAACCAGCCAGGCTTCGTGAATCCAAAATGAAGCTCTCCGTGGTGGCGACCAATTGGACCAGTGGCCGTGTGGAAGTTTTCAATAACGATAAAATGACCGATGCGGAAGCGGTCACAATTCTGCTGTCGTCCGCCGCCATTCCGGGCTTCTTCCCGCCGCGTCAATTGGGAGCCAACACGTATGTGGATGGCGGAGTTGTCACGAATACACCGCTGTCGCCAGCCATCGCAGACGGAGCCGACGAGATCGGCATTATCTATTTGGATCAGGACGTTTCGAAAACACCTCTTCTCAAGATGCCAAATACCTTCGATACGCTCGATCGGGTGATGGCGATTAACTTAGCTTTCCGTATTAACGGCGATATCGAAAACGCTCGCCGGATCAATCGCGCCATTGAAATGTTCGACGAACGTGAGACCGAAATGAAGGAAACGACTCCTTCAGGATTGGCGCAATTGGCAAGCCATTGGGAGAGAGTGCGTTCCCTGGGCAAGACACGCAAGCTGACGATTCACCGCTATTTTCCGAGCCGGGACCTGGGAGGTATTCTCGGCCTGCTGCGTTTCGAGAAGAGCGCTCACCATGAACTGATTCAGCGGGGATACGACGACGCAAAGCAGCACGACTGCGAGGTAAATCGTTGCGTGCGTCACGCCGGGTCCGGGGAGCGAGTCAACAAGCGATAGGAATCCGAACGGAACGAGCAGACTATGTGGCCGGTACTACCATGAGCCACATTCCGTACTAGGAAAAGTACTATTTTTACCTGAGATCCCTTCAACTTCCTCTAAAATGGCTTTATATGAATAAGGCAGGCGAGGTCAGCCGCCGAGGTGTCCAGGTCGTTCGGGGCATGCTGCTGACTGCCGTAGTTAGCTTGGTGCTTTTCCTAGCCGGACTTATCTGGATAAAGGTGAGATCCGATGAAACCATGCCGCTTCCAGAGGAGTTGGCATTGATTTTTGGCGCGGTCGTTTCCTTGGCGACGCTGGTTCTGTCGATTTCGCTACTGTACCTTGCAGGCGACAGTACGGTAGTGAAGCGTGGCCAGGAACTCCGTGTGTACGGCGTACGGTCGTCTCCCGACCCGATTCTTCATCTTGATCAGGCCTTGCGGATTGTCGCATTGAATCCCGCGGCCGAGCGGCGCTTTGGCTGCAGTGGCGATGCGGTTAACGGGATGCCATTGCGGTTCATCATGAAGGAGCGGACGCCGGCTGCCGAGGTAGTTTCCGTCACGTCGCAGGAAGGGGTTGAAGCTGCGGCCTTGGATGGCTCCAAAGAATCCAAGAACCTGGCTCTGCGCACGGGCGCACGGCTCTCACATCTGGTGCAGCCGATGCTGGGTTTCACCGAAATCGCGATCGACTCGCTCGATCAGGACCACCCGGTGCAAGGCGATTTGCGGGAAATCGGGCGCGCGAGCGCGCGGGTGGCGCTGCTTGGTCAGGCGCTAGAGATGTTCGGCGGCGCCCAGGGAACGAGCGTCGAAGACATCGATTTGAACCTGTTCCTGAGCCGGCTGGAGCCGGATCTGCGTTTCGTCCTCCAACCCTCAACGCGGTTGCAGCTTGTCCCAGCTCCGCGGCCTGTCACAGTGAAGGCCGATCTTCGACTGACGCGCACGGCGATCCTCTTGCTGGTATGCAATGCCGAGGAAGCGATGCCACAGGGCGCCACGATCAAGATCTCGGTGCAACTCGATGGGCTGCAGGTTTCCGATTCCGGAGCGGGATTGCCCGCCAGCGCGCTCGAGTCGCTGTTCAAACCGATGAGCGGCACCAAAGACGCCGAACGCGGCGTGGGGATAGGCCTTCACGCGGCTCGAGGCGCAATGCGTTTGCAGTCTGGCGATCTGAAGCTGATCGAGTCTGACCAGCCGGGGAGCGTCCTGGCGCTGGTTTTCCCAACCTTGACGGACGAGGCGGCGCAGAGCGGCCAGGAATCGGGCGAAGGGACAATCGGCGCGGTCGCCGCCGAAACGCTCACCAATCGGGCAGGCTAGACTGTCTGCACGCTAGCGCACGTGGCGGCGTCAAACTGACAGGTTCCGCCATGCGATTGATCGCCTCTTTGACCTGTCTCGCCGGTACATGTGTGTCACTCAAGAGTGGCGTGGTCAGCGGAGTCGTGCTGGAGCGGCAATCGGGTATCCCACTGGCTCGCGCCAAATTGCGGCTTGATCGGGTGGACCTGAGCGGCCGTGTTCAGTCGGATTCCTTGATCGCAGGCCGCGCCGGACAATTCACCTTCAACAACATGCCCGACGGGCTTTATGTACTCACGGCCATGCGGGAGGGTTACGCGCCCATTGCCTTTGGACAACGCCGGCCGCAAGGAACGGGGCCAGCCTTCGCGCTGAATCAAGAGACCAGTCTGTTTGCAGAGCTTCGTCTGCGTAAGCTCGGGGTCCTCACGGGGAGAGTACTCGACGAAAACCGGATCGGCATCCGCCGTGTGGGCGTCAGTGCCTTTTCGGTGAAGCCGCCGTTCCGGTCAGTGGCCAATGCCGAGAGCGACGATCGCGGCGTCTACCGTATCCACGGCCTTCCAGAGGGAAAGTTTCGTGTCCGTTCGCAGCCATTCCGCCACGATGACGGGCAATCGTTGCTGCCCACCTTTGCGCCAGAGATGTCGATACTGCGCGATAGCCTCGTCTCCACGACACGGCTCGACTACGAAACTACCGATGCGGACGTTACGCCTATTCCCGGCAATCTGATCTCGGCGGCAGGCTCGGTAAACTGCGCCCCGAATGTTCCCGGATACGTGACGGTCACGATCTCGACCGATACCGGACGCCGCGAGGCCCGAACCAGTTGCCAGGGCAGCTATCAATTCGACAATCTGGCGCCCGGCAACTATGAGGTGTTCGGACTGCATGCGGAGGGCCCGCTGGCTGCGTTTGTGGAGCAACGGATTTCAGCACGGCCAGGAATCTAAGTCTTGAGCTACGCCCGGTTTCGAATGTGGAGTTGTCGTTGCGGGATGAATCGGGGCGAACACCGGTGAGGACTCCTGCCACCGTCGCTCTGCGGCGGGTCGACGCAGCCGGAGTCGCCGAGACAAAGACTGTGTCTCTCGAAGATCGCGCCTCGGTTCCGCTGGCCCCCGGATGGTGGGAGGTCGCGGCGAAAATGCAAAGCCGTTTTACTTGTCGGGCTCCGGTTTGAGTTGGCGACCCGCGGAGCCTCGCACGACAGCCGATCCTGATTGGTTTGAATTTTTCATCACGGCCAATACGCCCAACAGCGTCTTCCTTAGGACGTCAAACCAGGCGGGTAGCATTGCGGGCCGAGTGGCAGACAAGCAGGCGGGTGTGCCGGCAATTCCCGTCTTTCTTTGGCCGGCCGCTCCCGAAATACGGCGCCGTGCCGGTGGCCCGCAGGTACTAGCCGCCAACGCCAAAGGCGAATTTCGTTTCGAGGGGTTGCCACCGGGCGACTACCGGCTGATGGCCAGCTTCGACTATGACGAAGTCGGTGAAGACATCGTGGCTGCGGCCAATGCTGTGCTTGTGACCGTCACGGCCAGCGGAATCGCCCGTGTCGAACTTTCGCCCTACCTTGCGCCGTGACCCCACGCCGCCCAGAATGCACTAGTCTCAATAGAGCTTGACGCTCGATACTCTTTCTACCCTTGCGTTCGCCGCCGCCATCCTGTGGCTGGGGGACTTGTTGCGAAAGCGAACGCCGTTGCTCGCTCGCTATAACCTTCCTCCACCCGTCTTAAGTGGTTTGATCTTCGCAAGTCTGGCCTGGTTGTGTTGGGGTCGAACCGGTGCGGCCTTCGTTGTCGATTCGAGCCTTCGCCTTCACTTTCAAAGCTTGTTCTTCGCCACAATTGGGTTGAATTCCAATTGGCCGACGGCCCGGGGCGCCAGCCTGCGGGCGCTCACGCTTTGGTCGATCGGCGGATTGATCGCGGTAACGCAAAACCTGGTTGGGATTGGGTTGGCGCTGGCGATGGGTGCGCCGGCCGCCCTTGGTTTGGCGTGCGGCTCGGCATCGCTGGTAGGCGGCCCGGTCATGAGCCGTGCTTTTTCCTCGCGGTTTGAGGCGGCCGGTTTGGCGAACGCGAGTGAGATTGGCATCGCAGCCTCGGCTTTCGGCATCATCGCGGCGAGCCTCTTGGGAAATCCCGTGGCAACGCTCCGGCTGCGGCAAGACGGCGAACCTGCCGAACGGACGCCCGGCTTGACGGCGTTCACCGGTCTTGGAAGACATTTGGCGATCCTGGTGTGCCTGGCGTGGGCAGGCGAATTCGCCGGGCAACGCTTCCCCATTCCGGCCTATATCGTTGCACTCGCGTTCGGGTTGATGATCCGGTATCTTGACGACCGTTGCGGCCGGCGTTTCGCACTCGACGGGCCGACGCTCGGCCGGCTGGGCGCGGTCCTCTCGTCAATGTTTCTCGCGCACGCAATGATGGACCTTAGGCTGGAACAACTCTCGGCCCTTACATGGCCAATCTTTGCGATCCTGGCTACCCAAATTACAGTCACGGTTGCAATCGCGATCTGGTTAGTCCGGTGGCGGTTGGGGGGAGATTATGAGTCGAGTGTCTCGACGGCGGGATTGATTGGGTTCGCCCTGGGTACCACCCCAAACGTGGTAGCCAATATGACCGTGCTGGGGCGGCGATACGGGCCCGCCCCCGAGACGATGCTGGCGGTTCCGATAGTGGGTACGTTCTTGATGGACCTGATCGGTACACCGATCCTTGAATGGTTCTTGCGAGCGTCCCAACGATCATGAAGATTGGGATCGGGCAAACCATAATAGATCATCGTGGTTTGCCCGGCCTCCGAGTCACACTTGGCTAAGGGCGTGGCCAAGTATCGGGTGGGTTTCCGTGGAGCCAAGTGTCGAACCTCCACGGTTTGGGGTTGTGTCACAAGAAGAATACTCCTAGAAATGCCCTGTGGGAAGTGATCTCGGGTTATGCTAACTGTTAGTAGACTTCTTTTCATAGAGTTATGGTTGGGCAGATTCACCACGAAGAAATCCTAGAGGCACTGGAATTGGCGCTCGCCTCTGACGGATTAGCGAATGCACCCAAGCTCCAACGATTTTTGCGCTACATAGTTGAGCAGACGCTTAGCGGTCACGAGGCTCAAATCAAGGAAGTAGTGATTGGCGTGGATGTTTATGAGAAACCTCCAAGCTATGATCCAAGGCTTGATGCAACCGTTCGGGTAGAAGCCTCGAAGCTCCGGCACCGCCTCGGTCAATTTTACGAGACAACGGGCACAGATTCGCGGGTCCAGATCTCCATCCCGAAGGGAAGCTACATCCCCAGATTTGCGCGGCGCGAGCCGGCGGCAAAAGATCAGCCGGCCATACCCTCACCCGCGACAGCAGTGTCCCAAGTCATCCCGGATGAGCAACCGAAAGAAACGGCCGAACCGCGGCTGGTAATAGCCTCGCTATCGCTCTTGCTCGGTTTAGTGCTTGGGTGGGCGGCCAACTTCCTGTTTGTCAAAAACACGGCCCCGGCGATTGTCGGCCGCCTCACACAATTGAGCGACTTCACACAATTCTCAACCGATCCCGCCATTTCGCCCGACGGATCTTACGTGGTCTACGCGTCCGAAGCGGATGGCCCAGGCAGCCTCAACCTTTGGCGGAGGAATCTGACTGGCGACAGAAGCAATTCTCAACTAACCAAGCTGAGCCAAGCCAGCCGCTCACCCACGATTTCAGCCGACGGTAAAGAAGTTGCGTTCCGGCTGGAGGCCGACGGCGGTGTGTTGGCGGTGATGCCTTCAGCGGGAGGCAGTTATCGACTGATCAATTCAGGCCGCCGAGCGCGCGATCCGCGGTTCGCACCGCGTGACAGGCGCCTGGCATTTTGGGTGGCCGAAGACGAACAGACATTAGACCGCGGCACTGTCTACATGCTGGACCTGGCAGACACGAGTGTGGCGCCCGCCCGCATTTTCGGCGGTTTTGCGCATGCGGCTTATCCCGTTTGGTCCAGCGGTGGCGCGCACCTGATTGTGACAGGCACTTGGCAATCCGGCCCCGCGGAAAAAGAGTACGACGCATGGACGATCCTGATCGATGGCGGGACGCCGCGCAAGACCGGGCTCTTTCCCTTACTCAGAGGGCTGGGGGTCTACCGCAATGTGCCCGAACGGGCGAGAATCCGAATAGGGGACTGGCGCGACGGATGGCTCTATTATTCTGCGCCAGCCGGGCAAGGAGAGAGTCTGTTTCGGGTGCGGCTGGACGAAAACGGAACCATTTCGGGCAATCCGGAGCCGGTTACGTCGGGCGCAGGGAGTGACCGGGGCGTCCGGGCCGGCCCGGGAAACCGTGTCGTCTTTGTGAATTCACTCAACTCTTACGCGCTCTACAACGCGCCAATAAGGGCCGGGCAATCTGAAGAGGTTCGCCGAGTCACCCATGAAGTGGGGATCAACCTGCGAGCTTCAGTAGACCGGGCGGGGCGGCGCGCCGGGTGGGAGCGCCCGCAACCGTCAAGCTCCCAAAGCCAGTTGTGGCTGGCCGACTTGGCTACCGGCTCGGGACGGGAAATCGGCGTGAGCACAGGAGCCCAAAGGGCATTCGTGCTGGTGTCGCCCGACGGCGAGCGTGCTGCGTACCAGGTCCTTGAAGGACGCAACATCGCGATCTATCTGGAAGATTTCGCCGGCGGCGGAAAGCCTCGCCGGATCTGTGACGACTGCGGCTCGCCAACCGGCTGGAACGACGCGGGCACGCACATACTCTACACGACAGGCACCCGGCTCAATGGAATAGGACTGCTTGAGGTCGCGACGGGCGAACACCATACGCTGCTGAATCATCCCAGCTATGGCCTACATGGGGCGCGCTTTCTGGTGGATGCGCGGGGGAACGGCTGGATGGCGCTTTATGCCGACACTGGCACACGCACGCGCCAGGTGTTCGCCCTACCGGTCAAGGCATTCGGAACGGCGGCCTACCAGGACTGGATTGCAGTCACCGATGGGGCCCACTGGGATCTATCGCCGGCTTGGGCTCCCGATGGGCGGGCGATCTTTTTCGTCTCCCAGCGGGACGGACACAGTTGTATCTGGGCACAAGCGCTCGATCCGAATTCGCATCGGCCGCAAGGCGATCCCGCGCCTGTCCACCACTTCCATTCTCCGGGACGCTCATTGATGGAATCGATTCGCAATCGCGGCGCCGACACGCTTTGGGTGGCGGGAGGCCGGATCTTTTTTTCGCTCGATAACACGGCGTCGAGTCTTTGGCTCAAAGAATGAAACAAAGCCAGGCGTCTGGGGAGGAGTCTTTGCGTGCCGCAGGATTGCAAGATGCCCCAGGCCCATTTTGCTTTTGGCGCTAGCGCTCACGATCGCGGCATTAAGCCTCGCGCAATCGCCGGCGGAGAGTGAATTTGTCCGTGGCCGGGTGATCGACGCCGTCACGGCTGAACCCCTCGCCCTCGCCGATATCCGTCAAATAGGCCCGGCGCTAAACAGCGTGCGTTCAGATCGCGAAGGCCGCTTTGAGTTGCGGATTTCATCGGCGGGTGAGCGCCGGCTCCGCGCGACGCTGGTCGGATACCGGCCCTTGCCGGTGGCGCTGCCGGCGGCTGGCGCGGAAATCGAAATCGCGCTCCAGCCGGATACGCTTCGCCAGTCCGACAGTGTCGAAGTCAAGGCGGGTCCCTTCAGCGGGCCAGCAGCCGTTTGCCGTGGCGCTGGAGGGCAGTGAGTTGCGCAACCTCGGAGGTGTGCTCTCCGATGATCCGATGCGCGCCTTGCAAAGTATGCCCGGAGTAGCGTCGAATGACGATTTTCGCGCTCAGGTTTCGATCCGGGGCGCGGGCTTTGGGCGGGTGGGTGTTTACCCTGGACGGCATTCTGATTCACGCGCCTTTTCACCCAGTGCAGGGAGATCCATCGAGCGCCTCACTCAGCGTCATTCAGGGCGAGATGCTTGAAAGTGCGAACGTGCTCACCGGCCCGTTGCCTCCACTATGCCGACCGAACGGCGGGAGCGCTCGACTTTCGTTCGCGCGATGGCGACTCGCGCCGCACTTCGGCGCGCCTGACAATCGGAGCCTCCAATGCGGGCGCATCGGCGGAAGGACCGCTCGGCAAACGCGTCACTTGGCTGGCGGCCGCACGCAAGAGCTACCTGCAGTACATCAATCAACCAAACGTCCGACGAGCCTTCGCTTGGCTTTAGCTTCTGGGACGCGCAAGGAAAACTGTCGGCCACGCTGACGCCACGCCATGAGGTCTCGCTGACGATAATCGATGGCCACTCCGGGCTTGACCGCGACCCGGCGGTGGCGCGCCTGGGGCTCAACTCGATTAGCGATAGTTCTTACCACTACACGCTGGCATACGCGGGTTGGCGATACACGCGCGAAGGGCTCCTGTTCACCCAACGCGCCGGGTGGTTGGAGGAGCGCTTCGACAATTTGAATCTGCAGCGGACGCCCCTTCAAAAGGGCGGATATCGCGAGGCGATCTGGAATGGAGACGCATCGAAATCGTGGGCGGCGCGACTGGTGACGGAGGCCGGTTGGGGTCTTCGGCGTCTTCGCGATCGTGGATTCTCCGATCGTGCGGGCACGGCGGCTACAGTGCGAATCGACGAACACTCGGGCAGCGGCACACGCGCGGGAGTCTATGCCCAGCAGTCCTGGAGCGTCACGCCGCGGATACAAATTCGTTTCGGCGGACGGCGGGATCGTCACTCGATCGATTCGCGCGGCGTATGGCTGGGCAATGCGAGGCTGGCGCTGCCGGCTTGGCGCGGCGCACGCTGGCATCTGGCCTGGGCTCAAACGGCGCAGTATCCGGATTTGCAGCAATTTCTGTCGCGCGGCGGCCGCCGCACGTTGGAACCCCAACGCGCGGCGCAAGCGCAGATTGGGCTGGAGCAGTCCATCGGCGAACGCTCGCGCGTGCGCGTCGAATTCTACGATCGCGCGGACCGCCAGTTGCTCTTTCGTCCTTTTGGCGAGATCCGATTGCTCGCCACTGGAGCCATTTTTGCGCCGCCTCTGGTGACGGCGTGGGACAATTCGGTGCGCGGCTATGCTCGCGGCGGCCAGGTTTTCTTCCAGCGCCGCGCGGCCAACGGTTTCACCGGTTGGGTTTCTTATGGACACAATCGCGCCCGCCTTCGCGATCGGCGCACCGGAGTTTCCTTCGATTCGGATTTCGACGTCAGGCATCTTTTCCAGCTATACGCCAGCCAGCGGCTGCGCCCGACGGTTAACCTCAGCGGCAAGTGGATCTACGGTTCCGGGGCGCCCGTGCCTGGCTTCTTCGAACTACGCGGCCCTTCGCGGGAAACCGATGTCTTTCTCTCGCGCAGCCGCAATCTCTTACGCTTGCCGGGCTACCAGCGGACGGATGTCCGAATCAACAAGCTTTTCGCCAAGAAGCGATTTCAACTGACACTCTTCGCCGAAGCGATCAACATAGCGAATCGGCGGAATCTCCGCTGTGACAGCATCAACGGGTTTGACACCCGCACCGGCCGAGTCCGCCTGCAACTGGATCGCACGTTCCCCATACTTCCTTCGGTGGGCTTAGTGGTCGACTTTTAACGATTACACCGCCCGCAGGCTACACTAATTCTTATGCCTAAACAATACCCGGCCCCTCCGCCGATGAGCATCGATAGCGCCAAGCGGTACTCTGCCACACTGGCAACCACCCAGGGCGAAATCGTGGTGGAACTCTTCGCCAAAGATGCGCCGATCACGGTCAACAACTTTGTCTTCCTCGCCAAGGACGGGTTCTACAACGGCACCGTTTTCCATCGCGTGCTCGCCAACTTCATGATTCAGGGCGGCGACCCGACCGGCACCGGCCGCGGCGGCCCCGGCTATCGTTTTGACGACGAGACGAAGGGCAACCCCAACCGCCACGAGCGCGGTGTACTCTCCATGGCCAACGCCGGCCCAGGCACCAACGGCAGCCAGTTCTTCGTCACGCATGTCCCGTGCGATTGGCTCGACGGCAAACACACCGTTTTTGGCAAAGTGCTCTCAGGCCAGAGCGTGGTGGACTCGGTCAAACAAGGCGACACGTTAACAAGCGTGACGATCACCGAAGTTTAGGGCGGCTATCCGCTTCTTTTCGACCACCTGGATTGTCTAAGCAATCGAGCGGCCTCGACGTTACGATCCTAAGCTACGGGCGTTCGATGCAGGGTGTGCAGGAACTGATTAGTCGAGTCAAATCGGCAAGGGTTTAGGACATTCAGGCCGCATCCAGCGGCCTGCGCTTTTACCGCTTGCGAACTTCTAACAGAACTGGCGCGGCTACCGAACCGACAGCCGGGTCGTAGTATTCGTAGGTCCGTGAAAGTAGCGTCTTGGCGCGAATCGGGTACTTGGCGCGCAGACGATACTTCACGGTCACCGTGCCATTGGCGGGCACTGAGTCCAAATATAAGATCGCTTGCGTCGCGGTTTGCGTAAATTTCTCCAGCTTGCCGCCGTGCTGGCCAGCGGTCTTTTCCTGCATCGCCTGCAGATCCTCGCTCAGCAGATCGAAACCGGGTGGGATACCGAGATCGATCATCACCATGTTGGCCACCTTCGTCATGTTATTCCGCACCGTCGCCGTAGCGGAAGCGATGTCGTCCTGCGCCAGGCGATTGCGATCATAAGTAACGTCGATCGAAAGCGGCTCCCGCACTGGCCGTTCGGTCCACGGTAGAAAGTAGCGCCCGGCCACTTGATAGGCGAGGCTTCCTTTGCCTTCAAAGCGGAGGCCGATCTGGTTGGCGCCCGTGGAATCGACATTCTTCAAAACGAACTGATGGAAGAGATCATTGTTGCCGGCAGTCAGCGACAGCTTTTCGGCCGGCTGGCCATTGAGTGTGATCTCCACAGTTCCGCGGCCATCCGCCGCACCCTTATCGATCGATAGAAGCAGTGCTCGCAGCGCCATGATGGTGGCCTGCGTGGTGCCCCAGGTTCCCGAAGCATCCTTCTTCGAAGCCAAGTAGGCGAGCGCCTTGCGTGAGTTCGCCGGCGCCGGGCTTCAACTTGGCGTAAGGAATATTGACGCTGAGCGAACCCTGTTTGAACGTGACAACGGTCTGTTTGCCGCCAACACCGGGGCCGGACTTGGTGCCAGGTAGGCTGCTAACGAAAACGGTCATGGCCGTGACTGCCAGCACGGACGAAATCAGCGTAAGGCGGTGTTTCATAAAAGGCTTCCTTTACCCCGGGCCGTTCGGCTCGCCTGGAACATTGGACTCTAAATGAAGCCCGAATGGTCCCGCTGACCGGCTCTGCTCGTGGAAGGAATGCCGTGAGGACCGGTATCCTTTCAACGCCTAAGATTGAAACTCAGCAGTCAGCTCCAACCGCGTGACCGGTCAAACTGAAACTCATCGGAAGTGATCCGGACGTGCGCCGCCGCGCGTCCGCCCGAAGCCAGGAACAACGCCACCAACCCCCAAGGCTCGCCGAACATCGGCTTGGTACGGCTGACCACGCCTGCCAGGCAATCCTGCAGTTCCTTGCGCTGCTTGCGAAAAGCATTGACGGCGTCCGGAGTCACATTGCCGGGCAGCGTCTGCCGCAGAGCGTTCAACTGGCTGAGCTTGGCGGCCAACGCGCTCATCGCGTCCGCCCACCATGCGATCGCGAGGTAATCGGCGTAGATCGCTTCTCGCACTGTCACCGGAATCGACTCGCCGCCAATGCGCACCTTGGATAACTCGGCCATCGCCGCTTGATGAGAACCCGCCACTGAAATCGCGCCGAAGACTTCATCGTCGCTGCCAAGAATCGCGCGTGCCGCGTCGGCGTCGTCGCCACCTTCCAGCAGCGTCACCGCCCGGCGCCCGGCTGTTTCGAAATAGCTGCGCGATCGGGCTTTACCACCGGCATCAAGGAAAATGCCGCGCGCCGTAGGTCCGTCGTAGCTCGTCTCGGCCAGCAGCGCCAGACGTCCAAACCGCGCCTTCCTCAGTTGCTCCGCAGTGTCGTCAGCCTCAAGCCCCAACGCCGCCGCGGCATCGAAGTGGTCCTTCAACGCGCCCGCGTTAGCCTTGCGCTGATACTCAAAATACCAGTGCTCGACGCTGAGCGATTCTTTGCTTTCCGCTGAGGCGGCGAAACTCAGCGAGATCAGAACGGTGTCCGCCATCAACCGCGCCACGCGTTCGGAAGATATCTGCCGGGTGTTGTCGATCCAACTCTGCCGGCGGTTTGCGGTCGCTTGGTCCAGAAAGAAGATTTCACCGCTCGCCGGATCATACACCTCGCGGCCTTTACGGAGCATCTCGAACAAAGAATCGTAGTTGAAGATCCCGAACAAATTGAGACGCAGGCGGCTGGATTGCTTCACCGAGTCGTGCGCAATCGATCGCTCCAACCGGACACCGGCGAAATCGTCTGCGGCCGTGATGGCGCGAAAATCTCCATCGAGAGCCTGCCGCACCGCACGGCTGGAGGCAGCGTCCAGCGCGTCCAAATCGATAGTGAAGAGAAACGCAGGGCCGCCTGCGCTCAGACCGCCAAAGCCGAGTTCGAGCGATGCCGCCAGTTTGCGATCGACGGCCGCTTTTACGGTTGATTGCAGGTCGTCGATACGTTCATCGGACAGCCCGGCTTGCAGGAAGAAATCGCGATCCAACTTGGGCTTGCCTGCGAGAGCGCCAATGATTGCGCTGGCCAGATCCGTTCCACCGATACCTGCCGAAACGCCAGCCGAAGCCGAAATTGAAATATCGAACGAGGCCCCGGCGCCGCGATATAAACCGAGACTCACTCGCCGCTTGCTCAACCCCACAACACGAATCTCATATTCGCCGAAGTAGGCCGCAGCCGCCTCGAACCCAACCGATGCGCCGGCCTTGACTCCCAACGGCCGATCGATCACCGGAATGTTCACAGCTAGGGGATTCGCGACGGTGGAAAGACTGCCGCTCACCGAGAACTTGATCTTGCCGCTACCCCGGACCGATGCGGCGGCCTTCGTGGGCAGCTTACCTAAATCCTCCAAATCGCCAGGAAGAACAAATCCGCTCAGCCCGGCCGATAAGCCGTCTTTGAGCGTCGTGTTCGCGCTCAAAGGATGATAGTAGGCAGCCTCGATCAACGCGCCCGCTGTCACGCCAAACGTCAAATCTCCACTTGCCGCCGAAGGGCCGCCAGTAACTTGGCCGCGCAGCGAGAAGCTGACGTACGCACCCTTTGCCGGCACCGTCAAATCGCTTTTCGGACCGAACTTCTGGGCGCCGAGAACGGTTGCGCCCGGCTCATTCCAAACCTCCAGAGCGGCATTCGCGCCTCCGGAGACATTCCATTCGAGCGCGCCATTCCCGACCCCCGCATTTTCCTTGACGAGCAAACCACCCCGGACTTGGGCGATGTCTACGTCGCGCAAGGGCCGGTCGAGTTGTGCGGCCAATTGCTGCGCCCCGCCAGGAGCGATGGCCAGGCGCAACGTCTGCAAGAGATAGCCGGGAAGTGAAGCGTCAGGGTCGGCGACGGTTGCAATTCCGAGATCGTCGATTCGAATTTCAGGCATTGAGTCCTCCTTGCAATGCCTGGATTATGGCATAGTTTGGAGTTAATCACTCATAGGTTCGATCCAGGCATGAAAAGCCCGCAGTGCGGATAGATATGTCGGGCCTATCGTGTCGCGCACATCCCGCTGCCATTCCGTCCGCCGATCGCGATCCGGCTCGGCGCGCAACGTCACGGGCGCGAACAGTCTAAAGATTTGTACAGCGCGGACGCCGAAGGTTTGGGAAACGCCAGAGAGCGAACGCAACGCTTCAACCGGCGGAGCATTCATCAAGCCACGTACAAATCCCGGCCCTTCCGATAGGCGCCGCGCCATGAACCGTGTCGCTTCCGGGCCGCCAAGATATCGGATCCCTCGCGCAGCCTGGGCCCGATCACCCGATTCCCACTCGCGCATCAACGCTTGCCATCGGCCGGGATCGGCCGAAAGAATGCGCAGGTCCAAAATGTTTGAAACAATCTCCTGCCGGTTTGTGCGGAAGGATCGCACGAAGAACCGGTACTGCCCAAGTTGTTGGAATCGAATCCATTCGTTAAGATGAGTCTCAAACGCGAATGGGCCGGACGTTACATCGTAGTTACCGCACGAACTGATCGGAGCCACGGCAAGCGCAAACTCACCGGCCATGGCGTCGGAAAACTCGCCTCGGCCATCGACGGATTGCACCACAACCCAATCCCACTCGGTGTTGTCTGGACGGGGTGTTTCACTGATCCAGCGGCCGGCTCCAGACTCAAGCCGCATCGGAATCGGATCGCCAAGCCGGTACAACTCGCGCTCACCGCCGCCAAGCGAAACCTCGAACCGATATCCCTCCGGTGAGTTCGCCTGGAGCCGGGTGTGCATCGCCTCGAAAGACTCATCGACTCCATCCCCGTCGACGATCATCTGAGCCGCGACCACCGCCGCCAACATCGCAAGAATCATCGCCGCGAAAGCGCGTCTCATCCTGACACAGTAGACACGCGCCGCAACGGAAAAGTTCCGAAGCTACCTATAAGACGTTGACGCCAGATTTAGCGGCCATGATTTCGGCCGGCTTCAGATCGCGATGAGTGATTCCCTTCGCATACGCCCCCGCCGCCGGCAATCCGTATCACCTATAACTTAAAGCGACACACCAAGCCGACGTCGTCGCAATACCACATCCAGCCATCCCAAATCGTCATCCCATGCGGCAAAGGATCGTTGTCGGCGAGTTGGATCTTCTCCACCATCGCCCCGGTCTCCACGTCATGCTTGAAGAACGCATTCAAATTTGAATCCGTCACCCAAAGGTACTTTCCTTCCCAGCCGATTCCGTGGGGCCGATTCCCCGCCGATGGAAACTTTGTCTCCACTACCCAAGTCTTCGGGTCAATACGATACACCTCGCGCGACGGCGGCACGCAGAACCACAGCTTGCCATCGCGCCACTCTTGTCCGTGGGCGCCGGTACCGGGCGCGCGTGAATCGGCGGCTCCCATCTGAAATCCACCCACGCGCTTGGGGGCTTCAGGCTTCGGCGGCGGCACGGGCCGCGTTTGCCGTTGGCTCTGCGGCACCGGACTCGACCGCGCGGCTGCATCGCCAGCCATTTTAAAAATCACTCCCGCCCCCGGAGTAAAGCGGCGTTCGATCGCCTTGCCGGTCTTGTCGTCACACCGCACGATCTCACGGCTGTAGGTCGACCCAATCCAGAGCGACTCGCCATCGTGCGTAATGCCACTCGAACTTTCGGTCTCGGTCTCGAAGCCCCGAATCACGGTGCCCTTCTTGTAGTCCACCAGATGCGCGCGATTGCCCGCCCCTTGGTCCATAATCCACAATCCATCCTTCGTGGCCTGCAATCCATTCGGTTGAAAGCCTGGTGAGTTGAAGACGATCTCGACTTTCCCAACTTTGCGCGTCGGGAGGCGATCGAGCTTGACAGCGGCAGCCGAGGCCGCCATGGGCGCGGCTGCCGCGAGAGCGAAGAAATGTCGGCGTTGCATCTGAGGATCATACAACAGGGCGCAAAGCGGAAGAAGGGCTCGAAATGCCAACACCGTCGCTTGAGCCTCTCCGAGTGGTAGCGTAAGTGGAGCCGATGCGCAACTTTTCATTGATATCGATCGCCGCCGTTTTCATCGCCTCCGCGCAAACCCGTGAGGATCGAATCGCCAAATCGATTGAAGGCATTCAAACTTCCCTGATCACACAGCGACGCGACTTTCATATGCACCCCGAGCTCTCGAATCGCGAAGAGCGCACGTCGCGAGTAATCGCGGAAAAGCTCAAAGCCCTGGGGCTCGAAGACATTCGCACCGGAGTCAGCCGCTACGGAGTCGTCGCGATGTTGAAGGGCGCCAAGCCCGGCCCAGTGGTCGCAATTCGCGCCGACATGGATGCGCTGCCGATCGAAGAAACGATCGACGTCCCATACAAATCGAAAAACAAAGGAGTGAAGCACGCCTGCGGCCATGACATCCATATGACTGTGGCGCTGGGAACAGCGGAAGTGCTCAGCCGGATGCGCAGCGAAGTCGCCGGAAGCGTCAAGTTCATTTTCCAGCCCGCGGAAGAGGGCCCGCCCGAAGGTGAAACTTCTGGAGCGGCCCGCATGGTGGAAGAGGGCGCGCTCGACAATCCACGTCCGCAAGCTATCTTCGCTCTGCACGACACCCCAGCGCTGAAAGTGGGCCAATTGGGCTACGGAACCGGCCCGCTACTCGCGTCGGCTGATTCCTTCACGATCCGCGTCACGGGAAAACGCGTGCATGCTGCGTGGCCACATCAGGGCATCGATCCCATCGTGATCTCCGCAGAAATGATAGCGGCCCTGCAGACGATTCGCAGCCGCCGCATCGATCCGCTAGAGTCCATGGTGCTCACGATCGGCTCCATCCACGGCGGCAATCGGCACAACATCATCCCGGACGAAGTCGTGATGGAGGGCACCGTCCGCACGCATAACGAGCAGGTTCGCGAACGAGTCCGCACGCTGATGAAGGAGATCCTCACTGGCACCGCGGCCACGCATGGCGCAACGGCGCAACTGACTTGGTCTACGCAATCCTACCCGCCCACAGTCAACAATACTTCGGAAGTAGAAGCCGCTCTGCCCGCGCTTCGCCGGTCGGCCGGAGCCGCCAATGTTATTCGGACACCACCCGTCATGGGCGCCGAAGACTATAGCTACTTCCTCAAAACCATTCCCGGTTTCATGTTCTGGCTTGGTGTCGCCAATCCGGAAAAAGGTATGACGGCCATGCTGCATACGGCGGACTTCGATGCCGACGAAGCCAGTCTGCCGATCGGCGTCAAAGCCATGACTAACCTCGTGCTCGACTATATGGATCGCCATCCAACGCGCCGCTAACTAAACCAGACGTGCCGCCACGAATGAAAGGCCCATTAGCCGTCGCGATCTTACTCACGCTTGTAGCAGGTTTCTACTGGAAGCTGATTCTCACGGACGAGTATGTGTGGTTCGACCATTCCGACATGGTCTATCTCGAAATCCCGCGTCTTGAGTTTCAAGCCCGCGAATTCCAACGCGGCCGCTTCCCGCTATGGGATCCACACATCTGGATGGGACAGCCACTGATCGGGCAGACGCAGCCGGGCCCGTTGAACCCGCTGAACCTCCTCATGATGTTGTGGCCGCTTGACGAAGCGGGCTACCTTCGCTTCACCGTGCTCAACTCCTACTTCGTGGTTATGCACATGGTGGCCGCACTGGGACTTTATTGGCTGTGTCGTGAGTTGAAGCGCACGCGAGGCGCGTCGATCCTCGCCGCCTGCGCATTTTCCTTCGGCGGCTTCGTCGGCAGTGCACCGTGGCTCGATGTTTTGAGCGGTGCGTTGTGGACGCCCTGGATCACGCTATTTTTCCTGCGCGCGGCCCGCGGCCATCGTCCGTTTGAGAGCGCGGCGCTTGGCGGCGTGTTACTCGGTCTCGCGTGGTTGAGCGGCCATCACGAGATTCCCTTGCTGGTCACCTTGACTCTCGGCGCTGCGTGGGTCGCTGTCGTCACTTGGGCGCGACCACCTGATCGAGCGGCCTTGATGGCGCGAGCGGCATTCATGTTCACGATTGCCGCCCTGGTGAGCGCCGTGCAAATGTGGTCCACCATCGAGTTCGGGCGGCTGGCTATGCGTTGGGGCCCGGCTGGGGGGCCGGTCGGCTGGAAAGACAAGGTCCCCTATCTCTCGGCCGCTATCTACTCATTCACGCCACGCGGCATTTTCGGACTTCCGTTTCCAGACGCAGGCACGAGCGGCGACACCTCGGCATTTATGGGCGTGATCGTCTGTGCCTTGGCCTTGCTAGGGCTGGTAGCGGCTTGGCGCCATCCTGCGGTGCGATGGCTGGCGGTGATCGCAGGCGGGGCGCTCGTTTTTGCGATGGGTGATTTCACCCCCGTACACGGCGTATTGAATCAACTCGTGCCCGGTCTTAACAAAGCCCGCGTGCCTGTGCGCGCTCTCCACCTGCTCAATTTCGCGGCGGCGGTGCTGGTAGCCTACGGCATCGATCGCATGATGAGTGGACGCGCCGCCAAGTGGCGCCTCTGGATTCCATCCGTCGTAGCTTTGCCCGGCGCGGCCATCTTACTAGGTGTGTTGACATGGAATCTTCAGGCGAGTGAGGCCCTTCTTCTGTCGGCTTTCACCTCGGTTGCCTGGTTGGCCCTAGCGATAGCTTGGAACTCCCCGAGCCGGCCTCTAAGCCGGGAGTTCTTACTTGGGCTCGCGCTCGTTTTGATGATGGGCGAAATGGGCACGACCTTGACTCGTAACTGGCGCAGCCGCTTCGAGGAGAAGTCACAGCGTTTTGCGAAACAACTAAATGCTCACCGCGATATGGTGGAGTTTCTCAAACGAGAGCCCTCGCCCAACCGAATGCGAATCGACGATCAGGATGTCCCGCCAAACTTCGGCGATCTCCACTCGATCGACATGCAGGAAGGTTACACGGCCGGAGTAACTTCCAATCTACTGATATTTGGGCGGCAGAGCGCAGCGGCGCAGCAACTCTTCGGCATAACACACCATATTGGAAAACAGGCAGAGTTGCCGGACTGGCCGGAAGTCTTTGCGGGAGAGGACGGGATCAAAGTATTCCGCAACCCTCATCCACTGGCGCGAGCGCGAACAGTCCATCGGATAGAAATCGTCAAGACAGCGGCGCTATTGCGCAGCCGGGTTGAAGATCCCGCCTTCGACCCGGGCGCCATAGCATTGATCCTTGGAAACGCGGCACCAGCGCTGGAGACTTGCGCGGGCGATGATAACGTAACGGTCGAGGCCTATGCGCCCAATCGCGTAAGAATCTCGACCGATATGAAATGCCGAGGGCTGCTTGTCCTCTCAGACACATATTTCCCGGGTTGGGAAGCTACTGTCGACGGCAAGCGCGAACCGATCCTGGAGGTCTATGGCGGCATCCGCGGGATAGTAGTCGGTGGCGGTCGGCACAATGTCGATTTCCGCTATCGCCCGGCGTCCGTCTTTGGCGGCGCGGCATTGTGCGCGGCCGGACTGCTTGTCACGTTGGTGGTGACTGTTGCCGGCCGGCGAACCTAGTCCGTACGGCTGCTTACCGCGCTGCCTGATTGACCGTGAAGGCATACAGGCCTTCTCCTGCACATACCAACAGATACTGGCGTCCATCCACCGTATAAGTGATCGGTCCCGCGCTCGGAGCGGCCATTAGTGTCGAATGCCACAGTATCTTCCCATTGGATGGTTCAAATGCAATCATGTTCTGCCCGTTGTGA
>JAYUSQ010000132.1:0-53155 GCA_043755595.1 Acidobacteriota bacterium | reverse complement strand
TGGAATGGACGGCGGTTTCACGACTGCCGTTCTCACTTAGCCCGCCCGCTCCATCTAAAGAGTGCCGATTTTTTGCCCAACTGATGGGGTCCACTTCAAAGATCCCCTCGCCTGGGATAGTGAAGGCTGGGAGAACGTGCTTTGAGGCGCGGAGAGATCCGCTGGTACACGTTTCGGCTTCCGGACAAGCGCCGGCCGGTATTGATTCTGACCCGAAGCGAAGTGATCGACCGCCTAAACGAGATTATCGTTGTGCCCGCGACGCGAACAATTCGTGGTCTGCCGAGTGAAGTAGTGTTAACTTCGGAAGACGGTATGCCGGTTGCTTGCGCGTTGAATTTCGACCACGTGTCGACAGCACAGCGCGAAAGAATTGGACCGATGCTGAGCCACCTTCCGCCAACACGCTGGGCTGAAGCGCGATCGGCGCTACTGTGCCTGTGGTTCGGCGAGGATTGACCCTGGCCGGAATGATAGCGGTGGATGTGAGATCCACGCTGACGGCGTGCCCCATAGAATGCTTTCCGTGCCCGGCCTGCGGCGGGTATAGCATGGTAGAAGAGAATCGGCTTGGATGAACACCAGTTCCAGTTCGAATGGGATGAGGCGAAGGCGGCGGCCAATCTTCGCAAACACGGTGTCACCTTCGAATTGGCCTCGTCGATCTTTGGCGATCCTCAAATTCTCACCGTCGCCGATACGAATCATAGCGAGTCTGAGGAACGATGGTTCTCGATTGGAATGGGGTGCCCATGGCAATAGCCTACGTATGGACGGAAGTTGAAGCGGGCCTCATCAAGATTCGACTCATAACCGCTCGCCGGGCAACGGCGACGGAGATTCGTTACTACACGGAAAGTCAATGACCAACCAAGACATGGACGAAGAAATGCCGGTCGAAATCGACTTCAGCAAGGCCACGCGGGGCCGTCATCATATTCCGGCAGAGGCGGCTGTCTTTCTGCCCGCTTCGATCGAAAGAAGCGTCTGGGAATATTTCTCAGACAAGGCCGAACGTAAGGGTGTTGGCCTATCGCAGCTTCTCACCGACGTTTTGAAGCGCGACATTGAGATCAACGAGGCGCTGAAGTAGCGCTAACTTCCCAGACCTCGATTCGGCAGTCGCTCGGAGACTCCAGCGTCACGCCGCCGATGCGAGACTCGCCGTTTGTTTGTCCAACTGGGAGCGGAGACGTTGGATGGTTCGGACCGCACCCTCGTCAAAGTAGGGCTCGCCGCACTGGCCACATACCCACGCAGGCACGGCGTCCAATGACAAATGGTACCCTTTGCGATCAATGTGGAAAGGCGCGGCGGACTTTTTCATCCGTCCTTCGCAGTGGATGCATTTCATCTGTTCGTCCTTCATGATTTCTTCCTCACTTTGAATACCACATCCCACTCTTTGGGCTCGAGCGAGTACGCTGTGACGATCGCTAAGAATTCAGGTTTCGGGGAACACACCACATGAATCGGCCTGCCTTGGAAGTCGATTCCAAGCAGCAATGAGACTGAACAGCGCCGTTGAAAAACTGCCGAGTACAGTGACCCCCTCAACAACTTCCTCCCCCGAACAAATCGAAGCCAATCGCTCCAACGCCCGCCGTTCCACCGGGCCCGTCACCGAGCAAGGCAAAGCCCGATCCTCCCAAAACGCCCGAGCCCACGGCCTCTGCTCGCGCCAACTCCACATCGCCGATGACGAGGAAACCGCCATCTTCGCCTCCCTCCAAACCGGCGAATTGGATTTCCATGCTCGCGGACATTTGGCCGCAGCTTTTCGGGGATCCCATTCAACGGTGGCCGAGTACCTGCTCGAGGTTCTGCCGGGCCTGGCAAGCCGCCCGATAAGTCAGGTTGCTCAACTCACGCCGACACGCTGGGCGGCTGCACGATCAAAGCCGTAATCGCCAGGGTTCGCCGGACGCTTACCTTATTTCAAGCTGGATCAAAAAAAATGTGACAGCTAGGCCGGATCTTCGCAACAAGGCAGCCCACGGCCAATACGGTTGTTACTTGCAGGCGAATACGGCTTGGCCCGTTGTCGCCCGTGGAGATGCCACCCCCTGCAGGGTTGTCCCAGGCCGCCGTGAGACAACCGCTCTCCTCGTTCAGCAGGACATCGAGGGTTATCTCTGCACACCAGCCGCTTAGTATCGGTAGTGTTCCGCTTTGTACGGCCCTTCGACCGCCACGCCGAGATACTCCGCCTGCTTCGCACTCAACGTCGTCAACTTGACGCCGATCTTATCTAAGTGCAGCCGCGCGACTTCCTCATCCAGCTTCTTCGGCAGCGTGTACACACCCGTCCGATAGCTGTCCTTATTGCGCCACAGATCGAGCTGCGCCAGTGTCTGATTGGCGAAGCTGTTCGACATCACGAAGCTCGGGTGGCCCGTTGCACAACCGAGGTTCACCAAACGCCCTTCGGCCAGCATATAGATCTGGTGGCCATCCGGGAAGGTGTACATGTCCACTTGTGGTTTAATGTTAGTCCGCACCACGCCCTTGGCGGTGTTGAGCAGATCGATCTGAATCTCGTTGTCGAAGTGACCGATGTTACAGACGATCGCCTGATCCTTCATCTTCGACATGTGCTCAAGCGTAATGATATCCACATTGCCGGTGGTCGTAACATAGATATCGCCGCGTCCCAGCGTATCTTCCACGGTCGTAACTTCGAAGCCTTCCATGGCGGCCTGTAACGCGTTAATCGGATCGATCTCGGTCACGATGATGCGCGCGCCCATACCGCGCAACGAATGCGCCGAACCCTTGCCCACGTCGCCGTACCCGCAGATCACGGCTACCTTGCCCGCCACCATCACGTCGGTCGCGCGCTTGATGCCGTCTGCCAATGACTCGCGGCAACCGTACAGGTTATCGAACTTAGACTTGGTTACGGAGTCATTCACGTTGATCGCCGGGACCAGCAGCTTGCCGTCCTGGAACATCTTATAGAGCCGGTGAACGCCCGTGGTGGTTTCTTCGGAAACGCCCTTCCATTCCTTCACCACGCCGTGCCACATCTTCGGATTCTCGGCGTGAACCTTCTTGAGTAAGTCCTTAATGACCTTCTCTTCGTGGCTTCCCGACGGAGTATTCACCCAGTCGGATCCATTCTCCAGTTCGTAGCCTTTGTGAATCAGCAGCGTGACATCGCCGCCGTCGTCGACCACCAGTTGGGGGCCCAGTTCGCCCGGATGCACCACCGCCTGCAGCGTGCAATCCCAATACTCCTCGAGCGTCTCGCCTTTCCAGGCAAACACCGGCACGCCCGCTTTGGCGATCGCCGCCGCGGCGTGATCTTGCGTGGAGAAAATGTTACAGCTTGCCCAGCGCACATCGGCGCCCAGGTCGACGAGGGTCTCAATTAGGACCGCCGTCTGAATCGTCATGTGCAGAGAGCCGGTGATGCGTACACCTTTTAACGGCTTGTCGGTGGCGTACTTCCGGCGGATCGACATCAGGCCGGGCATTTCATGCTCGGCAATGCCAATTTCCTTGCGGCCCCAATCGGCCAGTGTCATGTCGGCGACTTTGTAGTCTTGCGCGACTCGCTCGAGGGTTGCTGTGCTCATTATCCTTGTAGTCTCCTATTACGTATCAACAAATCAGGATATGTTGATATAATACAGGAAAGGCACGATGTCGTCAATACTTGATTCTTTTCGGCTCCTGGCCGATCCTTTGCGAGTGCGGATCGCACTTCTCCTGGAGCAGGAGGAACTCTCGGTCGCCGAACTGCAAGAGATTCTAGCGATGGGGCAGAGCCGCATTTCGACGCATCTGGCGCAGCTCAAGCGAGTCGGGCTCGCCGAAGACCGCCGTTCTGGCAAGAACATTTTATACAGATTGCGTTACGGCGGGTCGAGCCGGGAATTGCTGGCGCTGCTGCGGAAGGGCGACGTGCCGGAAGTGGCGGCCGACGCGTTGGCGTTGAGTCTGGCCCTACGGAAACGCGCCGACAAGACCCGGGCGTACTTTGATGAGCTCGCCGGCAAGTTCGGCCGTCATTATGTGCCCGGCCGTTCGTGGCGCGGTTTGGCCGAGACGCTACTGCAGCTCATGCCGCCGCTGGACATCGCCGATCTCGGAGCGGGCGAGGGCGGGCTTTCGCAACTCCTGGCCCGGCGCGCGCGCAGTGTGATCGCCGTCGACAATTCTCAGAAAATGGTGGATTTCGGTTCGGACTTGGCTCGCCGCAACGGGTTGACGAACGTGGAATACCGGCTTGGCGATCTGGAGGCGCTGCCGATCGATGCGCGTTCGGTGGACCTCACCTTCCTCTCGCAGGCCCTCCACCACGCCACCCACCCGGACCGCGCTGTGCGTGACGCCGCGCGAATTCTCCGGCCCGGCGGGCGCATCGCAATTCTCGATCTCAAGAAACACAGCTTTGAAGAGGCCCGCGAGTTGTATGCCGACTTGTGGCTCGGCTTTTCCGAAGTTGAACTCGCGGGATTCCTGGCGGCGGCGGGGTTCGTCGATGTCGAGGTCTGCACGGTGCATCGCGAGAAACAGGCGCCGTATTTTGAGACGCTACTTGCCGTCGGGCAGAAGGCGGCATAGAGCCGCTGGAGAGCTGCGCTACAGTCGCATACCGCCGCTGACAATCAGAGTTTCTCCGCTCACCCAGGATGAATCATCCGACGCCAGATAGACCGCCGCCTTGGCGATGTCGTCCGGCGTACCGAGACGTTTCACCGCGCTGCGGGCGAGCACAAAGCCCTTGAAGTTGTCGTCCGGATTCATGTAGTGGAGGCCTTCCGTCTCGACCAGCCCCGGCGCGATCGCGTTCACGCGCGCCCTGCCACTAAGTTCCAGCGCGAGTTCTCTGGAGATGCTCTCGACCGCCGCTTTGGTGGCGCTATAGACCAGCCCTCCCGGGGCAGCCGGCGTGTGGCCCACCACCGAACTGATGTTGATTATGTTGCCGCCGCGTTCGCCAAACTGTTTGACCGCCTCTTGGGTGGCATAGATGAGGCCGAGCACGTTAATTAAGGCCGAATTGATCGTCAAAGTGCTTTTCGTCGATCGCCTCCAGCGGTACAAAACTATAGACGCCCGCGTTGTTGACCAGAATATCGGCGGGCCCGAACGCCTGCCGGCTTTCGGCGAACAGCCGCGCCACTTCGGCCTGATTCCT
The DNA here is from genome assembly GCA_043755595.1 of Acidobacteriota bacterium. Classification (GTDB taxonomy): domain Bacteria; phylum Acidobacteriota; class Terriglobia; order Bryobacterales; family Bryobacteraceae; genus VFZP01. Next base: position 48,006 of record JAYUSQ010000132.1, on the reverse strand, counting down.
CACGTCGGCTTTCACAGCGATGGCCTCGCCGCCTTGGCCTTTGATATCGGCGACGACTATGTCCGCCGCCTCCCGGCTCCGCGAATAGTTGACCACTACTTTGGCCCCTTCGCCGGCAAAGCGGCGGGCGATTTGCGCTCCGATCCCTTTTGACGCGCCCGTCACAACCGCGACTTTCCCTTGTAACTTGTTACTCATTTTCGTATCCCGGTTCCTTCGTTTGATTTTCGATCGACATCTAAAGGGATGTCAGGACCGGACACGGAGTCGCAAGTTTTTCTTAAAATTTCGGGACCGGCCTGCGCCCCGACAGGCGGACCGCTGACCAGTTCCTCCACGCTACGCCGTCGAGTCTCACGCGATCTATTAGCATTGTAGTGATTCGAAATGCAGACCGTGACAATTTGCGATGAGTGAGGGTGTGTTTCAACCAGCCCCAGTCGAAAACGTCCTCCAAATCCTATTTACGCACAAGACCCATCGAGGCCCTATTTCCCGCTCTCCAGCTAGGCCTCTCGAAGCGGGCGCAAATTTTACCTGCGATGGAACCAATGACGCGGCCGACAACATACCGGCGGCCGTGCCGAATTGTGACAATGCCGGCGCTCACTATTAGCAGAAGGTCAACTAAGCAAGGGCCGCCAACGTGACCGGCGGCCCCTTGCCGTCCGCCGCGCGAACAAGGCTCGGGCCGGTGAACATTCGAGGTACTGCGCGGCCCGAATGCGGATAGAGAACGCGAAGTCGCGCAGGGACACTTGAAGTAGCACGTGCGGCCACACCGTACCGTCCGCAGCGCCCTTCCAAGATTTGAGTTGCCACTCCACAAGCCGTTATCTGAACGGCATTGGCCTTAGGCCAGCACTTCGATCACACCCTCAAGCCTTACGCTCATACAGGAACACGCAGTCCTCCAGCCGGCTTTTGCCGTTGTCGTTCACCGCAAAGGTCGACTTCGCCAGCCCGGCGCGTCTCCGCCGCCCGTTCCACAGTGAGCCCCCAGCGAAAGCTCCGTCCTTACGCAGGCAATAGAAGTTGATATCGAAGGCATCCAGCCGTTTTAAATCATCCCCGTAATTACGCGAAATACGTTTCAAACATTCCAGCACCGCTTCGCGCGGCGCCATGCCGTGCCGCATATTCTCGACCACCGTGTGCGCGCCGCACACCCGGATATTCTCCTCGCCGCGTCCGGTCGACCCCGCCGCGCCAATATCGGGATCGACAAACAACCCAGCTCCAATGATCGGCGAATCGCCCACGCGTCCCGGAATCTTCCACGAAAGGCCACTCGTCGTCGTGACGCCCGACATCTCGCCTTTGGCGTTCAGCCCCAGGCAATTGATGGTGCCCGTCACCGGGTTCGCGGCCCGATCCAACGCGTACGCCAGCATCTCGCCGGTCGCTTCCGGGAACGCCGCCCGCAATGCCGCCGCCGTCTTCGCAGGCGGAGCGTCCAATCCATCGGTCCAATTGTTGTGGCCGCCGGCGTCGCGTTGCGACTGCTTCCACGTCAGCCACGCCAACCTCGATTTCTCCGTCAGCAAATTCTCCTCGCGAAACCCGTAAGCCTTTGCAAAGCGCAGCGCGCCCTCGCCCACCAGCATGATGTGGTCGGTCTGTTCCATGACCAGCTTGGCGATCTTCGATGGCGTCTTGATGCCGCGCACGCTCGCGACAGAACCCGCTCGCCGCGTGGGCCCATGCATCACGCATGCATCCAGTTCCACGACGCCTTCTTCGTTTGGCAGCCCGCCATAGCCAACCGAATCGTCTTCCGGATCTTCCTCGTTGATGTTCACGCCCGCAATCACCGCGTCCAGCGTATCGGCGCCGGACCGCATCAATTCAACGGCGCGCGCGGTGGCCCGCAATCCGTTACCGCTCGAAATCGAAACGATCCTCGAAGCCGTTTGCGCCTGCGCCACCGAAGCCAAGGCCGCCGAACCCGCTATCCACTCACGCCGGTTGATCATCATACGAACCCACTATACTTAAGTTCGAATATGCGCAGGGGAGTATTATTGTCGGCCGCCATGCTGTTGGCCATTGCCGCTTGGGCGCCGGCTCAGAAGAAAGAGCCGCGCAAGGGTAAATCCAAACTGCCGGACATGGAATTGCTTGAATTTAAGGTTCACCGCGAAGACAAGACTATCGTCCTCGATGGCCGCGTCCGCAACGTCTCTGCCAAACCGATGAAGGGCGTCGTCCTTTACTTTGAGCTCCTCGAATCCGACAACAAGATGATCAGCCGCCTGAGTGCCGAAGTGACCAAAGACATGCTTCCCCCGGGCGAAGACGTCGCTTTCGAGACCCAGACGAATGACCATTCGCGAGCCGTCGGAGTGCGCGTCGACGCCGAAGACGTGGACGGCCGCTACTTCACCGTGAACAAGCCTGGTCCCTACGAAATAGATTAGAGCGGGCCTTGCTGCCTGGGATTGGCGCCACGAAAGACTTCGTCGTCTACGATGTGGTCCGACGAACTTCCCCGGCGCCGGCGACGGCCTTGGCCTTACGGGTTCCGACCGTCTTACTGCCGGGCGGCCGGCCTCGACGAGCCTTGGGTTTCAAGACAGCCGCGGCTGGCGGTGGGGCGGTCTTTGAGAACCACGCCGCAGCCTCGATCGCGGGAACCGGGCGGCTGAACAGATAACCTTGGGCTACTGGACAACCCAGACGGATCAGTTGCACCTGTTGCTGCTCGGTCTCAACGCCTTCGGCCACCACCTTGAGCCGCATCGAACTGGCTAGCGAAAGGATCGCCCTCACCACTTCGACGGTGGAACCCTCGGGCTGCATCTGCGAGATGAACGACCGGTCGATCTTGACGGTGTCGATAGGCAAGCGCGCCAGCCGGCTCAAGGATGAATAGCCGGTGCCGAAGTCGTCCAGTTCCAGTTCCACTCCGGTCTGTTTGAGCTGGCCCAGGATCCGCTCGGCTCCTTCGGTATCGCCGGCCACTACACTCTCGGTGATCTCGAGTTGCAGCGACGACGGACTGATGCCTGCCCGCTCGATCGCGTCCGCAATGTCCTTGGCGAGACCGGGCTCCTGAAACTGCCGGGCCGAAACGTTGACGCCGACCCGTATGCCGGGGACCAGCGCCGACCACTCACTCAACTGCCGGCAAGCCTCTTGAATCACCCATAGTCCCAGCGGGATAATCAGGCCGGTTTCCTCGGCGACCGGAATGAATTCTCCGGGGCCCAACCGGCCGCGCTGGGGATGAAGCCAGCGCACCAGGGCTTCAAAACCCGCCAGCTTGCCCGTCGCCAGCTCAATCTTGGGCTGATAGAATAGCACGAATTCCTGAGCCTTGACCGCGTGGGCCAGTTCCTGGGTCAATTGGGCGCGCGCTAAGGTGGCGGCTCTCATGGTTCCGTCAAATACTTCGTAACGAGCTTTGCCGTTGGTCTTGGCGCGGTACATGGCGGTGTCGGCATCGCGAACCAGGTCCATCACCGCCTCGTAACCGGAATGCACGCTGGCCACTCCGATGCTTGCGCTGGTCGCAACCTCGCGGCCGTCCAGCACGAACGGCAGGGCGAGTTCGGCCAACAAGGCTTCGGCGGCAGCCCGAGCCACCGCCTCGCCGGCGGGCAGAATGGCGATGCCAAATTCATCGCCGCCCAGCCTCGACACAATGGAGCGGGCCTCGGGGAACTGGTGCGAGATCACTCTTGTCAGCCGCGCTCCCACTTCGATCAGCAACTGGTCGCCAACGGTGTGCCCCATGCTGTCGTTGATCAGCTTGAAGCGGTCCAGGTCGAGAAACAGCACCGAGAATGGACGGCTTGGGTCTCCGCGATAGCGGTCCATTAATGTGCCAATGCGGTCGTTGAACATGACGCGATTGGCCAGGCCGGTCAAAGCGTCGTTGGCCTTGGATCGCGTGATGTCGGTGTGTGACCCGGCGACGCGCACCGGACGGTCGGAATCGTCGTGCAGAACCACGGCCCGGCAAAGCACCCAACGATGCAGACCGTCAAGATGCAGCAGCCGATGTTCGTTGACAAGTTCATCGGCGGCGGGATCCTTGAGCGCTTGCTCAAGCTGGCGCTCAAGCGCCGGCCGGTCTTCCGGATGCACGCGGCTGAGCCAGTCCACCACCGAGGTGCAGGGCGTTTCAGCATGCAGCCCGAGCATCTCTTTCCAGCGCGGCGAATAGTGGACGCTCCCCGTACGGCAATCCCAGTCCCAAAGGCCGTCGTTGGCTCCCCGGGCCGTCAGCATGTAGCGTTCTTCGCTGTCGCGCAAAGCCTGCTCGGCTCGTTTGCGCGCCAGTTGCGTGCTGATGCGGGCGATCGAAACCGGCAGTTCCAGCGGCTTGGCCAGGAAATCATTGGCTCCGAAAGCGATCGCTTGCACAACCGATTCGGGGTCGGGCGCACCGGAAATCAGAATCGGCAGTTGTGAGGCGGTGTAGCGGCTGCGCAAAATCCGGAGCAGTTCGTTGCCGCTCATGTCGGGCAGCGTTTCGGCCACGATGGCGGCGTCATACTCGCGCGTCTCCAGCGACATCATGGCGTCCCGAGCCGATTCGGTTCGCCGCACCGAGAAGCCGGCGGTTTCCAATCGCAGGATCAAAGGGTCTACGGACTCATGATCGGCATCGACGACCAGGAGCGAGGCGATCGCCGTCGTGGCCGCAAGCTGCTCGCTAAATCGGCCTGCGCCGCGGCGCACCGATTCGCGCACGCGCGACACCAGCTTTTCGGCGGCGTCGGATTTGGCAATCACAAAAGAACAGCCGGCCGGTGTTTCGTCCTCGTCCAAACCAACCGTTTCTCGAAGGCCGAATATCGGCATGGGGTTAGAATTTCCGACGGCCAGGGCCAAAGCGAGCAGGCCGTTACTACATTCCGGAGAATCCAGATCGCATACGATGGCGTCCGGGCGATTCGGTTCGGCTGCCCGCGCCGCTTCAATGATGTTGGCCGCAAAGCTGACCTGATGACCGTAGTAGGCAAAGCAGCGTTGGAGCAAGGCGTTAGTTTCACCATCTCCTCCGACAGCGAGCACACGCATGCCCTCTCCCGGAGCGGCCGCCAATGCAGTCGCGTCAAAGGCCGTGGCGGAATCGCCCGCGACGATGACAGGATGGGTTAGCACCATCGTGCCCCCTTGCCCAGGCGCCCCGGTCACTTCCAGGCTGCCCCCTAACTTCGTGCCGATCTCTTCGGCTAGCGCAAGACTCACAATGCTGCGCGGTTGGCCGGACTGCATCCAATACGGAATGTCGGACCCGCGCAAAGATGTCGAGCTGCCATCGTCGCCGATCGACCAGCGGAGTTCAAGACCGCCGGCGCCCATGCCGCGGCTTGCGCGTACGGTGATATGGGCATCCTTAACGGCAAGACAAAGTGACGTGACGAAATGAGAAACGCAACTGCGGATCAGTTCGGCGTCCGCCAGCAGCCACAACTCGCCCGCTTCATTTTCGCACGTACAGGTGTTGCGCCGGTCCGACGCAAGCGGGCGGATCTCTTCGTCGATCCCTTGCAAGAGCCCGGCTACCGAGCACAACTCGGTATCTGGCTGTTTCTCGTCGCGAATCCGAAGCAAGCCGTTCAAGGCCTGTAGCAGCCAACCGGACTCGGCGGCGATGGCCCGGACGCCCATATCGACGCGCTCGTTCCGGCGAACGCCGGGCATTCCCATCAGGGCCTGGGTCTGTCCAGCGATGCGGGTCAACGATTGACGCGCGGCTTCGAACGCCTGCTCTTCCAGCGCCGCCGGCGTCCGCGCGACTTCGGCGGCATCGAACTCGGCGGCGCTCTTGCGGATCGGCATCTCAAGCAAGGTAGCCGAATTCGAGACCAGGACTGGAGCGCCAGGCGTGGGCTGGGCCTGCGAGGCCGCCTCCACTGCGGCCGCCTTGGTTGGTTCGGGGCGTGGTGGCGGCTGAGAATCGGGGATGTCGAGCCGCAAAGGCTGCCGCTTATGTTGAACGGCTGCGGAGAAGAGTTTGGCCGCCAGCCCGGCGATCACCAGTGTGAGGGCCACTAACGCGAGCACGGCGATCTGAGGAGAAACCATACGATACCCGTCAGCTTTTCAGAATGAACCCGAAGTCCGGGGTTAGAAACAGTTGGTGCTTGTGCCTGAAGGATCCGCGGAACCACTCCGGCGAGTGTACACGGGGCTCCGGTTCCCGTTCACATTCGAACGGCAGGCTGACGGCATCGGGTTTGCCGAAAACGGTCACGGCGGCCAACGCCTCATCGCCCGCCGTGCGCACGATCAGGTAGTCTTCGGTTTCCACCGCCGCCTGCTTGCCGGTGACGCCCCAACCTAGGTTGATTAAAGGCACACTGTGACCGCGCCAGACAATTACGCCGATCAGCCACGGCCTCCCGGCGGGGACCGGCAGAACTTTAAGCGCGGTAACGAACTCGGCTACTTGGGCGAACCCGAGACAGAAACGAACGTTGGGCAAGCGGCCTCTCCCATCGTAGGCACTGAACAGAACGGCCCGGCCAGTGGCCTTGCCGTCCTTGAGCAACCGCGCTTGCGAGTGGATCGCCGCCGATTTGACAGCCGCTAACGGCGCCACGGCGGCGCCGGATCCGAGATGCTGCGGCGATACGCCCAGAGCCTGATCGCTCTCGCCCAGCACGACGCCCAGCCACGGCGGCGAATTTTCGCTCAAGCACGATTCGGGCATCGCCAGAATTCGTTCGCCAGGCACCGCCAGGACGCGGCCGACCGCTCCGACGCCCCAAGCTTTAGGCCCTTTCGGGGTGTCGACGACGACCGCATTCTCGGCCACGATCGTATGGGGAACGCCAAGCGCGCGCGCCAGATCGAGAATCGGAATTTCGTCGCCGCGATAGCGGATCCAGCCAAGCGGAGCCTCGCTTCGCCAGTTGAGCTTCCACTCTTCTTTGCGGTGTACCGAGCGGACCGCGGAAGCATCGAGATAGTAAGATCGCCCGCCGGCCTGACACGGCATCAGGCGCAAATCGAGCGCCGCATCGCGCTTATCTTCTGGCATGCTCTCCTCCCGATGCGCCGGCGGCGGCAACCAATTCTTCCGTGAAGAACCCGCTGGCCAGCATGGCGCCGATCGCGGCCGGGCTGGCTACTTTCATCGCGGCCCCCAATTCAATCGCGCGTTTGGGCATTCCAAATACGACGGAGGTCGCTTCATCCTGCACGAAGGTATTTCCCCCATTGCGGCGAATGCTGAGCATCCCGCTGGCGCCGTCGACACCCATGCCGGAGAGCAGCACGCCGGTCATCCTTGCGCCGAACAGGCGAGCCGCCGATTCCATCGTGACGTCGATCGACGGGCAATGCTCACCCGGCCTCTCTTGCCCTTTGTGCAAGCTGATCCGGAACCCGGTCTGCAGAATCAGATGCAACCCGCCTGGCGCTACGTACACCACGCCCGGAGAGAGGATCTCGCCCTCTTCGGCCTCCCGGACGCGCAACTGGCAATGACGATTTAACTGCGACGCCAACACACTCGTGAAGAACGCCGGAATATGTTGCACGATCACGATGGGAGCCCGGAAAGTAGCCGGCAGTTCGCCGAGAAGTTCGCGGAGAGCCATCGGCCCGCCGGTCGAAGCGCCGATCACGACAATGCCGGGGAGCAGCCCGCCTTGCGGAGCGGGCTCGGTTTTTGACGGCTGCGCAGTCTTCCGGGCCGCCACTTCCCGGGTCCGTTCGAGCAGACGCACGACTTGAATCCCGGCGGCGAGCCGCGTCTTGGTGACGATCTCGCGAGCGAGCGATTCAGGATCGATCGCCACGCCCGGGGTAAACTTCAGGACAAAATCGACGGCGCCTATGTCGAGCGCCTGCAAAGTACGGGTGGCGGCGTTGCCGCTCACGCCGCTGATCGCCACCACTGGAGTGGGCAGGGTCTGCATGATCGTCCGCAGAGCCTCAAGCCCATCCATTTCCGGCATCTCGAGGTCGAGCGTGACCACGTCAGGTTGCAACTTGTGGACGGCGTCGACAGTTGCAATGCCGTCTCCCGCTTCGCCGACCACAGTGAAGCCGGCATCCGGAGTGAGATAAGAAGCGACCAGCCGCCGGATGAACGGTGAATCGTCGGCAATCACTACGCGGATGTTGTCGCGGCTCATCGTACGGCGAGTTCCTTGGCTTCCCGGACCACGCGCCGCACCACCGCCAGCAGAGTGTCTTCCTGGTAAGGCTTCACCAGATAGTCGGTGGCGCCCAGTTCGAACGCCTTCTTGCGATGCTTTTCGCCGGCGCGCGAGGTCAACATGACGATGGGCAGATTTTTGAACTGCGGAAGCGCACGGAGCACACCAAGCAATTCGTAACCGTCCATCCGCGGCATTTCGACATCGAGCAGAATTGCGTCCGGACTCAAACCGCGCTGCAAAAGTTCGAGCGCTTCCAGCCCGTCCTTAGCGGGCGTGGGCCGCCAACCGGCGCCCTCGATGAGTTTGCCCAGCACGCGCCGCACGCTGACCGAGTCGTCCACGGTGAGAATCTCAAGAGGCTTGTGCGCGATGGCGGCCTGCGGAGACATCGCGACATGCGCAACCCGCGGAGCGTGATTTTCCGCCAGATCGCTGGGGTTCAGGATGAGCACGACCGAGCCATCCCCCATGAGGGTCGCGCCAGTGAATCCGCGCACTTTCCTGAGAGTCGTCCCAAGAGTCTTGACGACGACTTCGCGTGCATCGAGCACTTCGTCCACTAACAGGGCGACCACATGATCGCCGAGTTGCAGCAGCAAAGCGGGAGGCCGGGTGACGGCTTTGTCAGCCGGTCCCTTTAGCTGGAGCGATTCACCGAGGCGCAGCAGCGGCAGCACTTTACCGTCGGTGCGCAGAACGGCCTTGCCCGCCACATTCTCAATGGATTCGGGGCCCACCCGCAGGATGCGCGTGACCATGTTCGCCGGCATAGCGTATGTCTCACCATGCGCCTTGACGAGAATGACGCGCATGATCGCCAAGGTCATTGGCAGCCGTACGGTTAAGCGGGTGCCTTGTCCGGGCACGGACGTGAGTTCCACGGTTCCCTTCAAGCGGGTTACCGTGCTCTTCACCACATCCATCCCAACGCCACGGCCGGAGACTTCGCTGAGTTGGCGCGCGGTGCTGAAGCCGGGCCGGAAGATGAAATCCACCATCCGGTCGTCGGGCATCTGCGCGGCTTCGGCTTCGGAGACGAGCCCGCGTTCGACGGCGGCCGCACGCACCAGGTCCGGGTTAATGCCAGAGCCGTCGTCTGAGATCACGAGCACAACCTGAGTGCCTTCGTAGTGGGCTTCCAGCGAGATTCGTCCGCGGGCGGGTTTCCCGGTGGCCCACCGCAAGGCATCGCCTTCAATGCCGTGATCGACGGCGTTGCGGAGCACATGCTCAATGGGGCCGGCCATCTCTTCGAGCACCGTTTTGTCGAGTTCGATACGGTCGCCGATCAGCACAAAGTCAGCTTGTTTGCCAGTCCGTTCGGCGGTGACACGCACTGTCCGATGGAGGCGCGTTGAGAGCGAGGCCAGCGGGACCATCCGGAGGCGCATGAGGCGATCCTGGATGTCGCTGGTCAGGCGGCTCAGACGGTTGAGATAGCTATCGAAATCTCCGGCGCGCGCACGCAGTTCGGAGGCCGCCGAGGTGACGTCGACGGCGGTTTCCGCTAAATCGCGCGACACGAGGTGAAGGTCCGTGTAGCGGTCGAATTCGAGCATGTCGAATTCCTGGCGCTTGTCGATTTTCTTGTCCGGCATCATGACGCCGCGGATGGCCAACTGTCCGATGCCGCTACGCAGTTGCGTAATTTCGACGTCGGAATCCAGCCGCTGCGAGACGCGTCTGAGGCGAGTGATGCTAAGGTCGAGTTCGCGCACTTCCTGGCCATAGGCGCCGAGGTATTGTTCAAAAGTCGACCGATTCACCAGCAGTTCGCTGACGAAGCGAACGAGTTCGTCGAGGCGCTCAATCGGCACGCGTACATACTGGCCCGAAGCCGAGGGCGCAGTTGCGAGGCCGAGCGGTTCGGCTTGACCGGACGTCAATTCAATGGCCGGCTCGGCGCCGAGCGGCGAGATCACATGCTGGCGCTCGGATTGGGCGCGGGCTGCGATGACATCCTTGAGCCGGAGGTCGAATTGCGCGACGATCTCGTCAATCGAAGCCGCCACATCCTGGGCATCCGCGCCGACAGTGGCAGCCAAGTCCCCTAAGACGTCGGCTGCCAGGTAGAGGAGGTTCTTCGAATGGTCGTCGTAGGAAACAGTCTTGGCGGCTAACGCGTCCAGCAGGTCTTCCATGCGATGGGCGAGCGTGCTCATCGAGATTTGGCCGATCATGGCCGAGGCGCCCTTGACCGTGTGAATGGTCCGGCGGATGGCCAGCGTAAGGTCTGCGTCGGAAGGATTGGCTTCCAGCATCCGCAGTTGTTCCTGCACCGATTGCAGACGCTCTTCGGTCTCCTGGCGGAAGGAGTCTATAAGTTCGGCGGAAAGACGGGGCATGGCCTCGCGGCGCGGCGCTTTTGGCGTGGGCGCCTGGACCGCGCCCCGCTCGCAATCGTCGTAACGCGTGTAGAGGATTTTGATGCGGTCTTGCAGTTCACCGGGGTTCTGTGACCCCGAGCTCATATCGCAGAGAGCGTCGTAGGTGGAAACCAGCAGCGAGCGATGGGCGGCCGACAGGGTTTCGCCGGTGTCGGCAAGCCGGTCGAGCAGGTCTTCCATTCGATGAGACAGCCGGCTGAGTTCAGTGAATCCGACCGATCCGGACGCGCCCTTGAGCGTATGAACAGACCGGCGGACTTCCAGCAGGAAATCCTGCCGCTCCGGCTGCCGCTCGAGTTGGCCGAGATGTTCGCCAATCCGGGTTAAGTGTTCCTCCGCCTCCTGACGAAACACGTCCAGAAGTTCGGCCGGAATTGCCGAAGAGGTTTCGAGCGCGCGTGCACGGTCCGTGCCGGGTGGGGAGACACGAAGCACCGTGCCTGGATTTTTGCCCGCAGAGCCCCGAAGCATCTCAAGCGCCGCGGCCACTTCTCCGGTGAGGATCGCTTCAGGCGATTCGCCGCGGGCCAGGGCGTTGATGTATCCGCTGATCTGGATGACGCAGGAACCGAAGACGGCGCCCGACTCATCTGTCCAGGGCGTGCGGCCGCCCCGCTGTTCTTCGAGCGCCTCTTCGATGAAATAGAAGACATGGGCGAGATCGGTCAAGCCGATCATCGAAGCCGCGCCTTTGGCCTGATGCGCCGCGCGCCGGGCTTCGTCGAGGTGGCCAACCAAGTCCGGCTGCAGTTGAACCTGCTCGACGTTGGCGGCGATCCTCACGAGTAACTCGGTGGCTTCGGCGCTAAAACCGGCCAATAACTCCGGAGAGATTTTTTTGGTCACTCCCATCTCCTCATTTCGCTGTTGAACCAAGCCATCTAAAGACAAGCCAGTAGGCTTGCCCTACACATTTCGCCGCCATACCTGCGTACTTTCCACGCGTGTGAGCTCCGCTCCCGGCATACTCAATCCTGCGGATTCGCCTGGGGCGATGAACAGGTAGCCGCCGGGTTTCAAGCGGCCCAGTAAACCCAACGCGGCGCGCTGCCGTGCGGCCGGGCTGAAATAGATCAGCACGTTGCAGCAGAAGATCGCGTCGAATTCACGCTTCGGATAAGTGCCGGAATCGAGTAACTGAAACGTTTCGAACTTGACTTGCGTGCGCAGATTGCCGGCCACCTGCCACTCTCCCGGTTTCGCCGTTTCCTTCAGGAAGCGGGCTTTCCAGGCCATGGGTACGGCGTCCAATTGCCGAGCGGAGAAGATCCCCGTTCGAGCCCGTTCAAGAACGCGGGGATTCAAATCCGTGCCTTCGACTTCGGCCGCTGCGCCGGCTGCGGCGGCCGTCATCGCCATGGAATAAGCCTCTTCTCCGGTTGAACAGCCAGCGCTCCATAACCTCCGCGGTTCGCCTCCGCGCCAGTCCTGCAGCATTCTGGTTAAGGCCTTGAAGAAAGGCTGATGGCGGAAGAAGGAAGTTTCCGGGTTCAGAAGATCTTCCAGCAGCGACCGCCACTCCTCCGGGCGGCCGCCTTCCGCTATGACTCGGTAGTACTGCGAGTAAGTCGAAATCGAAGCGAGCGCCATCCTCTCCCAAAGCCGCCGGCGCAGGTAACGCCACTGGCTCTCGGGAAAGTGCAGGCCGCAGCGGCGTTCGATCAGTTCACACCAGAGCCGCCCCTCGGCAAGGGGAAGCTCTGGCAGCGAATTAGAAGGAACAGCCAGGGCCGGCATGAAGCGCTAACTTCCGCCTAGGCTGCCACCGGCAGCTTGAAGCGGCCGAGTGAACCGCGCAGATCGTCGGCGAGTTCGGCCAGGCGTTTGATCGAAACCGCCGCCTGTTTGGCGCCCGCCGCCGTCTGTTGCGTCACGTCGGAAATCTCGCCCATGGCGCGGGCCACCGAGTCCGAACCGCGAGTCTGTTGCTTGGAAGCCATCGAGATGGATTGGAGCAGGTCCGCCAGTTGCTTGGAGACCGATTCGATCTCTTCGAGCTTGCGGCCGGCTTCGTTGGCGAGATCGGATCCGGAGACCACTTCGCGTGTCGTCTCTTCCATCGCGGCGATGGTTTCGTTGGTGTCGGACTGAATCGACTTGATCAGGCCGGCGATTCGCTTGGTCGCTTCGGTCGACCGTTCGGCCAGCCGTTCCACTTCCTCGGCGACGACTGCGAATCCCTTACCGGCTTCGCCCGCCATGGCCGCTTGGATCGAAGCGTTCAAGGCCAGGATCGACGTACGGTCGGCGATGTCGCCGATCAGCTGCACGATTTCGCCGATCTCCTGCGAGCTTTCACCCAGGCGCTTGATCCGCTTCGAGGTCTGCTGCACTTGTTGCCGGATGCCGTTCATGCCGTTGATCGTCTTATGCACGGTCTCCGAACCTTGGCGCGCGTTGTTGAGCGCGTTGGTGGCGACGGTGGCCGCTTCGACGGCGTTGGCGGACACTTGTTGAATGGACGCGGCCATATCGCCGATGGCGGCGGAAGCTTTACCGATCTGGCTGGCCTGGGTTTCCGAGCCTTCGGCGAGATGCTCGGTCGTGGCTTGAATCTCTGTGGCCGACGAGCTCACCGTGAGCGTCGTCTGTTGCACCTGGCTAATGATGCTGCGCAATTCCAAAATCATGGTGTTGAAAGCGCTGGCGATTGCGCCGGTGGCCTCGCCGCTGACTTCGGCCTGCACCCGCAGGTCACCGTTCGACGCTTCCGAAATTTCTTCGAGCAGCTTCTGGATGTTCTCTTCGAGCGCCACGCGGTCTTGCGTGGACTGAAGAGTCATGTTCAGCGTTCCGCCCAGGATGTTATTGAGCGAGTCGGCCATTTCGCCCAACTCGTCTTGACTGGTCACGGTGGCGCGCGCCTCGAAGTTGCCGATACCGATCTGGCCGAACAGTTCGGTCAGCGAAGTCAATTGGCTGCTGATGCCGAGGTAGATGCGCCAGACGATGAAGATAGCGCCGGCCAGAACGCCGAGCGAAAGGGCGATGCGGCGAAGGGTTTCGCCGTTGAGGCGTGAAATGCGCTCGGCCAACCGGTCTTTCAATTGAAGGGCGGAGGAATCGTAAAAGGCTGCCGCACCGTCGATGGACGACGTAGTGGCGTCATAAAACTGCTGCGCGGTTGCGTTGAGGGACTTGCCCGAGGAGAACTTTTCGTTGACGTAACGAATGGTGCGTTCGCCTTCAGCGAGCGTCGTGCCCAGTTGGCCTCCCAGTTTGCTTTGGAGTTCAGGCGTGTTTTCGAACGCCGTTTTGAGCGCTCGCGTCACAGCCACGCCGTTTTCGTTGACGGAGCTTTCCAGAGTGAGGGCCAGGATCCGCTGTTGTTCGGTGGCTCCGCCCGCGGTGGCGGCCGCCACGCCCATCGAGCGGAGGACAGAGAGGCGTTCGGCATAGTCGGGAAGCTGCAGAGCGACCGTGTCCATCAGATAGTAAGTGTCGAGGTCGGGATCGAGAATGAGTTGCGATTGATCGTTGGCGCGGCGGCGCAGGTCACCGAGGCGGGCGATCAGTTCGGTGTGGCGGGCATTGCTCTCCTGAAGGGAGAGGCTCTGACCCCGCGACCGCAAATCCTGCCAAAGACGCTTGGCGTCGTTCAGCATTGGACTGGTTCCAAAGCGCTGCCCGAATTTTGCATCCACCGCGTCGACCGCCGCAAAGCCCGCGTCGACTTTAGCCTGCAGGGTCGTCATCGTGCTGCGGAAGTTGCTGTCACCGCCGATCACAGCGGCCAAAGCCGCCCGGTGTTGGCCGATCGCCTGAAATGGTTGCCGCCAGGCGAGCAAGTAGTCGACGCCGTCGATTTCGCTGCGCGTCATAGCGACTTGCACCGAGCTTTGCCCGTTCAGCAGGTAGATAGCGGTGACAAACGGAATGCCCATCACTGTGACCATGAGGGCAAACTTCTGCCACATTCTCAATTTTCGAAGTTTTTCTAACATGTAAGGACTCTCCTCTTTCCCTTCTCCCGACAACGGCCATCCCCGCGCTCAGCGGCCCGCGATTTTCCCCGGCGCTCTCCGTTTTGCGGCGCCCGCCAATGGCGGTGCGATCCAACTTGGGTTAATGGCTTAGTAGTTAGTCGGCAATAACCCGTATACTCTATAGGTATCGCCCGATCAGGGCGAGCAATTCTTCCGGACTCACCGGCTTAGTGAGGAATTCGTCGGCGCCTTGTTTGAGGCCCCAAAAGCGGTCCGAATCCTGACTCTTACTTGTAACCATAATGACCCTGGTATGCTTGGTTTCCGGCGAAGTCTTGAGCTGACGGCACACCTGAAAACCGTTTTTCTTGGGCAAGACGACATCGAGCAGAACCATGTCGGGTTTCTCCTGCATCACCTTAGCCAACGCCTCTTCGCCGTCGGCGGCCGTCACTAACTCATATCCTTGGCCCCTTAACGCTTCTTGCATTGCCTTAACCTGAGTCGGACTGTCGTCCACGAGCAGGATCGTTTTAGTCGCCATTTGCACTCTCTCCTTAGAAACCAGGGGCCAACATTGCAATGCGGACGATTGGCCGATTGGCCGATTGGGAACCTCAGCCCCCGGACCGGCCAGCCGGCGTCCTCAACTAACAGACAGGCATCTTACTTCTTGACGAACTTATCGATGCCTTCATCCGACCATACGCGCATGGTCATCGCGTCACTGGGATTGATCTTCAGCCCAATTGCGTTCACGGGAACGCCAGACCGCTTCTGGGCTTCGATCCAAGCCGACTTGATGTTGGGGGCCAACGCCATAGTTGCCTCACCTCCTTTCAACGGGAATCATCCTGGGAGACAACCCGACTTACGTCAGGCCGCTCCGGATAGCGGTGGGCCGGCCAAGGCGACGTGCAACGGTTGCGCGGTCTCGGCGTCGCCGAGCCGGCAAGCTTCCCGCTGAACATCCTCGGTTGTGGCCAATGAGATTTTTTCCTGGATTTCGTCGCTGTCGACCGTATGGCCGAAATAGAGTTCCTGCGTGGCGAGGCGGCACATGCGAGTGTAGACGTCGCCTGACGAGATGATATGCTGCGAACGAAGACGGTTCTTGGCTCCGACTAACTCTTCCTCTTCGACCGGCTCTTCACGGGAAACCAGCCGGTTCCACGTGTCGAGAGTAATGTCGACGGCTTGTTCGGCGCAGTCGGGCCGCGTGGCGCCTTCGAAGACGACCATGCCTGCTTCGGCGTAAGCATGATAGTCGGCATGAACGTCATACACGAGCCCCGTATCTTCGCGCAGGCGGCGGAAGAGCCGTGACGAGTAACCGGTGCCGAGCAGCCCGATCAACAGGTGAGTGGAAACTCGATCCGGGTGGTTATAGGCGGGGGCTGGAATGCCAATGGCAAAGTAACTTTGCGCGGATGCGATGCTATCGAAACTCACGCCGGGGCTAAAATGGGGCGCCACGAGGCGTGGCCGCTCGCTATCCCCCATCAGCCGCCAGAAGGCGTCGCGGCAATCGGCAACGAAGTCCTCGTGATTCAGATTCCCCGCCGCAGCGATCATGATCCGGTTAGGCGTGTAGTTCCGGTGGAAGAAGTAGATGAGGTCTTCGCGGGTATGACCGGCCACGGCTTCGGTGCTGCCGGCGATGGGACGCCCCAGCGGGTGGCCAGGCCAGGCGCGCCGTTTCAGCATTTCCAGCACGCGCAGACTCGGCACGTCGCAACCGCCTTCGAGTTCCCTGACGATCGCGCTTTTTTCGCGGGCCAAGGAATCTTCGGGGAAGGTGGAATTGAGCAGCACGTCGCCAATCAGGTCCAACGCGTAGTAGACGTGATCGGCCAACACGACCGCATGCAGGCAGGTATAGTCGCGCGTGGTGAAGCCGCCGATCTGGCCGCCGGCAAAGTCCATCTGGCGCGCGATTTGCAGGGCCGAACGGCTGCTGGTGCCTTGAAAGAGCATGTGCTCGCACATGTGGGCGAGTCCTGACTCTTCCACGGTTTCGTCGCGCGAGCCACACTCGATCAGCACACCGATCGACGCGGCCCGGGTTTCCGGGAGATGCTCCGTCACGATCCGGAGACCGTTCTCGAGCACGGTCCGGCGGTAGCCCTCCGGTGCGGGAGTAGCGGCCTCGATCGGATTAGCGGCGGCGCTCGGGCGCAAGGGCTGCTGGTCGCGAAATTCCAGTCGCATGGCTTACATCCAAGCCTGGTCTAACGAAAACGTCTTTTCGACATCCGCCAGGATTCCGGCAATGTCGAGAATACGAATGAGCGCGTCTCCCTCTTCAATAGTGGCGGTGACGCCCTTGGCCGTGGCTCCGAATTCACCTACCGGAGTCATGCGCTTGGGATCCAACCCGATGATGCCCTCGATTTCGTCCACCGCAAAGGCTGAGACTGAATGGCGTTCGGCGCCGGTCGCGACAAAGATCTTGCCCTTCTTGGGCAGCTCCGGATAGGCCAGCCCCAGTATGGATCGGAGTTCCAGTAGCGAAACGATTTCGCCGCGCCGGTTAATCAGTCCGCGGACGGATGGAGGCAGGCCGGGAATGCCCGTCCAGTTGGGCATGTTATCGATTTCCAGCAGGAATTCCAAGCTGACTGCGAATTTCTCCTGGTTGATCGCGAACACGAGGTGGCGCTGCAATTCGACGCGCCGGTTCTCAGCTTCGCCTTGATCCCACTGCCCGGCCGGAAGGATCGTCTCAAGGTCCGAGAGGACGGCGGCCATCTCCTGGCCATCCTGCCTGGAAATGGGCGGAGGAACGGCGAATAGCTCTTCGAGCTCGTCCTCGGCTGGCTCTGCAGGTGGTTGGGCCAGGAAAGAGAATTGACTCGGCCCGGTTGCCGGCATCTCGATTGTTGGACCCGGAGCCCAAGCTGAGGCGGCGGCAGGGGCATGGGCAGGGGCATGGGAATGGGCCGGTTCAGGTTCGTCCGGTTGGACCTCGTCGGCCTCGGGGTCGAGTTCGGCCAGGGCCGCGGGGATAGGCTCTGTTGGCTCGTATTGAGGTGCTACGTTCAGGTATTCGGGCAGCGTCTCGGCTTGGAACGCGCCGGCGGCGAATTCGGCGGCTTGTTGAGACAGCAGTGACTCAAGCAGGTCCGAATCTTCCAGGGTTTCGTAGGAGGCGTCTTCGGGCATGGCTTCGACGGATTCGCCGACTAGGATGTCGGCGTCCTCTTCTTCGAAGTCGGTGTGCGTTTCGACAAACGCCGCTTCGTGAACTGCGGCGGCTTCTTCGGCCGCGACAGCTTCTGCCAGCGCGGCGGCTTCTTCGGCTGCGACAGCTTCTTCGGCCGCGACGGCTTCCGCTAGCGCAGCAGCTTCTGCCAGCGCGGCGGCTTCTTCGGCTGCGACAGCTTCTTCGGCCGCGACGGCTTCCGCCAGCGCAGCAGTTTCCGCGGCTGCAGCGGCTTCTTCGGCCGCGACGGCTTCCGCCAGCGCGGCAGTTTCCGCGACTGCGGCAGCTTCTGCTAGCGCAGCGGCTTCTTCGGCTGCAGCTTCTTCGTCCCATGTGGCGGCTTCCGCCGTCACCCTGGTCTCTTCGATCGATGTTTCTTCGATCGATGTTTCTTCGATTGAGACCGCGTCTTCGAGGGCCGGCGCGGTTGCCATTACCGTCGGCGCTTCAGGCGCAAATACCGCTTGGGGGCTGTGCTGTGACGGAGTCTGAATTAAGGCCGCCGGTGGCGTTGCGGCGCCCGGATTTGACGGTCGTGAGGCTTTCAACGCCGAAAGCGCCGCCGCAAAGTCAATCAGGGCCGGCGGAATAGCGGGCGCCTGGCTGGCGGTCTGTGAAGTTGACAGCTTCCACACGAGCCCAGGTCTGGCGGGCTCGGCCGGAACCACCTGTGAACTGGAGGTTGGAACTTCCGGGACAGCCGCCGCAGTGGGGGCCTCCGGGGCCGTGGGGCGCCATTGGAAGCTGGCTTTAGGTGGCGTGACAGCAGCAGCCGCTTCCGGCGCGGGTGATTCGATGCGGTTTGACTGGGTGGGAGCTTCCGTTGGAGCGGCGGCCGGTTTCCAGACAAAGGCGGATTTGTGGGGTTCCGGAGCCGGTTCCGGCGACAGCGCCTCGACCGGCGCAACTGGAACGGTTGGCTTCCACTGGTAGGCGGGCTTGGCGGGCGCAGAAGCGGTCTCTGGAGCAATCGTAGCCGGCGGCTTCCACTGGAACAGAGGCTTTGACGGTTCGACCGCAAACTCGTCGTGTTCAAGTGGCTCAAGGTTGGTGACTGCCTCCGCTAGCACCGAGATCGAGGTCTCGGGGGCGTCAGAGTGCGACTCAAAAGCGGGCGCAGCCAACTCGACGACTGTAGCGGGCGGGGAGGATTCAGACAGCTCTTCCTGGGTGTTGAGCGAGACGGCGTCGGACAGTTCCGGAAGCGACCGCACCACCGACCCGATTCCCGGCGTCGGAATAATGGTGCCGACAGGGGCGGCGGAAGCCTTGGCGGTAGTGGCCGCTGGCCCTGCTTTTGGGCCGGCCTCCCAGTCACGGAGCAGTTGCTCCAGAAACCCCTGCATCGGATCGGAGTTCTTGTTCATCGGTCCTTCTCCTGCTAAATTCTTTTCTTTTGTCCGGCGATTCGGCTAGCGTGCCGCGAGGGTGCGGTCTACGCCGCCGCGCTTGTGAGGCACCAGGTGCTTTTCAACACTGCGGATAAGCGCGTCAGTCTCGAATGGCTTGGTGATGTACTCGGACGAACCGGCCAGACGGCCTTTTACCTTGTCAAAGAAGCCGTCTTTCCCGGACAACATTACGACGGGGATTTGTTTGGTCGCCTGGTCGCCTTTGATGACCTTGCAAACCTGATAGCCGTCCATCCGCGGCATATTGATGTCCATGAAGATCACGTCGGGCAGCGCGTCCTGGATCATCGACAGTGCTTTGACGCCATCTTCGGCCATCCGGACGATGTAGCCTGCGCCGCTGAGCGTGTGCGACACCAAGTGGCGGATGGTTGCGCTATCGTCCACCACCATCACCGACGGGCAACGCTCCAGTTTGTCGAGGGCTTCAAACAGGTCCTTCCGTTCCGGACTGAGGCGGTGCGCCACTTTCAGATACTCGATCGCCTTCTGAAACTCGTGAAGATTGAGATACCCAAAAACCAGCGCCATGCTGCTGTCTTTGGTGGCCTCTTTTTCGTGCTCCACGCGCCAGCGTTCGACGCCTTGGCGAATCAAAACGGCATCGGAGGCGCGATTGGCAAACACGTCCTGCAGAGAACGCAGCGCGGTCAAGGCGCCGCATCGGGTGCACTGCTGCCTTCGGATATCGAGGTCGGATTGGCACAGTAGGCATACCGACGCAGAGGATGCATACGGCGTGGCCCTCAGACGCGGCACCTCGCCAGAAGTATTCGAAGTGAAGCTCCCGCTGTAGGCCTGAATGGACGAACTGCCACGCACCGCGATCGCTGCCGGGTTGGATGGCGGGGGGACTACGCCTGGGGGCGGCGTCCGAGGTTCTTGCCTCCCATCGCTGCTGGTGTACCGAAGCAGCCGCAGCATCGATAGCCGCTCGTTGGCCATCTGGTTGTCAGGCTCAACCTCGAGAACCTTCTCAAGACAGTGAGTCACTTCCGCGATGCCTTCTGCGACGCCGGCCATCCAGAGCCACGCTTGCGGATTCCGTGGATCGCCATGAACGATTTCGCGAAGTAGCGTGCGCGCCACAGCCCGATCGCCTTTTTTTACAGCGACGACGGCTTCTCGCAAGAGTGTCTGGTGTTTAGCGGACGTCTTCGAGCTAAAGATCGCTGTTGAAAACATGAGTTGTCTCCCCGGGCATCCCGATGAGTTTCTCCTCCATAGGCTGACGCGTAGAGTCTAGTCGCGTAAACCCTCCCCCTTACTTTCGGGAGTATTCCAAGGACTAGGGATAGGGCCTTTACCTAGGGAAGTACCTAGAAAGGCCTTAGTCGTCCGATATGGAATTGGTTGGAGACCGCTAGGTCACCGTCGCCGCTCGGAACTGAGCCGTCAGCGTCAGGGAGCCGGTGTCTATCGTAAGCCTGAAAATGCTCTATCTAGGCTATCTAGGCCGCGCACTCAGCCAATTCGACACCACGTGAATTCCCGGCGGCTTGGCCGCGTCCGCCTCCGTTGGCTCGAAAAGCAGGAAGCGTTGGCCATCCCGAGTGACGTCGTACTGTCCGCCCGCAAAGCGCCCCGCCCGCACGCCCGGCGAATGAAATAGTTCAACCGCGTCACCAGCCTGCAAGGGGGACCCGCCGTTCCACGACACAGGCACGGCAAACAATGTCTCCGCAGTCAAAAAGAAAATCTCCTTGCCGTCGCGCCGCCAACGCGGGTCGGATCCACCGCGCACCGAGATCTGGCGTTTGCCCCCGCCGCCGGGAAACTGCCGGACATAGATCTCAGCCCGGCCCGATTCATCCGATTCATACGCCACCCACTTGGCGTCGGGCGAAAACTGCGCGCCTTGTTCATCGAATGGCGACTCAAGAAACGGCTTGGCTTCACCGAAGGATCCATCGGGATTCCTGTGAATGTACCAAATGTCGGGACCCGTCTTCGGACCCTGGTAGTTGATCAACACCGTTAAGCCATCGGTCGACCAACTGGAAGCGAACTGCGGCCGCCCCGGACTACCGGCGATCCGTTTCGGCTCCCCGCTCCCGTCTGCGCCCTGAATAAACATTTCGATGTTGAGGTTACTAAGCCTGCTGGATGCGAAAACAATGTCACTCCCCGGGGACCAAACTGCGTAGACATCATTCTGCGGATGAAACGTAAATCGGGTCCGGCGGTTACTGCCTAAATCCTGTATCCAGATGTCGCTGTTGCCTTGAGTCTCGGTCGCAAACGAGGCACGAGTAAAGTCGGGGGAAACGGCCAGTCCCCTCACCGAAGGCGCCGGCATCCCCGCGACGCCGAGTCGACGCCCTTGCCGGTCTTTCCAGACAAGCTGCCGTTCAGCGAATGTATTGTTATCCAGCCAGACCAGCGAGCCGCTCGCAGAGGAACTGGCGTCAGTGCCGCTCTCCCGAACCGAAAAGGCTTCGCCCGTAATCCGGCCGTTCTCAGCCGAGTAAGGCGCCGCCCACACCCCTTGCCGCCGCGCGCCCGGTTGATAGAGGATATGGCCCGTCTGCGAGTAACAAGGATAAGCGCCGTCGCCGATTGTCTCCTGCTTGCCGGTCGTCAGATCGATGAGTAACATCGTTTGCTGATTACGGCTCCCGCGAGACGCCACCGCCAGCCGCTTTCCCGGGGGCGAAGGCAGATACTGCGGCGAGTAATAAACGTTGCCCGCGCCTTTCCCCGGTGCAACTACCACCTTCGCATACCCACCGTTGGCCGGGGCCTCCACCAAACCGCCATCTACGGTCCCCATCATGATACTTGCGCCGTCCAGACTCCACGCGCCACCCCGATATCCGGCGGAGAGCCTCGACACCTTGCTCGTCCTGCCGCCGCTTGCGATGGCGGCTTTCCTCAATTCAAGTTCGGCCCCGAACGCAACCTGCCTGCTATCGGGAGACCAGAACGGCCCCTCGCCATTCTCCGATCCCTCCACCGCCACGGGAGTTTCGTTGGCCAGACTGCGAATCCAGATTTTGCCAGCGGCCACATAAGCGATCTGCTTGCCATCGGGGGAAACCGCGGCCCGCCTGACCAGGTCGCTTTCGCCAAGCATAGCCGGCGAGAAAGAAAAAGCGTGAACCGGAATCTCCGCGCCCGTCGCGCCGTTCGATCTGAAAGCCCAACCCGCCAGCCCGCCCGCTGCCAACGCGATCCCTGCAGCGGCCGCTGCCAGGGTCCAGCTTCTGCGGGGCGGCTCTGGCGCGGAAACCCTTGCGACAGCCGGTGCGAGATTCTCATTCAGGAAGGCATCGCCGATATCGCGCAGCCGCTTCTTCTTATCGCGCTCCAGGCAACGCGCCAGTAGATGTGTCAGCCACAAGGGCGTCGACCCGGGCAACGCGCTCAAGTCGATGTCGCGCGCCAAGACCGCCGCCAGGATATCGCTGCCGGTCTCGCCAGTGAACAACTTCCTGCCGGTGAGCATCTCATAAAACACCACGCCGAAAGACCAGATGTCGGAACGCTTGTCCACCGCCGCGCCCCGCGCCTGCTCCGGACTCATGTATCCCGCCGTGCCCATAAATGACGCCAACGCCAGTCAGCGCGCTCAGCGTCAGCGTGGGTGAATTCTCCGGATCGCTCGCATCGGCGGAACCGGGCGCCGCCGCCGCGGTGGCCAGGCCAAAGTCCAGCAGCTTCACCTGACCCTCGCCCGTGAGTTTTACGTTGGCTGGCTTAAGATCGCGATGTGTGATCCCCTTGGCGTGCGCGGCTTCCAGTGCATCCGCGATCTGGCGCGCGATGGCGATCGCTTCGTTCATCGGGATCGCGCCCTGCCTGATTTTGTCCTGGAGCGTCGGCCCATCGACCAGCTCCATCACCAGCGCATTGTGCTCAAGGCCATGAAGGATGGCAATATTCGGATGATTCAGCGCCGCCAGCGCCCGAACCTCGCGCTCAAATCGCGCCATCCGTTCGGGGTCTCGCGCCACCTCCGCGGGCAGAACCTTGATCGCGACATCCCGCCCAAGCCGCGAGTCATGCCCCCGGTAGACAACGCCCATGCCACCCTCACCCAGTTTGCCGGTGATGCGGTAGGGGCCGACGGTCTCTCCGATCATGGGAGGTAGTCTATCAAGCCGCTGCCCACGCCGTAGCGATTTCGGCGATTTCCCCAGCGTTCAGCCGGAACGCCGCCGCGCCAATTACCCCTTCCAACTGCCCCGCGTTGCGTAACCCCACGATCGCGCCCGTCACCGCCGGGTGGCGTAGCGCCCAGGCGATCGCCACCTCGCCCGGCGTCCGTCCATGCCGCTCACCGATCGACTTCAACACTTCCACCACTCCAAGCGCACGCCCCAGCATCGGGTCCTGGAAAAAAGGATTCCGGCGCCGGAAATCGTCTTCGGGCAGCCCAGCCAGTCTCTCGCGCGTCATCTTCCCCGTCAGCAGTCCCGACTTCATCGGCGCATATGCCAGCACGCCAACACCGTGCGCCTCGCAAAACGGCAGCACCGTTTCTTCCACTTCCGGTTGCACAATCGAATACGGCGGTTGCAGCGAAGTGATCGGGGCGATCTTCTGCGCACGCTCCAACTGCGAGGCGCTGAAATTGGAAACGCCAATCCATCGCACCTTGCCCTCGTCCTTCAGCCGCGCCATCGCTTCCCAGCCTTCTTCGACATCCTCGTCCGGCTCAGGCCAGTGCATTTGGTAAAGGTCGATCACATCCACTTTGAGCCGCCGCAGACTCGCCTCGCACTCCCGCCGCACCGAGTCGCGCTTGAGCGATTTGCCGATCTGCCGATTCTCATCCCAGATGCGTGCGCACTTGGTAAAAATGTACGGTCGCGGCGACAAGCCTTCCAGCGCCCGCGCCACCACTTCTTCGGAATGTCCCAACCCGTAGACTGCGGCCGTATCGACCCAATTGAACCCGCCTTCCACTGCCGCGCGAATCGCCCCAATCGACTCTGTGTCGTCCTGTGGTCCCCACCCAAAGGCCCAGCCTCCGCCGCCCATGGCCCACGCGCCAATGCCCAACGGTGTAATCGTTAAATCGCTGTTTCCCAGCCGTTTGGTCTGCAATGTCATCCGCACCAACCTATCACAGAAGTTGAGGGAGCTCAAAAAAAGCCGATTCCCGAACCGGCAATCAAGTTACAATATGAAAGTTGGTCCCCCGCTTGAGCTCATCTGTTCCTCTCCGTCCTTTTGCCTTTCTTTTATTGGCGTTGATCGGTTGCCGCGAGGCGCCGGCCGTCAAGACGCCGCCGGCTGTTCCGATGCAGACGGCGTTCCCAATCCCCGCCGATCGCAAGGTGGATGATTTGGCGCGCTTCCTCGCCGGTGTGCCGGGACGTCCGGGTTCGGCCTTTCTGCCGGCCGAAAGCAGTCCGGTCTGGAAGTTGCACACCAGCCAATCCGATCTCGGGTGGCAGCGGTTTCTTACCCAGCGCCAGCCCCAGATGCGCGAGTTCACCAAAACCAATCTATCCGAAGCCTCGTTCATCCAGCCGACGCTGTTCTATCCGTTTGGCGGACCCGATATCATGACGGCGCAAACGTTCTTCCCGGCGGCCTCCACCTACGTGTTGGTGGGCCTGGAACCGCCCGGCTCGCTTCCCGATCAACAGTTGGTTCAGGACGCGGCGGCGTCTTACCTTCCTAAACTACGCGGCTCGCTTGGGTCCATTCTCAGTAAAAGCTTCTTTATCACCAAGGAGATGGACTTGCAGTTGCGCGGCCAAGCCGCCGACGGCCTGCTGCCGGTCATGTTGATTGAATTGGTTCGCAACGGTAATACCGTCCGCGGACTCCGTTATCTGACGCTTGACGCGCAGGGAAATTGGGTTCCTCGCGAAGCCTCAGTCCAGGGAATCAACGAGGGCGTGGTGGTCGAGTTTGCCGATCCCGCCGGGGTAGTTCGCCGGCTGGCCTATTTTTCACTGAACCTCCACAATTCACAGTACGCGGGTAATCTGGCTTTTCATCAACATTTAAAGCGGCTCGGACCCTTCTGCTCTATGTTTAAGTCGGCTTCCTACATGCCACACAAAGATCAGTTCGGGATGATTCGCGGCCAAGTGCTCGATCTGGCTTCGGCAGTGGTGCAAGACGACTCAGGAATCCCCTTCCGCTTCTACGAGGCTGGCTCTTGGACGGTCAAGTTGTTTGGCCACTACGACCATCCTTATGGCAGCTTCCGGAATCTGAAACAAGAGGATCTGCGCCGCGCCTACACCGAACGCGAGCAGGTAGGCGAACTGCCGTTCTCAATCGGCTACGGCTTTGGCCGCATGAAGTCGAATCTCCTGGTCGCCCGCAAAAAGACGTAAACCTGAAGTATGGCAAGTTTCAACTTGCGCGGGAATTCAGTCCCGCTCCGCCTCTCGCGCCGCGCTATGGCCCGATTGCGATTCTGGCCGTGCAACCTCATGAAAATGCCTAGAACAGCATCACACTGCTGTTTTCGTAAACCGCCTCGGGTGGCGCAAAACCATGCTTTTCGTTGGGATCCTCACCAAGCGCCACTGCCAGCGTCCGGGTCAATTCGTCCACTTCCGCCGTCGTATTCCCAAGTTGCGACGTCAGCACTCCGATCTCGGCCAGCGAACGGTTGATCGCCCAATTCTGGAACTTCTGCGGACTCACCCCCG
This sequence comes from Acidobacteriota bacterium, assembly GCA_043755595.1. Taxonomy (GTDB): domain Bacteria; phylum Acidobacteriota; class Terriglobia; order Bryobacterales; family Bryobacteraceae; genus VFZP01. Next base: position 22,324 of record JAYUSQ010000132.1, on the reverse strand, counting down.
CCCCATGCAATACCTGAGAAATGGCCGGCGGTATCTCGCTGGCGGCGTTTTCGATTAAAGTGCGTGCGCTGTCCAGATGAAAACAAATCGACTCGGCGTTGGCGAGCATCGCCGCACCCGGCAACGCCGGTCCGTTCAATGCCGAATCCTTCATGGCCATACTCAGCAACTCAATCAACTGCTCGGCCAGTTGAATCTCCTGGTGGAACATATCGTAGGATTGCAGGGCCACAACCAAGCGCGTCCCGCCTTGCGTCGAAGGCTTTGCCGACTCCAGATCCTGGATGCTTTCAAGAAAAGCGCCTACTTCCAGGATGGGCCGTTCGATCCGGCGGGCCAGATCCAGCAATCCATCGCGAAGCCCCTCCAGGCTGGTGCGAATCGGCGCCAGAATGGGCCGCATCGAGTTCGCACTTTCCGCGTGTTCCGAGATGATGCCGGCCATGAGATCGGGCAGGCGGGTTATACACATGCCCGACATATCGGCGGCCTTCCATGGGTTCGCTTCGAAAATTTGTCTGTGTTTTCAGAAAATTTGTCCTCCCCAAAACCGATGAGAGTAACTGGATGAACGCTAGCCCTTCTGCTCAACCCATCGCCGCCCCGCACCGAGCTCAATCATATATATGTCTCGATCCGAACCTGGGCTCGGATTCGAGCGGTCCACTCCGCCAAACGTTGCTCGACGTTCTGCCCGACGGCAATTCCTTTCCAATGCCGCCTGACATTGTCCGGCTTGACGGAAGCCTGGTCGAAAATTTGGGAGCTGGCGTGCTGCAGATCTTGCTATCGGCTTCGGTTGAACTGGAAGCTCTTGGCAGCCGCCTGGTTGTCGAAAAGCCTAGCGTCCGGCTGTGCGAGTGGATCAGGCTTACCGGCGCGCCGCTATCGGTGCAAGTAGACAGCGTGAGACCTGGCCAAACTGAGGAGCGCTAACACAGATGTCGAAAATCGTACTCATATTGGACGATTCGCTGGCTATGCGGCGCATGATCGCCTTTACTCTTGAGAGCAGCGGATTCTCGGTCATCCAGGGCGGGAACGGAGCCGAAGGGTTGGCTCTACTGGCCGAGCACGCCGCCGATCTCATCATCGCCGACGTCAATATGCCCGTGATGGATGGCATAGCGTTTGTCCGCCACGCCCGTGGAATCGCGTCGGCCAAGACGATTCCCATCTTGATGCTGACGACCGAAAATCTCAAGACTCGCGTGGCTGAGGCTCGCGAGGCCGGCGCGTCCGGTTGGCTGGTCAAGCCTTTTAGACCCGAACGGTTGGTCGAGGTGGTTGGACGTGTACTCGGCTGAGCTTGACCGGCGCCGCCCTTCGCCCGGCGGCGCTCGCGCGGGGCAGGTTGCGTGCCCTTAGACCTCGGCCGCTTCCGGGAAACGTTCTTTCAAGAAGCCGCCGAGCTTCTCGAAGAACTCGAAGCGGGCCTGCTTCGGCTCGAAAGGGCCGAAGCGGATCCGGAAACCATCAACGCAGTTTTTCGGGCCGCCCATTCGATCAAGGGTGGCGCCGGCATGCTCGACATGGCGGCCGTCGTCGGAATGGCCCACTGCATGGAATCTTTGCTGGGGGCTATGCGCAGTGGTGACGCCCCGGTGGACTCGCCTGGACTTTCGCTACTGCTGCGCGCCACCGATGCGCTCGGCGATCTGGTGCGATGGGAGCGTCAGGGCGGCGAACCGCCTCCCGGGGTCGAGGGCATCAAGGAAGAACTAACGGAGGCGCTAACGGCCGCGCCTGAGCCTGCCGGGCCTGCATCGGCTGCCGCTGGAACCGGCAGGTGGCGTGTGAAGCTCCGGCCTGATTCTGGGGTGTTGCGCCGGGGTGTCGAGCCTCTATTGCTCTTGCGCGAACTGGACCGGCTCGGGCGCATCGGCCAAGCGCAGATCGGTCTGGGCCGGTTGCCATCGCTCGCGGCGTTGGACCCCCTCTCCAGCTACCTCGATTGGAACTTGGAGTTGGAGTGCAAAGGCGGGCGCGCGGCGATCGAAGAATTGCTTGAATGGTTCGGCATTGATGGTGACGTAGAGCCTTTTGGCCCGCCGCCTGCGGTATCAACCGCGCCTACTGCCGCGGCTGAGCTATCGGCGCTGGCCACCGGGCTTCTAGCCGCTCCGAGTGTGACTGCCTGGCCGCCAACTGTTCTGCCCCCCATCGCTCCGGCTCCGGGCGCCGTTGCCAGACCGGCCGAGGCTGCCTCGCGTGTTCGAGTCGCCGTCGACAAGATCGATCAATTGGTGACACTCGCCGGTGAATTGGCTGTCGCTCACTCGACGGCTAGTGAGGTGGCGGGCAATTTCCGGGCCGACCGATGGCCCGAGCTTGAAATGGCGCTCGCCGACATCGGCCGTCAGGTTTGGCTGCTACAGCAAAGCGTAATGAGTGTCCGGATGTTGCCGGTCAGCGAACTGTTTGGACGGCTTCCCCGGTTGGTGCGAGAGCTTGAATCGGCGACCGGCAAGCGGCTTCTGCTTGAGCTCGATGGCGAGGACGTGGAACTCGACAAAAGCGTGGCTGAGCGTCTGGGCGATCCGCTGATACATCTGGTGCGTAATTCGGCCGATCATGGCATTGAATCCCTGGAAGAACGGCTGGCGGCCGGCAAGCCCGCGCAGGGCTCGATCACGGTGCGCGCGCTGCATGAGGGCGGCGGCGTGGTGGTGGAAATCACCGACGATGGGCGCGGTCTTGACGCCGCCCGGATCCGCTCAAAGGCCATCGAGCGCGGGTTGATTGCGGCCTCGGCGCATTTGAGCGAGCAGGCGCTGTTTGGCCTGATTTTTGAACCCGGATTTTCGACCGCCGAACAGGTGACCAGTGTGTCCGGCCGCGGGGTTGGCATGGATGTCGTCAGGCGCAACATTGAGCGATTGGGCGGGGCGATCACGCTGGCCAGCCGCCCCGGGCGCGGCACGCAGTTTCGCATCAGCGTGCCGCTGACGCTCGCCATACTGGACGGACTGTTGGTCAGCTCCAGCGACGAACTGTACTTGATTCCGATGGCGGCGATTCTCAAAAGCGTTGAGCCCGGCTTATTGACCGCCGTGCCAGGGTTCTCCTCCATGATGCTGGTCGACGGGGAACCTATCCCGATGGGTGTGGCCTCGGTTTTGCTTGGGTTGAGCCTCCCAGGCGCCTCCTTATCGAGCCGTCCCCTGGCTGTCATCCTCCAAAAGGACAAGCGGCGCGCCGCCATTCTGGTCGATGAGTTGGTGGGCAGGCAGCAGGTGATCGTCCGTAGTCTCGAAGACCACTATCGCAAGGCGCCGGGCCTGTTGGGCGCATCGATTCTCGGCGATGGCCGCGTAGCGCTCATTCTGGATCCCGGGTGGCTGCTTGACGCCGTGGACGGCCGAGTGGCGGCGATCGGAGGAGGGAGTCGATGATCGAAACATGGCGAGAAACCTTGGCTGCGGACGATAACGCCCAAGTGCGGCCTGGCGGGCAATACCTATGCTTTTGGTTGGGCGCGCAAAGCTACGCGCTCCCGGTGGGAGAAGTGCAAGAGATTCGCGCCCCCGGCGTCTGGAGCACCCTGCCCGGCAGCCCCGCCTGGGTGCTGGGCGTGATGAATCTGCGCGGGCTGGTTATTCCGCTCCTGGATTTACGGCTGCGCCTTGGCATTGCCCCGGACCCAAGCGTTTCGCCGGTCCCCGTGCTCATCGTGGCGGCGCTCGCAGGCAAGCTGGCCGGCTTGCTGGTGGACGGGGTAATGGATGTCGCCAATATAGAGGATTCGGCCGTGCGGCCGGCTGGCGCCGGTTCAAACCTGGAGTCGCGTTGCGTCACCGGCGTCGCCTCGCTCGGAGAGTCGGTGGTCATTGTGTTGAATGCCAGCGCTCTTTTGAATTGGGAGCCCGGTCCCGGCGGCGATGGCGCGCCGAGCGGTACAGGTTTTCGTCCGAGCGATGCACGGCGGGAGGGAATCGACGATGTTGCAATGGTTCAGTAACCGGGGAACGGTGGTCAAACTTATGTCCGCCTTTGGTTTCATGGCATTGTTAATTGCCGTGGGAGGGTGGCATGGAATCCGCAGTCTGGAATTGGTGGAGAACGATTTTCAGATCCTGTATCACAAGCACGCCATCGGACTGTCGCTCTTAAAGGGCTCCGAACTCGACGTGCTGCACTCGGTGGCAAATCTTCGGATGGCGGTTGCGCCGGCGGTGACCAATGGCGAGCGCGCCCGCGCCGCCGAGGTGATGATGAAGGCTCGCGAATCGTTCGACAAAAACTTCACCGAATATCGTAATACCCTCGAACTGGCCGACACCCAGCAGCACGCGGCCAAAGTCCAAGGCCTCTTCGAGCAACTCGCCGTCGCTGAGGACGAATTGCTTGCCGCCGTGGCGGGCGGCAAGGCTGGCGGGGCGAGCCAGGCCAGAATCGAAGCGATCGACACAATGGTCGTTCAGATTTTGGCCGAAACCCGGCCGTTGCAGCAGGCCAAGCTCGCCCTGATGGCCGAAAGGGCCAATTCGGCGCGTGAAACGTATTCGGCGTCGCGCACCACACTGATAGGCATTCTCCTGGCCTCGTTGTTCCTGGCCGTCTCGGTGGGCTATGCGCTGTCGCGGCAGATTGCCCGGCCACTTGAGCAAGCCGTAGTTGTTCTGGAGCGCGTCGCGCACGGTGACTTTACGTTGCGCCTCCAAGTCGAATCCGAAGACGAGATGGGGCGAATGGGCAAGGCGCTGAATCGGGCGATTGAAGGGATGCGGCTGGCTTTGCTCGATGTCAACGAAGGTTCGGCGGGTGTAACCAATGCCGCACAGCAATTGGCCGCAGCTTCCGAACGTTTGGCGCGAGGCGCCAATGACCAGGCTTCGAGTCTCGAAGAATCCGCCGCAAGTCTGGTGGAACTGACGGCCACCGTGAAACAGAATGCCGACAACTCGAAACAGGCCAGTACGGTGGCTGGTGTTGCGCGTGATGCCGCTGAATCCGGCGGGAAAGTGGTGACCGACGCCATCGGCGCGATGGAAGAGATCAACGCAGCTTCCCGTCAGATTGCCGATATCGTCACGGCCATTGACGAGATCGCTTTCCAGACCAATCTGTTGGCGCTCAACGCAGCAGTTGAGGCGGCGCGTGCTGGCGAGCAGGGGCGCGGGTTTGCCGTCGTCGCAGCCGAAGTCCGGAAGCTGGCGCAGCGCAGCGCCACGTCCGCCAAAGAGATCAAATCCCTCATCCGCGATTCACTCAGCAAGGTCGATAAAGGTTCGGAATTGGTCAACCTGTCCGGCAAAACGCTCACTGAAATAGTGAGTTCGACCCGCCGCGTCAGCGAGATCATGAGCGAAATCGCTTCGGCGTCCGGCGAACAGTCGCTAGGGTTAGAACAAATCAATCGGGCCGTTTGCCAAATGGATACGGTGACGCAGAGTAACTCGGCGCAAACCGAGGAACTGGCTTCCACTGCTCTCTCGCTCTCCAACAGCGCCAATCACTTGCAGACCCTGGTCGGCCGCTTCACGCTCGGCGCCTCAGGCACCGCATGACAAACGTTCAAAAGCGGGCCAGTCCAACCGATGAGAAATCAACGGCACGTTTAGAGAAAGGAGACCATGGTAAATGATTCGAGAATTGTTCTTGGCGGCCTTGCTCGCCACCGCAGCTTTGGCAGATATACACGTGCCCACCGCCACGGCCCTCGCGGCTGCTGAAGTCAAACCTCAGCCGGAATATAGCCCGATGGCCCGTCAGCTCAAGGTGACCGGTGACGTTTCGGTTGAGGTACACATTTCGCCCACCGGGGAGGTGTCCGACGTGAAGGTCCTGAACGGCAGCGCACTGTTGACCGGGTCAGTTGTGAAGACCCTCAAAAGTTGGCGCTTCAAACCATTTCTAGCCGAGGGCCGACCCACCGCCGCTGTGACCGTGCTGAGATTCGCTTTCAAGTAAAAGTCAGCAGGTCTCGCCAATCGCCGTTGTGGCTCGGAACTGAGCCGCAAGCGTCAGCGACCGGTAACAAGTCTGAAAACGATCACTGCAGAATGACGTCATCCTCGTTCGGCTCTTCGACCTTGGTGTCAGCCACCGTATGAACCTGGTTCACCAAAGCGAAGTTGATCGAACCGGCCCGCGCCAGCTCCCTCTGCCCAATACTCTTCTCCGTGTCGTCGCCTGACAGAGCGCTTCCAAGCGTTAGCTCGACACGGGCCAGATCCAATGACGATCCGCCCATACCAACAGTACTCCGCAGGGCTTGACGCCGCGCCTCTCTCGCCCCCGGTAGCCGCTGCGCCGACAAGTCCACTCTCGCATCAAAGCTCATCTGTATCGAAGTGAACATCATCGGTCCCGCGACAATCGCTTCCGCCAGGACCGCGCCACCGAAGTCCATCTCCGCGCTACGGTCTGGGAGCGCCAAGCCTTCCCCAGTGATAGCTTTGACTGAAACCAAGTCAGCCAGGAGCGATGGCAGCACCGTGCCGGTGGGCCCGGTTATGTTACCCGTAAGAGTGCAATACTGCTGGTCATAGCCGCTGAAGCAGGTCGTACTCGCATCGAGCTTGGTGAATGGAGTCGCTTGCAGGATACCCCCCAGGCAAACCACGCCAGCCAATATCCGTGCGAAACCTAACCTTGCAGAAAGTATCATCCGCAAGGATTCTGTGGTTAAGACCTGCAGCCGCCAATAGGAAGAAACCGCTAGCGGTCCTCCCCCTATCTGTCGCCGCGGCCATGGAACTCAGGGCTGGCCGCGGAATGCAGGATCGAGCCCAGTACCAGGGGGATGCCCCAAAACTCCAATGTTTCGGCTCGATTCCTTGCCATCTGGCCAGGAATCGCCGGGACGGAATCGCGCGGCTGGTAGGAGCGAATGTACTGGATCTCGGCCACAAACCGGCCTCGGTAGCGCAAGTACCAACCAGCGTCGAATGGGCTCTACTGAACCGTCACACCGCAACATTTTTTGAACTTGCGTCCGCTCCCGCAAGGGCAAGGGTCGTTCCGCCCAACCTTTGGCGTGGACGCGGCCGCATTGCCCGCGTCTTCCTTCGCGGCTACCGAACCGGATCGCCCGCTCATCTCCAGCCTCATGTCGAGCGCAAACCGGATCGCTTCTTCGTCTTCCTCGCCCAATCCGCCGGCCAAGCCTTCAATCCGCTTCTCCAATTGCCGCAGGCCAAAGCGCGTCTCATCGGCCGGAGCGGCGAGCGCATAGGCATAGAGTGCGTCCTCGCGCAGGCCGGGGTCCAGGAAAAAAGGCTCTAGCCGCTTGGCTTGATTGTGCAGCCGGAAGTATCCGGTGGCTAGAATCGCCTGACGGCGCAACTCGACGTTCGGGTCGTCCAGATGCAGCGGAGGCCGGTCCACCCAGCGCCGGTCGAGCGATCGCCACATGGCTTCGAGAGCCTTCGCCCGGTGCTCCGGCGCGCCGTAAGCGGCTTCGATCGCCTCGGCCAGCCCCTCGATCTCGTCGATATGGGAGGCCAGCGCGTTCGCAATGCAGGCGCGCTCGTGCGCATCCCCGGCCACTTTAAGTCGAGCCGTCAAAGCGGTCAATACGCCCGCATTGCCGGTCTCTTCCCGCAACGCTTCCCAGGCCGCGCCTCGCACGCGCGCGTCCGGATCGCTCTTGCCCAGAGCCAGAAATTGTTGGCGCCGCCGATCGGAAAGCTCCTCGCCCAGATACGACGCAGCCGCCATCAATCGGAACTCGGCCGACTCACTAACCAGGAACTCCTCGCGCTCTTTCTCGGGCAGGCCCGTCAGATCGGGTTCGGCCTCGTCCGGATACTCGAATTCCGGTTGGGCTTCGGAGCGATCATAACCCGTCGCGGCAATCTCGCGGAGAAACGCTCCGTCGTCCGGGTCGGCCTCCGACACCGCTGCAATGGCCTGCTCGACGCGCGCCCCGGCAGCGCCCGCCATCAAAGCCACAAATAGGATCTCCGAATGCGCCCCGAGCTTCTCTTCGAACAAATCCAGCAGAGCCGCCGCGGCCGGTGCCCCCACCCGATTGGCCAAGTCAATCAGTTCGGCGGAGGCATCGTCGGGATTGCGCCGCATCTCGCCGATTAAAAAAGGCACGGCCTCGGGGGTCGGCATGCACGCAAATAGATGGAGTAAATCGAAAGAAACGTCGACGCGGTCCTCGCTCCGGTCCTCGCGCGAGAATCGCACCAAATCGGGAATCGCGCTGTCAGGCGCCGCTGTCAAAGCTGCAATCAGCCGCTTGTCGAAAGCAACATGGCCGCGTGCGGCGGCCGACAAAAGTTCGTAGGCGCCGGTGCGGCCATATTGCTCTGGTAAAATCGGCATGTAGTTAGGACGGTTCTGAGCTGCCACGCATATTAGTATGTCGTTTCATCGAACCGGCAAATCCCACAGACTTTTGGCCGCCGATAAACGCCGATTCACGCCGATAAGATCTGGCATCGATCTTCTGCGCCAATCCGAAATCCTCTCGGCTTTTATCGGCGTTCATCTGCGTTTATCGGCGGCCAAAAAGTTTGGCGGAGTTTTCAGCGGTCCACACCAATTCAGAAAACGCTTGAGTTAGTTAATAAGTAGCGCGTCCGCCCGAGGCGTCGTAGGTTTGCCCCGTCACGAACGAACAATCCGGGCTCGCCAGAAAATGCACAACCGCGGCGATCTCCTCGGTGGTTCCCGTCCGCCGCATCGGAATCTTCTGCGTCATGTAATCCACTTGCTCGGCCGTCAGTTGATCGAGGATCTTCGTACGCACCACAGCCGGTGAAACCGCATTCACGCAAATCCCCTCGGTCGCCACTTCCTTCGCCACAGACTTGGTGAAGCCGATGACGCCGGCCTTGGTGGCCGAGTACGCGGTCATGTTGGGATTTCCCTCTTTACCGGCGATCGACGCGATATTGACAATGCGCCCATACTTGCGCACCCGCATCGGCACGATCGCCGCCTTGGTCAGGTTGAACACGCCCGTCATATTGATGGCGATCGCCCGGTTCCAATCCTCGAGCGATTGCTCCCAGATCGGCGCCGCTTTGCCGCCAATCCCGGCGTTGTTCACCAGGATATCGAGGCGGCCCGTGCGCGCCAGCACCTCGGCTACGGCTTTGTCCGCCGAAGCCGCGCTGGTTACGTCCAGTTCCACCGCAAAAGCCGAGCCACCGATCGATTGCGCGACCTCGGTGGCTCCCGCCATATTCATATCGGCCACCACCACGGTGGCCCCGGCCAGAGCCAGCCGGCGGGCGATGGTTTCGCCGATGCCGGTGGCCGAGCCAGTGATAATAGCCGTTTGCCCGGAAAGATCGAAATAGCCCATGCGCGACTAGTCCTCTTTCACAACGTGGACAGGCAGTTCCAAGCTCACGTCCTTGTGTAGCTTGAGCGTGACCTTGTGTTCGCCCAACTGGCGGATCACGTCCGCCATGACGATCTTCTTGCGGTCGATATTGAAGTTCTGCTTCTCCAGCGCATCGGCGATGTCTTTGACCGTAACCGAGCCGAACAGGTGATCGTTCTCACCCGCCTTGGCTCTGATAGTCACCGACACCGTCGACATGATCTTCGCCAACTCACCGGCCTCGCCGGCCAACTTGGCTTCCTTGCGCAGATGGCCCTCGCGTTCCTGCGCGACGATCTTTTTGTTGGACTCCGTCGCCGCCACGGCCAGCCGTTTCGGCAGCAGGAAATTGCGAGCGTAACCCGGCGCGACCTTAACCAGTTCGCCGCGCACGCCTAACTTTTCGACATCTTCTCTGAGGATGACATCCATGGAAATTTCTCCTTCTGTCGAGCGCGCGGTTAACCGCGCGCGACACCCGTCGCAAACGGCAATAGCGCGATGCTCCGGGCCTGCTTAACGGCTTCCGCCAGCCGGCGCTGGCAGGGAGTGCAAACGCCGCTCAAACGGCGAGGCACGATCTTGCCGCGCTCGGAAATGAATTGCGACAACATGCGCGCGTCTTTGTAATCGACAAGATCGATCTTCTCGACACAGAACTTGCACACCTTGCGCCGGCGGAAGAATTGGCGCTTATTGGATACGATCGCTTTGTCGCCGCCCGTGGGTCTCTGCGAACCGGAAATCGGCTTACCGCCTCTGGACTCTGCCATATAAATATTTCTCCTTGTCCTTGTGTCGAGTTACTCTGCTGCGGGGGCTTCGGGGGTGACAACAGCGGGGGCAACGGCTTCGGCCACCGCAGCCGGTTCGGCGGCAACAGGCGCCGGAGCAGCCGGAGCAGCCGGAGCCGAAGCGCCAGGTGCGCCAGGCATCGGAGCCGACGGCTCGCCCGGTATGGCCGGCAACGCCGGAGCGCCAGGGGCCGGGGCATTCGCCGTCAGCGCCGACGAAGCGGGTTGCACCACCGGCTTCCGGGCCGCCCGCTTGGCGCGCGCCTTCTGCCGTTTCTCCAGCCACTTGAGTTTCTCGTCCATTCGGACGGTCAGGAATTTAAGCACAAGATCGGTCACGCGCAAACGGCGTTCGATCTCTTTCACGGTAGTTGCGCCTGCATGGAACACCAGCAGAACATAGTAGCCTTCGGCCTGTTTCTTGACCCGGTAGGCCAGCTTGCGCACGCCCCACTTATCGGTCTTATCGATTTGGCCGCCAGACTGTTTGATGACAGCTTCCAGTTGACCGTTCAACGCGTCGATTTCTTCATCGGTCACGTCCGGTTTGGCAATGTAGAGTTCTTCGTAAATTCTCATGTTTCCTCTTTAGTAGAGCCTTGGGCGTGGCGATTGTTATATTTCGCCATGGACTTATCGACGCCTTCGGCAAGTATGGATTCGATAGCATCGGCCGCATGGTCGAGCATCTCGTCCAATTCTTTCCACAACGGTTTCCGGAACGGCTCCAGCACATACTTCACGCTTTCGCCCACCGGATGCCCGGGATGGATGCCCAGCCTAAGCCGGGCAAATTCTTCGGTCCCCACGAAACGGATCACGCTTTTTACGCCGTTGTGACCCGCCGAAGAACCCTTCGGCCTGATGCGCAGTTGCGTCCAAGGCAGCGCCAGTTCGTCGTACACCAACAACAGATTGGCCGCGCCCAGTTCATAGCGATCGAGCAATGCCTTCACTGCCGGACCGCTGACGTTCATGAACGTTTGCGGCTTCACTAAAACCACTGGCGCGCCTGCAACCTGCCCCAGGCCCACCAGCGAATTGGCTTCCCTGCGCGTTACGCGAATCGCATGGCGCGCGGCCACCCGATCCACCGCAAGAAAACCCAAATTATGCGGAGTCCGCTCGTATTCCGGCCCCGGATTGCCGAGGCCGGCCACCAACCATGATTGTTTGTCGGCAGCCGGCATCGTCGTCGCGCACCAGGAGCGCCGGTACTACTTCTTCTTAGCGGGGGCCTTGGCAGCCGGAGCAGCCTTGGCAGCCGGAGCGGCCTTGGCGGCCGGAGCTCCCTTGGCCGGAGCCGCACCACCCTTGGCCGGGGCCTTGCCCGCAGCCGCTTCGTCTTCCTTCTTGCCCTTTTTGGCGACTTCCGGTTCAACCTTGCCATCCACCGCCGCATCGGCGGCCACGGCTTCGGCGCGGACCGAGATAATGTGTACCAGCACCACATCGCCCGCCGTCAGCAGCTTCATCGATCCGGTCAAAGGAATCGCGGCTGCGCGCAACGACTCGTTGATGTTCATCCCTGAGACGTCCATCGTAAAACTCTCCGGAATATCGTCCGGCAAGCACTCGATTTCGATTTCGCGGTTGATCACCTCAAACACGCCGCCCTGGATCTTAACGCCAATCGGATCGCCTTCGGTGTGTACCGGAACCTTGACCGTCAGCTTCTTGGTCAAATCGATGCGCATGAAATCCACATGCAACAACCGGCTGGTCACGGGGTGATGAAGCCAGTCGTGAATCATGACCGGGGCTTTTTCAATCCCGGCCACGTCGACATCGAAAATCGTGTTGTGACCCGTGCTCAGGCGCAGGATCTTGTTAATGTCTTTGGGGCTGACGGTTACGGCAACTGAGTTGCCGCCCGCCCCGTATAGAACGGCCGGAATGTTTCCAGCCATGCGGGTCCGGTTGGCCTCATTCTTCCCACGCGATGCGCGGGGCTCTGCGGCCACGGTGATATCTTTTCTCATGCATCCTCTTTCTACGAGGCGCGACGCGCTGACATACTTTTAGAAAGTACCGACCGCGCCGCGGTGCCCGCCAGAATTTTTTCCAACTATAATCTCAAACTGACCTAAACAAACAACGTGGAAACCGAAGTCTCCTCGTGAATCGACTGGATCGCCCTCGCCAGCAAGCTCGCCACCGACAGCACGCGTATGCGGCTGCAGCGCGCAGCCTCGCGGCTGAGCGGAATCGAATTCGTTAAAACCACTTCCTCGATCGAAGACTCTTCGATCCGCTGCACCGCCGGTCCACTCAGAACCGCATGCGTCGCCGTAGCCGATACCGCCTTGGCTCCATTGCGCAGCAGCGCCTCGGCGCCCTTTACCAGAGTACCAGCCGTGTCGATCAAGTCATCGACGATCAGGCAATGCTTGCCCTGAACATCGCCGATAATATGCATCACTTCGGCGACATTCATTTCTTCGCGCCGCTTATCGATAATCGCCAAAGGCTTGTTCAGCCGCTTGGCAAACGCGCGTGCACGCTCCACGCCGCCCGCATCGGGCGACACGATAATCAGGTTGTCGTTGAACTGCGCCCCGCGGAAATACTCGATCAAAACCGGCGCCGCGAACAAGTGATCCACCGGGACATTGAAGAATCCTTGAATCTGTGCGGCATGAAGATCGAGCGACAAAATTCGATCGGCCCCGGCGGTTTCCAACAAGCTGGCCACCAGCTTCGCCGAAATCGGCACCCGAGGCTTGTCCTTCCGATCCTGCCGCGCGTAACCATAATAAGGAAGCACGGCGGTAATGCGCTGAGCCGAAGCCCGCTTCAGCGCGTCGATCATCAGCAACAGCTCCAGCAGATTCCGCTCAACCGGCGTACAGGTGGGTTGAACCACAAACACGTCCATACCCCGCACATTCTCCTGCACCTGCAAGTAAATCTCGCCGTCCGAGAAATGCTTGACCGACGCCTCGCCCACTTTCCGTCCGAGAAAACTGCAAATCTCCGACGCCAAAGCCTGGTTCGCGTTGCCTGTAAAAATCTTGAGGCGATCCATCGTTGTTACCTCGGGGGCCAAGCGGCGGCCTCCGTCAGGCACACCTGTAGCGCCCGGCGCCAGGCGGCGCGGTATTGGACGCGGCTTGAAAATCGAATGGTCTGCACGGCCACCTTCGACGGCAAATCGCTCTTCCCCATCGCCAATAGTCCCCGCTCGCAAGCCTCGCGCGACGAAAACAGCCCGAAAAGGGCCGATCCGCTGCCGGTCATCCGGACAAGGCTAGCCCCTGACCGTTGTAGCTTACGATATAAAGACTTCAATAGGGGAAACTGCGGAAAGACAGCCGCCTCGAAATCGTTCTCGCAAAACGCCTCCCAATCCGCCGCCGGAGCCTTGGCGCACGCCAAGCCCCAAGCCATGGATTGGAATCTCTTCATTTTATTGGCTAGCGCGGTGGGTGTCAATTCGATGAGAGCGGGCCGGTCGAGCGCGGCGAAGGCTGCCGGGGTCGAAACATGAATCCCGGGCGTCACCAAAAGCGCGTGCCGAGGGCCCGCATCGGGTAGTGGATACAGCTCTTCGCCGCGCCCCAACCCCAGCGCCGCGCCGCCATATAAGAAGTAGGGAACGTCGCTGCCCAGCGCCGCCGCAATACGATTCAACTCATCCATCGGCACCGGCTTTCCGGCCAAAACGGGCAATGCCAGCAGCACCGCAGCCGCATTGCTGGACCCGCCGCCCAACCCCGCGCCCATCGGAATCCGCTTGTGCAAACGGCATCGGACCACGCCGCGAATCGCCGTCGCCTCCATCAAAGCCCGCGCTGCGCGAGTGACGAGGTTATCGGCTATATCGATCGAAGAATCAAGCTCAACCTCACGCCCCCGCCCGCGCTGAAATTCAATGTCGAGCCGATCCGCCAGCGTGATCGATTGAAAAACGGTGCGCAACTCATGAAAGCCGTCGGTGCGCTTACCGATAACTGTAAGGCTCAGGTTGAGCTTGGCGAAACTGGGCACGACGACGCGAGGCATATCGATGGATCTTTGATTATGCCGCAACTCTGGCGATTGGCCCCCGAATCGCGCGGCCAAATCACGAGCCGTCCATCGCCGTTTGGTCCAAATAGTTTTGACGATCTTGCTGAAAATTTTCAATGATCTGATTGAGGCGATTGTACAGTTTGCTCATCAGTGCCTGCACGTTACGCAAACTAATCTCCTGCTCCTTCACCGACGCTTCTTCGAAGCCTTTCTTCATTCCATACCGAAAGCTTATCGATTGAGGATCAATGAGCGTGAACTCACCCAAGAGTTTTCCCGCAATATCTTGGCCGGTAGCCGGAGGGATCAAAGTGAGTAGGCTATCCCAGAGCGTAGTCAGCTTATGCTCATTGCCCAGCTTAGGAGGCAACGCCTTTCCATCTGTTCCCGAGATTTCCAGAATCAGCGTCTTGAGCATCAACTCCAAATAGTGCCGATAAAGGAACAGAATCGGATAGACGATATAGTCCTTCTGCAGCTTGCCGTCAATGAGATCAACCAGCAAGGAAGCGGCTTCGTGGTAACCTTCCTGATATTTTCGCCACTCGCACATCGGGGTCCGATCGGTTCCAATCGTCACAGGTATTCCGCCACTCTTTTCGAACAGTGAGTCGGTTTGGCACAGCGGGCCGGGAAACCGAAAGATCGCTTCCCGTTCCAGATAGTTCTTTACTTTCTCGTAAGTCGAAAATTCATCCGGCGTTGGCTCGATCATGGGGGAAAGTATACCAACACGAGCTTGGGCCGCTCGCGGCAGCCCAGCCCTGCCAGTAGGGTGCTGGAGAAGGCCATCCACGACCGCTGTGCACCGAATACAAGATCCTGCTATCATGACAATGGAAGGAGTTGTGTTTTCGTGCAACGCCGTCCACTTTCCGCTACGCTCGTATGGCGAGCATAAATCTGGAGCCCGCAGGCAACTGTAGGCTCCATCCTTTTTAGGAGCCCCATGAGCAAAAAGATCACAGTGCTCATCGACGGTGGACACCTGCGCAGCTATCTCAAGAAAACCAAAGCCTCGGAGGTAATCTATCTGGTTATTGACGTGGGCGGCCCGCGAAAACGAACCAAGGATCTCGCGGACCTCCTGAACAGCCGACGAGCTGCCAATAATCGAGTACCCACCGTCGTACTGATAGACGCCGTGCCAAAGACTTCTGCGAGCAACCTTCCCAGGCTAATGGTAGCGATGCATAGGGCTCAGGGGATCTATCGGCCCAAAGGATTCTTGCCAAGCCCGACATTCCACCAGCACATATTGACTCGATTCAAGATCGAAACGGCACCGCGGAAGGTAGGACTTCAATCGCCGCCGGATGTCCATACTTCTCAAGCATCTGTCGGATCGCCGAGCTGGTTTCGTTGAAGGCCAGCGTTGGGCCCACGAATACTTTCTTTATCGGCAGGAGCCGATCTGGCCGCAGTTCAGGCTTGTCTAGCCAAACTGGAATCTCAAGATACGGGATGGGGGCACCATTGGCAGAGCGGAACTGCAGATTCTCAATCGATTGCTGCGGGATAACAATTCGCCATTCCTGCTCTTCGCGAAATGCTGGATGCTTTATCAGTACTAGCATCTGTGCAAAGGCACCGATCAGGCCGTGACGGTCCCAGTGCGTGAGCGGCTTCTGTTTGTTTGACTCGCATAGTCGCTTGAAACGCTCAATCACCGAATGGGGGAGATCGACAGCATAGACAATCTTCCCAAATGTCTCAAATGTCGGATTCAATAAACCTCGCAAGGCGGCCCTATCAAAACCGATACTATAACCGCCACCCCGACCTGCGTAGCCCCTCCACATACTCAGCAAGTCGCCGTCCTCACAGAAGCAAGTGACGTAGGTTGACCCAAAAGCTGACTGAACGCAATCTTCCAGTGCGCCCAGGAGTGTACTGTCGCAAGCGGGGGCCATGCTCTTTAAGAAAGCCTTCATAACGTCTTCGGCATATTTGCGTTCCTCTCGATCATTCAGGAAGCTGGTATCAGTGGCCCATAGTCGCCGTTTTTCCAGTATTCCTTTGAGTCCGTCGAAGGACGTGTAGTGGAAGAGGCAGCCTGGTAAACTAGCGTTCGAACTGGGAATGAGGAGCGAGGCGACCAAGTCTGCTACTGCAGGCCTTGGCAGTTCGTATTCAAGATGTTCGCTTGGCATTTTCAAACAGTGTACCGCCGAGGCTGCCATAAAAAGCCGGCTCAAACGGAAACCGAGGAAAGAAACCGACCAACCGCCAATTCAACCTTGTATCGATCCCGCCCATACCGTTGCAAGCTTGTTCTGGTAACGGTGCTAGCGTCGCTCTCTTTGCCAGTCTTCTCAAACGGCGGGAACGCGTGCATGAAAAAAAGCTCCTGTGGTTGGCCGCCGAGAAGCGTCCGAACGTACAGCTTATAGTCTGGCAAGTTCTGGAGCTCCGAGGCCGGTTGGATGAGATCGTACATCTGATCGGTCAACCGTGGTCCTTCGCCACTGGCCGCAAACTCCCGAACCAGCGATCATATTGAAAGATGCTTGGCCCTGCGCGGAGGGTGTCAATTCGATGAGAGCGGGCCGGTCGAGCGCGGCAAACGCCGCCGGGGTCGAAACGTGAATCCCGGGCGTCACTAAAAGCGCGTGCCCGGGCCCCGTATCGGGCAATGGAAACAGCTCTTCGCCGCGCCCCAACCCCAACGCCGCGCCGCCATATAAGAAGTAGGGAACGTCGCTGCCCAGCGCCGCCGCAATGCGATTCAGCTCGTCCATCGGCACTGGCTTCCCGGCCAAAACGGGCAATGCCAGCAGCACCGCCGCCGCATTGCTGGACCCGCCGCCCAACCCCGCGCCCATCGGAATCCGCTTCTCCAAACGGCATCGCACCACGCCGCGAATCGCCGTCGCCTCCATCAACGCCCGCGCCGCGCGAGTGACAAGGTTATCGGGTATCTCGATCGAAGAATCCAACTCAACCTCGCGCCCCCGCCCCGCCTGAAATTCAATGTCTAGCCGGTCCGCCAGAGTGATCGATTGAAAAACCGTGCGCAACTCATGAAAGCCGTCGGTGCGCTTACCGATAACTGCAAGGCTCAGGTTGAGCTTGGCGAAACTGGGCACGACGACGCGAGGCATAACGATGGATCTTTGATTATGCAGCACCTGCGGCGATCATCACCAACGCCAAGCGGCCAAATCATGAGCCGTCCATCGCCGTTTGGTCCAGCCAGTTTTGATGATCCTGCAGAAAATTTTCAAGGATTTGATTGAGGTGATTGTACAGTTTCCTCATTCTCCTTCTACTCCTCCCTTCTTGTGGCCGCTCGCGCGGTTGCAGTATTCGCTCGCGAATCCCCAGTGCGACCGGAAGCTGACGATCCGATCCGTTTCTTCCCGTTGGCGGCCCCGCAGAATCTTGACCACGCAGGCCTTCAGGTTGTCGTAACGTAGCGTTCGAAAGACTCCTCCAAAGTAGGCTAAGCCGTGTTCGTGCGCTTCCAGAAATGCCGCCTGGGCCGGCCGAAGGTAGGCGCGATGATAGCCGTCACCGGACCCCATACTGCGCATGGCAAACACTTGCAATGTCACTAACTCGCCGTCTAACTTCGCCTTCGCTTCGAACCAATCGCCCTTGCGCTTCCTGACCCCAGCCATAACCCTGCGGCACGAATAACTCCTGCTTGGCCAACCCCATTTCGAACCGGCGCTGACGCACATAGCGCCGTATGGTGGATTCGCCGATCTCACAGCCCGGATGCTCCTCCCGCCGCGTGTACACCCGGTGGGCCGTATGACGCTGCTTCCGGTGCGCCTCTTTGTCGGCCTCCAGCATCCGGTCGATCGTCTCCTGCCATGGGCCCAACTTCGGTTGATTCCGCCCGGGCCGTTTCCGGTCCGGTGGAATCGCGTTGGCGATCGCCTGCCGCACCATCCGCCGGTGGATGCCATGCTTTTTTGCCAATCCTCGGATCGTCTCTCCGGTCGCGTGCCCGCGCCGGAGTTCTTCAAATAGTTCCGCTTTTCGTCTCCTGCTCTGCTCATCCCGGAAGTGGGCCAAAGCAAGCGAGCGAACTCACCTGGTGGTACAGCAATAAATCGGAGCGCTGAATCGGGCTGATCTCGGCCAGTGTCCGAAGGGACCAGTTCCCGCCAAGCGCACCAGCCAACCGGAAAAATGGGGAACACATGCGGCAAGAGGGTCCAGCAGGGTTAAAGCGGACAGTTCAGCTTTCCATCTCGAAAGTGGAGGTCTTTACGCGTCCGGCTCCAACTCACCCTCGGCCGGCGAGCGTAGTCGACACCAACTTCCGGGCCTCTTCCTGGATTCGACGCAGATGATCGGAGCCCAGGAAACTCTCGGCGTAGATCTTATAGACATCCTCAGTGCCGGAAGGCCGCGCTGCGAACCAGCCGTTGTTGGTGACGACCTTCAAACCGCCGATCGCTTTCCCGTTACCCGGAGCCTCCGTGAGAATGGCCGTGATCGGCTCGCCCGCCACTTCGGTCGCCTTCACCTGATTCGCCGAGAGCTTCGAAAGCAACGCCTTTTGCTCAGGCGTGGCGGCCGCGTCGATGCGCTCGTAGGCCGGCGTTCCGAAGCGCGTGGTAAGTTCCGCATAGTGCTCGCCTGGGTCGCGGCCCGTCTTGGCGAGAATCTCGGCCGACAGAAGGCCCATGATGATGCCGTCTTTGTCGGTGCTCCAGACCGTGCCATCGCGACGCAGAAAACTCGCGCCCGCGCTCTCTTCGCCACCGAAGCCGAAGGAGCCGTCGACCAAGCCGTCGACGAACCATTTGAAACCGACCGGCACTTCCACGACACGGCGTCCAAGCGAGGCGCCAACGCGGTCGATCATGCCGCTCGAAACCAGCGTCTTGCCGATGGCGGCATCGGCGCGCCAGCCGTGGCGATGGGTGAAAAGATATTGGATTGCGACGGCGAGGTAGTGATTCGGATTGAGTAGCCCGGCCGTGCGGGTCACAATACCGTGGCGGTCATGATCGGTGTCACACGCGAAGGCAACGGCAAACTGATCTTTCAATTCAATCAGCCCAGCCATGGCGTAGCGCGACGAGCAGTCCATACGAATCTTGCCATCCCAATCGAGCGACATGAACCGAAACGTGGGATCGGGGTCGCTGTGCAGCACCTTCATCTTGAGGCCGTAACGTTCGGCGATGCGCGGCCAGTAGGCAACGCCTGCGCCGCCGAGAGCGTCCGCACCGAGTTCGATGCCGGCCGCTCGGATGGCGTCCATATCGAGTACGGCGTCCAGGTCGTTGACATAGGCGCCGATGTAGTCATGCCGATGCGTGGTGGACGCCTTCAGCGCCGCAGCGTAACTGGTGCGCCGGATGTCGTCCAGCCCGGTTTCGAGCAATCGGTTCGCTTCATTCTCAATCCACTTGGTCGCGTCCGTATCGGCGGGGCCGCCATTGGTTGGGTTGTATTTGAAGCCGCCGTCTTCGGGCGGATTGTGCGATGGGGTAATCACAATGCCGTCGGCGAGGCCCGCCGGGCGGGCGCGATTGTAGGCCAGGATAGCGTGCGAAATCGCGGGTGTGGGCGTGAAGCCCAGGCCGGCGTCGATCATCACTTCGACGCCGTTACCCTCCAGAACTTCGAGCGCTGTGGCAAAGGCGGGCTCAGACAGGGCATGGGTGTCGGCGCCCAGGAAGAGCGGGCCCTCCGTCCCCTGCGCGCGCCGGTAGCGGCAGATCGCTTCAGTCGTGGCCAGGATGTGCGCCTCGTTGAACGCGTTGTTCAGTGAGGAGCCGCGATGCCCCGACGTGCCAAATGCGACGCGTTGACTACGGATAGAAGGATCTGGACGGCCCGTGTAATAGGCGGAGACCAGGCGAGGGATATTGGCGAGGTTGGTGGCTTCGGGCGCGCAGCCGGCTTTGGGACTGATACTCATGCGTCCCTATATTCTTCCAGAAACGCGGCTGCGGCTTAGGGCTTTTGCAACCCGGCGGCTTCAGCGACCTTCTCGGCGAGATTGCGAAAGTCTTGCTCGCAGATGCGCACGAGTTGCGCATGACTGCCGATTGCGCCATCGGCGGGGGTGAGATCGAAGATGGGCTTGCGGGCTTCCTGGGCCATGGGCATCAGGCTGCGGTAGTTGCGCAAGGTGGCGAGGCAGTGATCGGCGCCGGGCAGAACGCCCTGATCCCCTTCACCCAGAACGGCTGTGCGATAGATCTCGGGAACGCGCCGCTGCCATTTCTCGTACCACTTCGCTGGACGGTCGGCGCGGACAGCGTGTTGGAGCATCACGTATCCCAAGGGCCGCATGTCACCAGGGGGCAGGTCGAAGTTCGTCTTCGCCCTGGCTCGCATATCACGCCAACTCGCGCGCCATTCGCGAACCGTGGGACCCAGATTCTTGAGGCCTTGAAGAGAGAAGAGGTCTGCGGCCAGGGGCACCAGAAGATAGTCCGCCGCCAACAGGGCCGCCCGATTGATAGCACCCAGATTCGGCCCTACATCCACCAGGGCTACGTCAGCGTGGTCGATCCGACCTGCCGACTGGATCATCCGATAGAAAGCCGATGTCGCCCGCAACGCTGCCTGATCATTGGCGAAGCCCTTTGGCCAACTTTCCGAAAGTTTGTCTTCGAACCGGGATAGACCCAGATCCCCGCAGAGGGTGTTTAACATAGGCCCGAGATCGACTGTAGCTGAAGGCGCGATGTCCCCGATGCCGTCCAGTATTGGTTGCACGGATTTCAAGACCGTCTCGCCGAATACCTCTTGATCCCATAACGCCTCAAGGGTACTCTCATCGAAAAACATCGATGTGAGGTTGGCTTGTGGATCCAGGTCTACGGCCAGCACGCGATAACCCAACCGGGGGAACATATGCGCCAAGTGGTAAGCCAAAGTCGTCTTGCCCACGCCTCCTTTGTTGTTGAACAAGGCGATCGTGATCATGCCGGCCGGCTCCGAAGAGTCGCGAGGACGTACGAGTCGTCCAATTCAAAAGCGACAGGTGGATTCCCGTTGCGCGCCATCGCATCGCGTGCCCTTTGCACGCCTGTCCCGAAGCGCTCCACAAATCCAAGCGCTTTCATCGCCTCAGCAATCACCGGATTCCGGTACGCACTTACTCGCCCGAAATTCTGCTTAGTAACCTCGCCATACAACCCGCCCGGGCTCTGTATTTCTATGCGGTCGGTAAATATCGTGATTCGGACCGGAGCCGTGCTCTCGTAGTTACGATGGAGGAGAGCGTTCCACGTCAATTCTCTCAATGCAAGCTGCGGATAGCTCGGAACGCCTTCCTGGCGCATCGGACCCGCCGCACGTATCGGCTCCTCTATCAGTAGCGGTAAATATTCATCAAGCTTGCGCAACTGCGTACTCAAATTTCCGCCGATTACTTTCTGGTCGGCAATCGCATCCGTCACGCTCGGCCCGCCGTATCTGACCACCTGGACGTAACAACCGGGAACAAAGCTCAGCGGATCCACTCCAAACAGGATTACTCCTGCATAAGTCGGCACGTTCCGCTTCAAATCGAACAACCGAAGCGAGGCAAGTTGCTCTGCTACCGTTCGCCCGTTCTCGGCGAGCACTTCCGCACTCACCACGCGAGGAAGATACTCATCGCGAAAGGGCGGAAGGTAAAGGTCCCCGATCAATGCATCCACGCACGGCCGTTGATCGAAGGTCTGTGCGCCGGAAACCCGGCGCTCTGTCAGCTGGCGTTCCTGGTCGATCGTCGCGATGGCTTGCATGGGGCCCACGCGGATCCAGGTCTGGCCTTTCCATCGCGCCGGAGGCTGGGAAACAGGCCGAACCTCGATTACCGCCACTTCCTGGCCACACAAGGTCCGGCGCCGCACCTCAATGTCTGGGATTGGCTGCAGCGTCCCATCGTTCCGCATTTGCGCCATGGTCGTCAGCAGTTCATCGGTGACGGGTGTACCCGCCGGTGTTCCATCGTCGTTCACGCCAATGAACAATACACCGGGCACGCCATGCGCGGGCATATCGTTCATGAAGGCGCAAATCGCCTGATAGATTTTGTCCTTCTTGGACGGCAGCGATTCCTTGCGCTCGACCAGATCGGATTCCAAATCAGCCATCAGCCGTTCGAGCTCGGCGTCGGGGCGCATCCGTTCAGGCTAACATCTTCCACACCACGCTCCCCTGCACGTCCGTCAGCCGGAAATCGCGGCCCATGAAGCGATAGGTCAGCTTGGTGTGATCGAATCCCAAGGTGTGCATGATTGTCGCCTGCAAGTCGTGA
>JAYUSQ010000131.1:0-20645 GCA_043755595.1 Acidobacteriota bacterium | reverse complement strand
CACGCAGATTCTGGACTGGTGGTGGCCACTGGTGCTGTTTGCCGGCGGCGCGGCGCTGAGCGCCTGGCGTACGCGGCGATTGCTGCCGTCTCCCTATTCGGTTGCGCAGATCGTGGATCGTAAGCTGGATCTCAAAGACTCGATTTCGACCGCCTTCCACTTTCTCAATAGTCAGCCCGGCACTCGGCCGGTGTCCGAAGATCTGGTAGCTGCTCAATGCGCGCAGGCCGAGCAGGCGGCGGCCAGTCTCGATGTGGCCGCAGCGATACCGTGGCGCATGCCGCGCCAGATGTTTCCCGCCCTCGTTTTGGCCGGGGTCGCGGTCGCGTTGTTCGTAATCCGCTATGGAACCTCGGGTGGGCTTGACCTGAGCAAGCCCATCGTCGAATCGGTAGCCGATTTCTTCCAACTGGCGCCCGACCAGACGCTCGCGAAGAATGGCAAGGCTCCGAAGATGCCGGGGCAGGATCCTTTAGGCATCGACATTACGAACCCCGATCAGGATCGGCAGAAGCTGGATCAGGCGACTGAAGATGCGTTGCAGGTGGTGGATGTCCCCGACGTGAACGCGGGAACGGAGGGCGAGGCCAAGCTCGACCAGAAACAGGTGAAGGCGGCGGGCGATCAGGCAGGCGATGACAAGCAGGATTCAGGTGAAGAGGGCGACCGCGCCGCTGCCTCCGACCCGAACGAAAAAGGCGGCGACGGCGAATCCGGCAAGACGGGCGACAAAGCGGCCAAGGACCAGAAGGGTGACCAGGCGGCCAAGCAATCCGGCGGCGACAACTCCAGCCTGATGGACAAGATGAAAGACGCCATGGCGAATCTCATGGCGAAGATGAAAATCCCGCAGCAACAGGGTTCGGGTCAGAAGCAGCAGTCGTCGAATCAAAAGGGCGGCCAGAAGCAAGGCGGCAAACAGGATTCCGGCGGCGGACAAAAGGGCGAAAAAGGCCAAGGGAGTCCACAAGCCAAGGGCGGATCGAGCGATGACCCCGAAGCCAAGGGCGACGAAGCCGGAGACCAGCAGGCGCAGGCGGGCCAGGGTCAAAGCAACGACAAGGGCCAAGAAGGCGGCTCACCCAACGAAGCCAAAGCGGGGATGGGCAAGCAGGACGGCAACAAAGACATCAAGGACGCCGAGCAAAAGGCTGCCATGGGCAAGCTGAGCGAAATCTTCGGCAAGCGCGCGGAGAATATCCGGGGCGATGTGATGGTGGAGGTGACCAGCAGCAAGCAACAGCCGTTGCGGACCGGGTATACGCAGCGTGGCGCAACGCATGGCGACTCAGGCGGCGAGGTGCATCGCGACGAGATCCCACAGCATTTGCAGCACTATGTGCAGCAGTATTTCGAGCAGGTGCGCAAGGGTGAAGTGACTCCGGTGGCTCCGCCGGTTGCGCCGGCATCGCCTCGCAAGTAAACTCTAGCGCCCCAATAACAACCCCTCCAATTCCACTGCACTACGCCAGGCCGCCGCGAGCGCCTCTACTTGTTGCTCGCGCAGCATGAACAACGTGCGTTGAGCGTTCAGAGCGTTTGGATAGGCGGCCGACATGGCGCGAAAGTTGCCGAGATAAGTCTGATAAGCGGTTTCCGCGCGCGGGATCATTTCCACACGATAACGCTCGGCCGCTTGCGTCGAGTCGGCATAGTCGCGATAGACGGCAGCAAGGCGCGCGCGGAGTGACAAAGCGACACGGCGGGTTTCCAATTGGGCCGATTCGCGGTCGGCTTTGGCTGCGGCGATATTGCCGCGATTGCGATCGAAGATTGGGATGCGCACGCCAACGTCCAGAAATGTTTCAAGGCCAACCGGGCGGCGGTTAATCTCAAGCAGTTCGCGATTGTAGCGGAGTCCGCTGCGTATTTCGATATCGGGAATCAGCGTGGCCTCGGCGCGCTTCACCGCGAGTTCTGCGCGCGCCACCAACGCCGAGGCCTGCTCAAGGTCCGGGCTTCTTTGATCGAGCGCCGCGAGGATCACATCCCGATCCATTTTGGGCACGGCATCCAGATCGCCGTCGAGCGATTGCGGCGCAAGTGTGCGATCCACCAATGCCGAAATCTCGCGCCACGAGCGAGCCTGCGCATTGCGCGCCATTTGCAGGCCGAGTTCAGCGCGTTGTTCCTCCACCTCGGCCGCCAGAACGTTGGGCTGATCGGCTTGGCCGACGTTGGCAAGTTCACGCGTGATCTTCGCGGTGTTGCGGGCAATCGACGCCAACTCGGTACGCACGTCCAAGAGCCGTTGATCGGCCAAGGCCTGATAGAACAACATGCGCGCGGCGTTGACGATGCGCTGACGCTCAGCCTTCGACATCGCCTTGGTGGCCGCTACTTCCTGGCCCGCGATCCCGCGATCCAGACCGCGTTTGCCGCCAGTCACAATCTGCTGCGAAGCAAAGCCGCCCCACTCGCCATAACGAATCGTGGGCCCGCCGTTTACTTCGTCGGCGTTCAGACCCACGACGGGATTCGGATAGGCGCCGGCTTGACGTTGGCGGCCTTCGGCGGCAGTGATCATCGCCTGCGCCCGCGCCACGGCTGGATTGCGCTCGACCGCCAGACGCTCCAGTTCGTCGCGGGTAAGACCGGCCGCAAGAGCCGTGGCGGAGAGCACGAGCGACGGCCAGAGGATGCGGTTCATTTAACGCCTCCCGCCGGCTTCTTCGGCTCGGGCGCGTGATGATGCTCATGGCCAGGCATAGCTGCCGGCGCGGCGGGGAGCACTCCGCTCGCTTTCATTTTCGCGATCTCATCGAACTTCTCCGGCGGCAGCACGCGCACCAGCGTCATCATACCCATCATGGCCGCGGCCCACCCGGCGCGCAGGCCGTGATTTTCCGCTTTCGGGCGCACCTGATAGTCGAGATTCATCCACATGTCCTGCGGATAACCGGGGACCTTCTTTTTGTCCGGGTCGTCCACTGGGAAGGCGCCTGCGCCATGCGACAATCGGCCCTACCATCGACACCATTTGATTCATCATGTGGTGCGGCAGGTGGCAGTGCAGCATCCAATCGCCGATATACTTGGCGTCGAATTCAATGTCGCGCGCTTGCGCCACGCCGACAAGCACCGTGTTTTGCGGGATCCACCTCGACTGCGGCACGCGCCCCGCTTCAGTGCCGGTGACGTGAAACGTGACGCCGTGCATATGGATCGGGTGATGGTCCATTCCGATATTGACCAAGCGGATGCGCACGCGCTCGCCTTGGCGAACCAGCATCGGTGTGCAATCGGGCCCGGCCTTGCCGTTGAAGGTCAGCCAGTTGAATTCCATCGCCAGCGAGTTTGGCACGGTGTTGTTCGGCAGCAGCGCCCATTCCTGAATGACGAGGCCGAAGTCGCGATCGACACGCGGCGTTTGTGGCTGCTTGGGGTGCAGGATGAACATCCCGAGCATGCCCATCATTTCCTGCATCGGAAAGTGCGAGTGATAGAAGAAGGTGCCGTGCTGGTGCAAGGTGAACTCGTAGACGAACATGCCGCCGGGCGGAATCGGATCCTGGCCGACGCCGAGACTGCCGTCCATCTCCATGGGCACTTCGAAGCCATGCCAGTGGATCGCCGTCATCTCTGGCAGGTTGTTGTGGAAGACGCCGCGCACCCGGTCGCCTTCATTCGCCTCCATGAGTGGACCCGGCACGGTGCCGTTGAAACCCCAGGCATCGACCGGGCGGCCGGGCACAAACTCGGTGCGTACAACCTACGCGACCAGGTGAAATTCCTTGACGCCGCCGACCATACGGTGCGGAAGCTTCTGGAGATCCGGCAGTTCCACGGGAGCTGGCGGTGGTTCAGCCGCCAGGACTTGCTTGGCCGCGAAAACTCCTGCGCCGGCCGAGGCGAGGCGGCTGAAACAACTTCTTCGGTCGTTCATGAGAATACAATTCTCCTTTGACTTGTTTCAAGCAAAAAAGGGTGAAGCCGTACGAGGAGGAGAAACCCCTCAGATGCGAAGGGGGAGCCGATGAGAGCCGGGTGGCGAGAGGCTGATGGGTTGGTGCGTGAATTGGGGAACACGGGCGAGAACCAGCGACCGCGATAGGTGCGAGATTGCCTGCGCTGGAGCGGCAGCCAATTCCTGAACGGCGTCCGGGGCAATCAAACTCAGTTGACCGCAGATCTTGCCGGAAGCTTGCTTAGGAGCCGTTGGGTCCTGATGGCAGCTCTTCGGCGCGGTCTTCGCAGCCGAGTCTGTCCACTGACAAGCGTCAATACACCGCACCGCGCCCAGCAGCAGCAGGAGCGCCACGGCGATGAAAGCTCGCGACTGGAACAGCCGTCTCAATTCTGCCCGAAGTGTAGCATGGCCCCGGGCAAAATAAGGTGGATGCCTTTGGCCTCGGCTTCGTTCGAATCGGCAAAGGCGTGTGTGCGTTCGAGAATCGCGCGGGCGCCTGGGACGGTGGCGAAATCAACGGCGGCGGTGTAGCGCTGCGCGAAGTCCAACGCGCGGAGCAATGCGCCGCCCAAGCCGTTCTGCGACACGGCCCGCAACGCCATCAGATAGTTGTTGCGATAGACCGTGGGGATAATGATGCGGGTTTCGCCTTTTGCCACCAACTCGGCGTTCATCATGATGCGACCGACGCGCCCGTTGCCGTCGGAGAAAGGATGGACTTCGGAAACGAGAAACATCATGAACGTGGCGCGGTGAAGCGGAGCTGTGAGACTACGGTACATCTCGAAGCCTTTGGCGAGTGTGCCCTTCACCAACTCCGGCGCGACAAACATAGTCGAGCCCACGCGATTGGCGGCTGTCTTGAATCGGCCGGGCCCTTTGTCCGGACGCCCTCCCATGATGTGCGCGTGCCTGGACTGGAGCAACGAAATCAATTCGGCTGAGCTTTTAGGAAGGCGCGACATTTCGGCGTCGTCCGAAACGACCTTCCATGTGCCCAAGACATCATGAGCGTCTTCGGGCCGCGCAGCCGGGATGCGTCCGCCAAAAACCAAGTCGACCGCTTCGTCGACTGCGAACTCCGTGCCTTCGATGAAGTTAGAAAAGTAGGCTTCGAAAAACGCCAGGGCTGGGCCGTCGGTGGAGCGGGCAGGCCGGGTAACGGGCGGCGTCGAAGCCAGTTCGGCCATGAGGCGTTGGAACAGATCCAGGCGGTGGGGATCGTACGGTAACCCGGCAGCGCGCGCCGCCGCCATTGGCGAAGCAAGCGGAGTATCGCGCGTGCCCAGGAGCGTGCCGATCATCGCGTCCAAGCGCAGGAATTCTTCCTGCATGTCCAACTGCCCGGCGATCTGGCGTGCGTCGTCACGGAGCCGTTGCAGCGCCGCTTCCCCGCTCTGCCGCGCTATTTCGTCCAGGCGCTCTTCGATCTCGCGTTTGTTGAAAGTGCGGGCGAGGCCTTTGCGTGCGCGCGACGGACGCATGTTCTCCAGATACGCTCGCGCGGGTGACGAGATGCGGAGAGTGCCGATGAAGGCCGGATCGGATTCGAGGGCGGGCGGACCTTTGCGGGGCCGGAGTATCGCGCCGGGTAATTCGACATCGCCCTTGTGATCGGAAATCAGAAAGACAGAGCCGTCCGGCGCGGCGCGGTAGTCCAATGCGCTGCGGTCGGCGATGAGCGCATCCGGCAACAGGGCGGCGATTAGGAACCAAAGATTCTTGTTGATGAGTTGCTCAGGCGGAGCGGCCAGGTTGCGAGTGTAGACCCGTGAAGCGAGCCGACGGAGTTTCCCGAGCTTGACTTCGCGTGAGACCGCTTTCACCATCGCAGGGTCGGAGACGAAAACCTCCGTCAGTTGCGACAAATCGGGAGTTAAGGGAGGCACAAACCCAGTTTATGCGAATTTTTTGGAGTTAAGGGGAAGAAAATGAGAGTTTTCTGGAGTTAAGCCAACACTCAACCGTGCCCGAGGTACATCAGCCAACCCAACCCGAACAGCGCCCCCACGAAGCACAGAAAGCAATAACCGCCATAGAGGAGCCGCTCCCGATCGCTTCGTTTGGTCACGATCCCCATGACGACAGACGACAGCAGCGCGAACAGAATACTGGCTTCCAAATGAGAAAGCGTCATCTTCGGCATGACTAGCTCTTCCTTCCGGTAGCGATCTCAAACGCGTCGACGACGGCCAGCAGGTTCATCAACCCGGCCCCGACCAGAAATTTGGTGCCGTAGTCATGTACGTGCCCGGCTATGTCCGGCTGCGCGTAGCCCATCCAAACCGTCAGCAGATAGAAAATCCCTGAACACAAATTCGCAATGAAGCCACCGCAATAGATGAGGGTGGTGAACAAGTCACCGGTTTGCGGCGAGAACATGGCGCCTCGCATCATTAGCCCTGCCAGCAAAGCGACCAGACAGCAACCGAATAACAACATCGCGCGCGTGGTGCGCCGGAGCAGGAAGTGTCCACCGCCTGGCACCAGCCAAGCCAAAGCCACGACGGGCAACCAAACAGAGATTGGCGCTTTGGAATCCGACATGCTATTAGGGAGTCTAGCACGGTATACTCGATGCCATTGAGGAGCGAATGATCCGCGTAGCGATCGTTGGGGCAGCCGCTTTGGTTCTGACCGTCGTAGCGGCAAATTGGGTTGGCGTAAAGGCGCCAGCTGCGGCTGGCCGGCCATCGCCACACGCACCGGCAGGTCCGGCTCTTACCGATTCCGCCGCCGATGGGACTCCTGATTTCGCCCGCCTCTCTCACCCCTCGGATCGCCGGGCCTTCACCGGCTGGTTCACGTTTCTCGCGGAGCTGCAGTTCTTCCGTCCAGCCGGCGCCATGCCTGACGAAATAAAGGACTGCGCGGCATTGGTGCGCTTTGCCTATCGCGAAACGCTGCGAAAACACACCGGCGAGTGGGCGGCCGGGTTACAGCTGCCGGACGTACCGCCGATTGGTTCGATCGGCAAATACAACTACCCTTTCACCCCACTTGGCGCAGCGCTATTCCGCGTTCGAGACGGCCGGTTTTCAGAACCCGATCTCCACAGCGGAGCCTTCGCCGAATTCGCCGACGCCAAGACCCTACTCCGCCACAACGCGTTTTTTGTCTCGCGCGACATTAGTGTGGCCAAGCCCGGCGACCTCCTCTTCTTCCACCAGCCCGGCCAACGTTTTCCGTACCACGTGATGATTTACGTGGGCGCGAGCCGTGTGCAATCAGGCACGGATCCGTTGGTGGTTTACCACACTGGGCCCGATCGCCATTCATCGGGCGAGATCCGGCGGCCCTCGGTCGACGAGTTGTTTGCCCATCCAAATCCGCAATGGCGTCCACATCAAGGGAACCAGCATTTTCTGGGAGTTTTTCGATGGAACATTCTAAACGGCTAGCGCTTGCGCTTATCCTGACCTTGACCTGCCCGACGGTGGCGCAAGAGGAGGAGAGCCACGCCTATTTCTCGATCGGCACTCAGAAGACTTTCGCTCCCGGCGAAACGCCCACGGTTCAGATGTGGGGCACCGGCTTCGCTGCGCTGGAATTCCGGCTGTATCGCGTCAACGACCCGGTGGCGTTCTTTCAGAAGCTGGAAGAAGACCATCGCTTTGGTGGACAACCTGCGCCACGTGCCAGCGGGCAACGGACCGCACTTGAGAAAGTGCGGGTATGGAAAGAGGGGTGGCGAGGGCGGCTCAAGAATTTGATGCGCGCGCAATTCACGCGTGACTCGCGCGTCAGCGTTCACGCCTGGCGCGCAGAGCGCGATGCGGCCGCCAACAAGACATCCGCTGTCAACATGCAGACCTATGCCGACGTGCCCGTGCTGAATTCTCAGCAACTAGTGGCGAGATGGGAACAGAAGCACGAGAGCGCCAGCCGTTGGGACTCGGCGAATATAGCGATACCGGCCAAGGAGAAAGGCCTCTATTTGGTCGAAGCGACCGATGGGAAGATCCAGGCCTACACGATCGTTTCGGTGACCGATATTGCGGCGATTACGAAAGCTGCGCCCGGGCGGCTGGTGACACGAGTCGTGCGGCGCGATACGGGCGCGCCGGTCGCCGACTGCGCGATTGTCGTGTTGACAGGCGAGAAAAAGACCAAACGGACCGACGGAAAAACCGACGCCAATGGCGTGTATGAAGTCGCGGCTGGCGTCGGCGATGGCGGCGAGACAGTGCAGAATCGGGTGGTGTTGGCGCGATCCGGCTCCGAGTTTGCCGCCGTGTCGCTCGATGGCCACCAGTTTAGTAATGGGGCCGCTGAGCGGATGATGGCCTACATCTACACCGAGAGGCCTGTCTATCGCCCGGGCCACACTGTTTATTACCGGGCCGTGTTGAGAGAGCGGCAGGACCGCGGCTATCAAGTGCCTCCGCCCACAGAGTACAACGTAGAGGTTCAGGATTCCGATGGCAACCCGGTGCATCGCGAGCGCAAGACGTCGACACCGATGGGCACACTAAGCGGCGAGTTCAAGCTGCCCGTTTCGGCTCCGCTTGGCTATTACAATGTCCAGATTCGCGTCGGCGATAACACGCAAGCCGGCGGCTTCCAGGTGGAGGAATATAAGAAGCCTGAGTATGAAGTCCGGGTCACGACGAATACACCGCGTATGTTACAGGGCGGCAATATCGAAGCGACGATCGACGCGCGGTATTTTTACGGCGAACCGGTCGCGAAGGCCAAGGTGACTTACGTCGTCCATAAGTCGCGCTATTGGCTGCCGTACTATATGGACGACGCAGACGAAGGCAACGGCGACAACGATTCACGATATACGGACCGCGAGCAGGCGATCGAGGAATCGGGGCATTTGGATGACGACGGTAAGCTGACTATCTCGGTTCCCACCAAGGAATCCGAGCATGACTTACAGTACCGGATCGAGGGCCGTGTGACTGATGTGGCTGGGCGCGAGATTACCGGCACCGGCTTTGCGATCGCTACCGTCGGGCCTTACTTCCTGCGGGCCAGCACGGACAAATATGTTTATTCGCCGGGCGACGCAGTAAAGATGAAAGTGGAGTCGCGCGATTACGGCGGACAAGCAGTAGGCGGCGTCGCCTTCGCGGTGGAACTTTCGCCCTACCATTGGCGGGAGAAAGAGTGGAAGACGATCGCTTCGGCAAACGGCACGACCGCCGCCAACGGAAGTGGGATGGCTGAAGTTAAGCTGCCATCGCAAGGCGGAAGCTTCCTGATGCGAGTCAGTTCCAAAACGCCGAACGGACGAACGGTTACCGATCAAGAATATCTTTGGGTGTCAGGCGGTAGCGCCGACTGGTCCAGCGCCCGCGAGGAACGCATTGAGATCGTGGCGGACAAGAAGTCATACGCGCCAGGCGAAACCGCCAAGGTGCTGGTGATCGCCGGCAAACCCAATGCACATCTCTGGGTCACCGTGGAAGGCAAGACTTTGCACAAGTCCTACTATGTGACCGCAAAGGACGGCACGGCAAGCGTGGACGTGGCGATCGGACAAGACTTCGTGCCCAATATCTTCGTCAATACGGTGATGGTGCATGGGAATGAATTGGCGCAAGGCTCGAAAAGCTTGAAAGTGCCGCCGGACGCTTATAAGTTGTCGCTCGAACTTACTCCTTCCAAGCCGCAGTTCAAGCCGGGTGAGCCTGGCGTATATACCCTATTGGCGAAGGACTCGACGGGCAAACCTGTATCGGGCGAATTCAGCGTGGGGGTCGTGGATGAGGCGATCTATGCCGTTCGGCCGGAAGGCACGCCTGACATCGTGAATCACTTCTACGGCAAACAATGGTCGCGGGTCAATACGGATTCTTCGCTCAGTTACTACTTCCATGGCGAAGCGGGAAAACGGCGATTGCAACTCGCCACGATCCGTCCATTTCGTCCACGCGCGCAGTTGAAACCGGACCGGCTGGTCGAACCTAAGGTTCGCAAGGCGTTTCCCGATACGGCTTTCTGGTCAGCCGCTGTTCGCACGG
This sequence comes from Acidobacteriota bacterium, assembly GCA_043755595.1. Taxonomy (GTDB): domain Bacteria; phylum Acidobacteriota; class Terriglobia; order Bryobacterales; family Bryobacteraceae; genus VFZP01. The sequence goes on along the minus strand of JAYUSQ010000131.1, from coordinate 10,760 downwards.
ATGCCTCGGGCCGCGCCGAGGTCAAGCTCAATTATCCGGACGCCCTGACGACTTGGCGTGCGACGGTGCGAGGTATCTCGGCGGATTCGAAGGTCGGTAATACGATCAACAAAGTGATCGTGCGGAAAAACCTGTTGATCCGTTTGTCGGCGCCTCGCTTTTTCCGCCAAGGCGACACGATGACGGTGACTGCTATCGCGCAGAACTTCCTGCCCTCGGAAAAGAAGGTTCGGATTTCGCTCGAAGCCAAGGGACTTACTTTAGTCGAAGGCGGCACGAAAGATGTATCGGTGCCCAGCCGCGGTACGGCCACGATTGACTACAAGGTGAAGGTCGACAACGTGAATAAAGCAGTGTTATTGGGCAAGGCGTTGACTGACGAAGAATCGGACGCACTTGAGTTGACGATCCCAGTCATTCCTTTCGGTGTCAAGATGTCGCAAGCGCGCGGGGGAGCGGTGTCGAGCGGCAAGACCGGCGAGGAGACGGAGATCACGTTCCCCGATAACATCGAGTCCACTTCGCGCGTGCTCGATTTATCGGCTTCGCCTTCGGCCGCTGGCTCGCTCTTCGAGGCGCTAGAATACCTGACGTCGTTCCCGTATGGCTGTACCGAGCAAACGATGTCGAGCTTCCTGCCGAACGTGATTGTTTCCAAAACCGTGCAGAGCTTGGGCCTCAAAACGAATATCGATGAAGCGGTCCTCCAGAAGCAGATCCGCGCTGGGATCGATCGCCTCTACAGCTTCCATCACGACGACGGTGGTTGGGGCTGGTGGCAGACCGACGAAAGCGATGCGTTTATGACGGCTTACGTTGTGGCGGGTCTGGCGCAGGCCAAATCGGCGGGCGTCAAGGTAGATGACGAAAGGATCGAGCGCGCCGTCAAGTGGCTGCGCGAGAACGGCAAGACCGAGAATCGTCCCGACCTGCGCGCCTACGCAGCCTATGCTTCGGCCATCGCGGGCTCTCCCGACAACGCCGTCTTGGGCGAGTTACACGGAAAGCGCAGCACTCTCTCCGCCTATGCACTGGCTTTCCTCGGGCTCGCGCTGGATGCGGCGAAGGACAAGCGCGCCGCCGATATCGCCCCGCTGCTGGAAGCCAAGGTAAAGACCTCGGATCTCGAAGCCTGGTGGGAGGCGGCCAAGGACGATCTGATGGACATTGATGTCGACTCTTCTCCCGAAGCCACCGCCTATGCGCTAAAGTTCCTTACCCGGCTGAAGCCCGACAGTCCGTTGCTGCCGAAGGCGGCGCTCTATCTGGTGAATCATCGCAACCAAGGTTACTATTGGAACTCCACGAAACAGACGGCCATGGTGATTTATGGCCTTACGGAGTTTGTCGGCAAGAGCGGCGAGCTGAAACCCAACTTCACCGCGACGGTGTACGTGAATGACAAAGCCGTACTGACTAAGCGATTCACCGCCGGAGACGCGCTGCTGCCGGCCACCCTCCGGCTGACTTCAGACCAACTGGTGAGCGGCCGAAACAAGATCCGCGTAACCCGTGAAGGCGAAGGGCGGCTCTACTGGTCCGCACGCGGAGGTTACTATTCGCAAGCGGCGAGGCCGGGCAATCGTGGCGGGCGGCAACTCGATGTGGTGCGCGAGTACTTCAAGATGACGCCTAACAAGACAGGGGACAAGATCGTCTACGATCTCGAACCGGTGAAGGACGACGCCGTCAAACAAGGAGACTTGATCGCAGTCAAGCTCACGGTGAAAGGCGACGACTGGCGTTATCTGATGGTGGAGGATCCGATCCCCGCTGGAGCCGAATTAGTCGAGCGCGATGACCTGTATAAGTTCAGCTCTAAGCCAAGCTGGTGGGAAGCCTGGTACACCCGGCGCGAATTGCGCGACGACCGCGCCGTGTTCTTCCAAACCTGGTGGTCTAGCGGCGAGAACCGGTTTACCTACCTGATGAAGATCGTCAACCCAGGTGACTTCCGGGTAAGCCCACCACGGGTCGAGCCCATGTATCAACCGCAGTACTTCGCCGCCGGCGACGCTTCGAAGCTGGAGGCAACCCGATGAACCCGTTTCGCACTTGGATGCAGCCTGTCGCGATGTTAGAACAAGCGGCTGGCCTAGCCGTTCTGGGCGGCCTTTGGTATAACTGGCTGGGCATTGCGGAGTCTTCGATCTCCCAGTTATTCTTGTCGGCCGCGACGGTGTTGGCCATGATTGCCATCGCGTGGATGTTGGTGAAGCGCGGGCGCACTCGCATCGCTCCGTCTGCCGGTCCCGCCCTGGTGGCGTTACTCCTATTCGCGATGAGTCTGGCGGCGGCTTATTCGTTGGTGTGGTGGGTGCCCGGTGTTTCAGGCTTGCGCAGTCAGACGATCAGCGTTGTCCTTCGCTTCGGCGCAGCCTTTGTGTTGGTGGTCACGTTTTGGGCTAACTTCCTCGGAAGCCTGTCGCGAAGCGGAGCTTCAAATACAGAGCCCGAAAACCAAGCCGCATGAAGCCTTCGAAGGCCGGACTTGGCGAAGCTATTGACTCATGGGCGGGGAAACCGGCACATCGGACCTAACCGGAGAGGCTTGGCCATGCCAATGTGACTCCGGTGGAGCCGACGGGGCTTCCGGTGCGAATAGCCTTTTCAGTCCAGGAAGCGCGTGGTAGAGCGTTAGAATCATCGTATACAGCCCGACTCCCTTCAGGGGCTCGGCCAGGATGCGTTCCTGATAAAGGTATACCGGATACCCCTGAGGGCTTCTGCCAATGGGCTCCGGACTGTAGATGGACTCGACGCTTTGGTTGCACAGGAATGTCTCCTGTATTCAGTTCGATTCCCTTGGCGCGTTTGTAGTACCGGTTTTGAACTGATAAACCGAATGAAAAAAGACCTTAGCAGGTCTGTCGGCTGCGGGCGGGGACGGGACGCTGGGCTCTCAAGATCAAGGGTCTCAGGCATGAGATCGCCTCCTTGAAAATCACAGTGTTTGGGCTCGCCAGGAGCCTCGCTAGTTCCCATAGTAGGGCTAATCCCTTGGTATTGACATATCCCCGATGAGGGGGACCGAAACCCTGGCTGACAGCTTGCACGCCTGATACCATAACGCCGTGAGGCCAATTGCCAATCGACTGGCGCTGCTATTCCTCGCTGCGAACACCGCGGCGGCGTCAGAAGCGCGTCTACTGTGGAGTGGCGACCGGCTGACCTTGCAGGGCGGACCCTCGAAGGACAGCCGCTTTTTCGCTTTTGCGGACCCGCGCAACGGCGCCCTGATTGTCCGCAACGCGCAGTCGGGCGAAGACCGCGTCATTGCCCGGCCACCAGTCAATACCAAAGAGCTGGCGTATTTCTCAACTATCTCACCCGACTCATCGCAAGCCGCATACGCATGGCAGAACAGCGAGGGCTTCTACGAAATCCGGACGGTCAACCTGGATGGCTCCGGCCAACGCACACTCTACAAAAACGAGGAAGTTCGCTTCGTGCAGCCGTGTGCATGGACTCCCGACGGCAAACAGATTCTGACGCTGTTTTTCCGCACTGACAACATCAGCCAGATCGTGCTGCTACCCGCTTCGGGTGGCGCGCCAAAGGTGTTGCGGTCGCTGCAGTGGGTCTATCCCAAGCGCATGGACATTTCGCCGGACGGGCGCACCATTGTCTACGACTCTTTCGCGCCGGGCTCGCAGACGGAACGAACCTTGTATTCACTCTCGATCGATGGCGCGAGCGAAAAGCGCCTCGTCACGACACCGGGGAATCACCTGTTTCCGCTTTGGACGCCAAGCGGCAAGGGAGTCGTGTATGTGCGCGAAGAAGGCGGCGAGATGAACGCGTGGCTGTTGCCGATGGAAAACGGAGAGGCCGCAGGCGAGCCAAAGCCGCTGCGCCGGAACCTGGGCCGGGCACTCCCTTTAGGCGTCACGGCCAATGGCGATTACTACTTCGGAGTGCGTAACGACCGGACCGATATCGTGACGGGCGAAGGCTCGGCGTGGCCCACTGCATTTCCCGGGCGCAACCACGGTCCCGCCTGGTCGCCCGACGGCAAGACGCTCGCCTACCTTTCGCGGCGCGGTTCGGAGAATTTCGGGGACTCATCGGTAGCAGTCGTAGTGGGCAAGCGGGAACTCGCGCTGGCGTTGCCAGTGATCGAGCGGATCCGTTGGTCGCCTCGAGGCGATGCCCTTTTGATTAGTGGCGTGGATGGCAAGGGCCGCGCGGGGCTCTTCCATGTCGATCTCGCCGATCACGATGCGATGCGCATGATCGCCGCGCAAGGCGGCACGGCGCTGCGCGGATTTCCAGGCGTGTTCTCGCCAGACGGCGAGACCGTTTACTACATCCACGATGAAGCCAAATTACTGGCTCGCCTGGTTGCGGCCGGCGGCGAACAACGCACCCTTGCCACCGGCGTGCAGATGCGTAACCTCACCATTTCGCCGGATGGCAAGACGCTTGCGTTCACGCGCGAGTCGATGATTGTTCTTCAACCGGTGGGCGAAGGCCCGCCACGTACGATCCCGTTCGATCGCGTGCGGGAGCTTGAATGGGGCGCCACGTCGTTATGGGCCGCGCGAGACGAGGCGCTCTGGCGCGTGCCCATCGATGGCGGCGCACCCACGCGCGTCAATGCCCTCCCCGGTGGACGGCTCGCGGGCTTCAGTGTTGGTCCCGGCGATGCATTCGCCCTCACTGTGGGTAGCCGGAACACCGAGGTCTGGACGCTGCCGCTTCCCACGCCATGAAGTGGCCCATCCTATTCATCGCCGCCGGTTGCATTGACACAACCCACGCACAGACTCTGTCAGTGCCGTTGGGACTCGACGCCTTCGTCCCCGTCCCTGCGTCGAATCCCCTGACGCGAGACAAAGTCGAGCTCGGCAAGCGCCTCTTCTTCGACAAGCGGCTGTCACTCGACAACACCGTCAGTTGCGCCACCTGCCATGATCCGAAACTCGCCTACACCGACACTCGCAAACTCGCCACCGGCATTGATGGACGTGTCGGCGATCGCCGTTCACCCCGCCTTGTGAACCGCGCCTTTGGCAGGGCCTTCTTTTGGGACAGCCGCGCCGCAACGCTGGAGGAACAAGTCCTGCAGCCGATTTCGAATCCCAATGAGATGAACCTTCCGGTCGAAACCGCGGCCGCGCGGGTTGGCGTCTCGCGCGAGGCCATGCGCGATGCGCTCGCCAGTTACGTGCGCACGATCGTCTCCGGCGATTCTCCGTATGATCGTTTCATCGCCGGTGACCACCAAGCTCTGAACGCGGAGCAGCGCGCCGGATTCCGGCTCTTTCGCGGCCAAGCGGGATGCGCACTCTGTCACTTGGGTCCGACCCTCACCGACGAAAAGCGCCACGATACCGGCGTCGGCGGAGGCGCATTCAAGACTCCATCGTTACGGGAAGTGGCGCGGACGCCACCTTATATGCATGACGGGAGCTTGGCCACGCTTGACGATGTGATCGACTTCTACGACAAAGGCGGCAAGCCCGGTCCGACTCTCGATCCCGATATCCAACCGCTGAACTTAAAGGCTGCGGAGAAGGCGGCGTTGAAGGCATTCCTGCAAGCTCTGAACGGAACGGTGCGCGATGGTTTGTAGCGCGATCCTCTGCTTGCTGCAAGTGGATCCATCTGCCCTTGTTCCGCTCTACCAACAGGCCCTGGCCGCGCGTGAGCGCGAGTTTGGCCGGGAGCATCCAAGAGTCGCCCGCAGCGCCAGCGACCTCGGCCTCTATCTTCTCAAACTAGCAGACCGCGGCCCGGCAGTCGCCGCCCTACGGCGCGCACTCGCCATCGACCGATCGCATTTCGCCACAAATCATCCCACCATCGGCGAAGATCTGGAAAACCTCGCTTCAGCGCTGCCTCCTCCTTCGGACGAGGTGTTCGATCTGCTCGATGAAGCTTCCCATTGCTCCGACAGCCGCATCGCGGCGCGCGCACTCAGCAAGCTTGGCAATCTTCAAGAGCAAGCGGGCCGTACCGAGGCCGCGATCGCCGCTTATCGCAAAGCCCTGGCCCTCGAAGAAACGGCGATGCGTTTGAATGATCTCGCGTTGCTCCTCGAACCGAAGCCCGCAGAGCCGCTCCTGCGCAAAGCGCTATCGCGCCGCCAACAGGAAAATGGAGCCAAACACGCGGAAACGGCGATAGCCATGACAAACCTCGGCAACGTTTTGTTGCCGCAAGGAAAACTCCTCGAAGCGGAGCGGCTGCAGCGAGCGGCGCTGCCGATTCTCGAAGCCGCGCTGGGCAAAGATCATCCCCGCACTGGGATCGTTTGCGCTAACCTCGCCGAAGTCCTCCGCGCCAAAGGCGATTCTGTGTCAGCCAAGTCGTTCTACCGCCGCACACTCGGGATCGACGAAAAAGCCTACGGGCCGTCTCACCCGGAGGCGATGGCCGATCGCGAGAACCTCGCCGCCTATCTTGACGAACTCGGCGAAAAGGTGGAAGCCGCGCGCGTTAGGGGCGGCGCGAAATAGGACGCAGCGGTGCGCCCGGCGCGTAGACGCCGATCCAATGATTGGCGAAACGGAGATCGGCGTTCGGCGCCACCGCCGGCATGTGGCAACTCACACAGCTTTTGCCCGCCGTCACAATACGATGTTTGGCCGCAGGATGGCAGGCACTACAAGCATCGCGCTTCACGCTGGACTGATGCGCCACATGACACGTGGAACAGGTGACGCCGCCTTTCAGAAAGCATGCGCTCTGCGACAAATACACTGGCTGATGCCGCACGTTCCACGGGTCGCTCCAATCGCTCTCAAAAGGATTCTTCGGCGGCTGGCGGTGGCAGGCCCCACACAACTCGTTCATGGCGGCGCCCGTCATCTTCCCCGGATTGCGCAGCCGGACGTTCGGCGTTGCGGCATGTTCCGCGCCCGGCCCGTGACAGGATTCGCAATGCACGCCAGCCTCCGCCGGTTCAATGCGAAAACCATCGCGAAGATGCAGCGGCCCGGTCGAATGGCACTGAAAACATTTCAGGATCGCCGCATTGGGGTCGAAGGTCCGATAGCGCTCACCTGCTATGCCGCGGTGGCCCGGAGTGATGCCGAATTTTCCTGCCGCTTTGTAGTAGCTGAGTCCGTGTTCCAGGTAATGCTCGCCGTCCAGACGGCTGACGAAGGTCACGGCTTGATCGCCCCCCCCGAACGCCCAGTCGGCTTTCACGCTGGCGAATCGCTCTCGCAAAGGATGGGTGGTGAACGGAAACAAGGACCGCGCGTGGCTGGTTTGGAGGTGAGTGGCAGCTTGTGACGGATGACAGGAGGCACACACCTTCACACCGGTAAAATCCTGCCCTGTCGCGGACTGGGACATCATCCAAAGCAGCGTGAGTTGCCGGAATTGCGTCGGCGCCAAAACGCCAGCATACCAAAGGGTAGGACGTTGGAGACGTTCCCTCAGCAAGGATGCACGTGCTCCTGTACAATTTAGAAGCAGGTCTATCTTCGAGGGGGTCTTTAAGATGAGAAATTTGAAAGCTCTAGCTTTGCTATTGCTTGCAGTCGCTGCTGCCTTTGGACAGGATGTCCGGGCGCGCGTTCAGGGGTTGGTCACCGATTCGTCCCAGGCCGTTGTGGCTGGGGCGCAGGTGACCCTGAAAAACAACGACACTAACGTGACCGCCGTCACCAAGACGAACGAAGTCGGGCAGTACCTGTTCGATTTCGTCATTGCGGGAAATTATTCCGTCACCGTGGAATTGCAGGGCTTCCGGCGATTCGTCCAGAAGAACGTTCTGGTGCAAACCGGAGGCGCGGTCACGGCCGACGCGAAGCTCGAAGTTGGCGCCGTCGGCGAAGCGATCACGGTTGAAGCGTCGCCGGTTTCGGTGCAGTTCAACACTTCGACGATGGGCCTGACGCTCGACAAGAAGATGACGAACGACTTGCCGGTGATCAACCGCAACCCCTTCTTGCTCGCGCAATTGAATCCGGCTGCCGTGCTGCGGTCCACCACCGAACAAAGCCCGTATCACCACTGGGCGGCTACACAAATCGACGTTGGCGGCAACACGACGACGAAGAACGATGTTGTCATCGATGGGGCGCCGAACATGGCGTCCGAGAAGTCGGCCTACACGCCGGCGATGGACGCAGTGCAAGAAGTGAACGTCCAGCAGAACGCCGTCGATGCCGAGTTTGGACACTCGGCGGGTGGCGTGATCACGGTGCAGATGAAATCGGGCACGAACGCATTCCATGGCACTGCCTACTATTTGGGACGCAACCCAGCCGTTAACGCGGTGGCCGATCACATTACGCGGCGCGCCAATCTCACGCGCAATCACATCTATGGCGGCACCTTAGGCTCGCCGATTAAGAAAGACAAAATTTTCAACTTCGTCTCGTATGAAGTTTGGCGCAGCCAGGATCCTCGGTCCGTAGCGGCTACGCTGCCAACCGACCTCGAACGTACCGGAGACTTTTCAAAGTCCATCAACGCTCGTGGCGGTTTGCGCGCCATCTATGATCCGTTCACGACGCAACTGGCCGCCAACGGCACCGTGACTCGCACGCCGTATCCGAACAATGTGATCCCCGTGGCACAGCAGGATCCGGTGGGCCGCCGGGTGATGAACGACATCTGGAAGCCCAATCTTCCGGGCGAGGGATCGGATCTGGTGAATAACTATCGCACCGGTTTCGCCGAGCGCGTGAAGTATTGGAATTTTTCGGACCGCGCCGATTGGAACATCAACGACAAGCTGAAGGTCTTCGGGCGTTTTTCCATGTTCAAGACTTTCGTGACGCAAGACAACTTCGCCAACTCGGTCGCCGCAGCGCCCAACGGCAGTGAACGGCACGCCTGGACGTCGGTGGTCGATGCTGTCTACACGCTGAATGCCAGCACCGTGCTCAACGTCCGGGGCGGCTATAACCGGATCTTCGATTCATTCTCGGTCGCCGAGTCACAACTCACCAGCGCCAACTTGACGACGATTTTGGGGACCGACTGGCACAAGGCCTACTCGGCCAACGACCCCGCCATCTACTATCCCGGCTTCACGGTCCGCCGTGGACCTACGGCCACCGCGCTGGGGCGCACCGGTTTTTGGTTCCAGGATCCCACTACCTACAACATGCAGTCGAAGATCTCTCGCGCGCAAGGCAAGCACTACTACAAGATAGGCGGCGAATGGCGTTCGCAGAGGGTTGTGGCTGTGCGGCCGCGCCCGGTTTCTTTCGATGTCAAACCGCAACTGACGGCCAACACCTTCCTGAATCCCGATCTCAACTTGAGTGGCGATGCCTGGGCGACGTTGCTCACCGGCGCTTTGGACGAAAGCACGCTCATCCAGTCGCTGCCGATTCAACGCCACAGGAACACTTTTTACGGTTTGTATTTCCACGACGATTTCAAGGTCTCGCAACGCCTCACCTTGAACATCGGGCTGCGGTACGAATATGAATCGCCGATGATCGATCCGCAAGACAGGCTGTCGCGATTCCTCGACGTGAACTCGCCGATCCCCGAATTCCAGGGCGCCAACGCTCCGGTGATTCCCGCCGCCGCCGCATCGCTTCGGACACAGCCTGCCGTCTTCAACGGCGCCTGGGTTTTTACGGACGCCAACAACCGCGGTTCTTGGAATGCGCAGAAGGCCCTGTTTATGCCTCGCATCGGCGTTGCGTACCGGCTGAACGACAAATCGTCGTTACGCGTCGGCTATGCGCGCTACCTGGTGCCGTCAACCCTTACCGATGGACTCGACGTGCTGGGTAGCGTGTTCTATCCCGGATTTGAGGCCACTTCACGCGGATTGCCTTTGCTCAGCGGCGTGCCTCAATCGCGCCTCAACAATCCATTCCCTGGCGGACTGGTCCCGGTCAGCGGCAAATCCTTCGGGCGTTATACCGATCTCGGCGGCTCGCCGATTTTCTACAACCAGGATTTCAATGTGGGCGTCAACGACCGCATTAACGTCAGCCTGCAACGTTCGCTGCCAGGGAAGTTGGTTTTGGATACAACCTACTTCATGAACTTCGGCAAGAACGCGCCAGTGACCCGCAACATCAATCAGGTGGATCCGCGCATCGGCTACAGCAGAGGCTCGGCGGTGGCGGCCAACGTGCCTAATCCCTTCTTCAATAAGCTGGCGGCCGACAAGATGCCCGGGCAGCTCCGTACGCAGGCCAACGTACCGATCACGCAGTTACTCCGCCAGTATCCGCAGTATGGCGATATTCAACAGCGCCTGACGGGTCTGGGACACAATCGCTACCAGGCTTTGCAGGTTTCGGTGCAGCGCGCCTTCGTCAACGGCTTTAACCTGGTCTTGGGTTATAACTACAACCGCGAGCGGAATGAAGAATACTGGGACGAACAGGACAACTTCACTAACAACCTGACCTACCAACCGGCAGTGAATCCACGCCATCGCATTTCGACGGCGTCGATCTACCAATTGCCTTTCGGCAAGGGACGCAAGTATATGTCGGGCGCCAATCGCCTGGTCGACGGCGTTTTCGGCGGCTGGTCTTTGAGCGGCATCTTCTCGTTCAACACCGGGCAGTACCTGCGATTCGGCACGCTGGTGGTAAACGGCGATCCGACTCTCGACAGTCCGACCAAGAGCAAAGCGTTCGATACGTCGAAGTTCTCGCAACAGCCCGCCTTCACACGCCGCACGAACCCGCTGCAGTACTCGGGCCTCAAAGGGATGCGGTATAAGAACCTGGACATGACGCTCGCCAAGGAATTCGCGGTCACCGAACGAGTGAAGTTCGAACTGCGCATGGAAGGCTACAACGCCACGAATAGCTTTA
>JAYUSQ010000130.1:0-20665 GCA_043755595.1 Acidobacteriota bacterium | reverse complement strand
GCGGTGCGCCCTTCGTACATGTGCAGGTCGGAGCCGCAGATGTTAGTGCTCGTGATTCTGACGATCACATCGGTGGGCTTCTCTATCTTGGCGTCCGGGACTTTGTCGACACTTACTTTTTTGGGTCCATGATAGACAAGAGCTTTCATAGCCGATGTGCTGCACGCGAGTCGCCAAGTGCATTCTCGACGGCCTGCAAAGCGCCCTCTCTCTTCAATTGAATCGTCGCAGGCCGGCTTTCAGATCCGTGTGCCCGGGATACGCACATTCACCTGCTGAATTCCGGACAAGCCAGGGGGTGCGCATCCAGCATAACTTGGTGAGATCTCCCGATCATGGAGTTTAACCATGATGGTCCGCTGGCCCTCCATCGGCAGGGGCCGCGGATACCAGCGCCACCGTGAAGACACTCGCTACTCCGTTCACGGTCACTTGCATCTGCGGCTTTATTTGACCGCCGAGCGTCAGGGTCACCGCGATGTCGCAGGCGCGGGAAGTAGGACGCCGTGCAATCGCCGAGCAGCGTGCAATCGATCGAGGGGCGGCGGAACTCGCTTCAATGACGCGCGAAAGCGGGGCGAAAGAGACTCAGGCCGGTCCCTCACAGGTCAGGACAATCTATCCCCACGGTTTACTCAAACCTTCCGAACGGAACTGCAACGGATCGGCACTGGCGTCGCAAGTGAATTGGGACCACTTGGCGGAGACGGTGACGGAGACGCCTTCGCTGCGGCGCGTTCCGTTCCTACAGGCATCGGCACACCTTTAGCAAGCGCGCGACGAGGGGTCGGTTCAGCCTATGCTTGCCTCCCGATTCCTGAATGGCGCGGGCCTGGAATTGCGATTTCTAGCCGGAGATCTTCTCATGCACGCCCATCTCCTGCGGACGGCCTGTGAGAGCGGCCTTTAGCCCTCGGAAGATCACCACGGCGGCGTTGGGAGCGTCCCAGTATTCGGCTTCGTCCATCGCGACCGCCATGAGTTGAAGTTCGGGATCCTCGATGCCTTTGGGATACCACGCCTTGTAAAGGGGGCTCCACAACTCCTCCGTCTTGGCGCGGTCTTCCACGAAACGCGCCCGCCCGGAGATAGAAACGTAGACGTTGTCTCCAGGGCGGACAATGCTGAGGTTCACCCGGTCGTCTTGACGGAGGGCCTTCCCGATACTGGAATGCTTCCCCGTCAGGAACCAGATCTGGCCCTCGAAGTCCGCTTCCTGAATTGACATCGGACGGCTGCAAAGCCGCCCGTTCTCCACCATGGTGAACATGCAGAACCGGGCGTTACCGATCGAATTCTTCAGCTTCTCGATTGATTCGCTATCCATACGCCATAGACACGGGGTGGCGCCAAATGTTTCACAGGGGCTTTGCCGCGGGGCATTGAAATCTGGCAGCCTATGGTTGAATAATGAAATCTGGCACGCGCCCACGGACTATTCCCGGAGCTCGTGGGCTGGGCAACTCTCGACTTTCCTTGCTCGTGGTTCTGATCGTCGCGACACTGTCCTACTCGACCTGGATGGCGTTGCGCCGCTCCAGCCAACAGGCGCAGATTTCGCGCCGGATCCTCCAAACCCAAACCAAGCTAGAATACGTGGACGGATTGTCACCGGTGCTCTCCATGGGAGACACCGCGCGCCCATTTTCGAAAAGCGCCATCAGAAGAATTACGCCGTCAGCGCATGCCCGGCAGGAGGAAAAGTGGATTTCGAAGGCCGCGCTCTCTTCCGGAGGCATCTCAGGGAGCGCATAACGTTTCGGCGGCGAGTGCGTACCGGCCCGCCGGCGCCAAACAATACGGCTCGGGCGATTCTTCAGAAGGCTAGCATTACCGGCGGCTCCTTCCTGCCCGGCGGATTTCCCACTCTTCCAAAGGATCGGACACCGCCTGGCTAGGTAGGCTAGGTTGGCTAGGCGCCGATCGCCAGGGGTGCGGCGGCGTTCTTCTTGCCGCCAGCCCGGCCGCCCGAAGCTTGTTCCACTTTGGCGTTCAACTCAGCTCCCAACAGCAACGCCAGGCTCGATACGTAGAGCCACAACAGCATGGTGATCACCGCGCCCACCGCTCCATACGCCCGATAGGTGGAAAAGTTGGCGATGTAAAGCTTGAAGCAGAATGAAGCCGCCACCCAAAGCCCCGCACCGAGTGCGGCGCCCGGCATGGTCCGGTTCCATTTCTGTTCGGCATCCGGGGCAAAGTAATACACCAAAGAAAATGCCGCGCCAAGTAGCGCGAAGGCTACCGGCCACTTCACTACGGCCCAAAGCAGTTCGAAGGCAGAGCCGGCGCCCGTACTATCGTCTAGCCGGCGGGCCAACGCCGATCCCGCGGTCAACCCAACTATCGCGGCCAACGTGATAGCGCCGAGGGCGGCGGTCAGTGCCGACGCGAGCAGACGAACCTTCCACCAGGGGCGGCTCTCCTGCAGGCCATAGGCGGAGTTCACGCTTTGAACTACCGCCACTAGCGCGGATGAACTGCTCCACAAAGCGGCCGCGGCGCCGAAAGTCAGAATACCGCCACTCTTCAGCTCGGAGAGCCGAACCATCTCGTTCCGGATTAATCCAACCACCTCCGCCGTTGCAAACGGCGCGAGCATGGAGCCCGCTTCGCCGGTCCACTGCTGCAACTGGAAGAAGCTGGCCAATGCCAGCAGCATCATCAATGCGGGAAATATTGAGAGTAAGAAGTTGTAGGCTAGCTGCGAAGCCACATCGAGACAGTCGCCCTCAACCAACTCGTTAGCCGTCCGGCGCAGCAGTTCGAGCCACCACCTCATACAGCGGTTCTGGCGAAAGTCATCCGATGCACCACGAGCAAGAGAACCGCCCCGATCACCGCCATGATCAAACCCGCGGGTTCGCCTTCACGATATAGGCCGAGAGCCCGGCCGGTCCAGCCGCCGAGTGCCGCGCCCGCAATGCCGAGCAGCGTGGTGACGATCCAGCCACCCGGGTCTCGGCCAGGCATGAGGGCCTTGGCAATTAGACCGGCGATCAAACCAAAAAGTAACCATCCGATTAGTCCAAACATAGAATCCGCTCCTTGCGAAAAAGTGACAATCCCGTCTGCTGAGACTGCAATTCTCCGTCCAAACCGCGACGCCCCATGGCCATCCATGCCACCGGGCCAAGAATCGTAACTCCGATAGGGCGATTCCGGCCGGGTTGCCCGAACGGCAGCCCTCGAATCGGCCCGCATTGCGGATGGCCCTCCATTTGCATCGGTAGCATTGGACAGTTCCATGGGTGTTCACGACATCTCGATCCGCATCATGACCGTCGCCCTAGCCGTTTCGGCTGCGGCAATGATTGCTATTGCGATCATGGCAGTTGGTATGTTGAGGGCTGCGCTCTCATTGCGCAATCAGGCCGGAGCGATTCTGCCGCAAGTGCGGACTTTGATAGCCGCCGTGGATGGGATGGCCGATGCGAACCAAGCTAATCTCAAAGCGATCGCAGTTCGCACAACGGAAGTTCTCGACAGCCTGTCAAGCATCGCCGGGAAATCGGAACAACTCGCCGGCGAAGTGGCAATGCGGGCGAAATCGCAAGCCGAGAGGGTCGAAATGATCGCTTCTGACACCGCCGGCCGCGTTCGCCAGACGGCCGCTGAAGTGAACAAAGCCGCTCATCCCTTTCTGACAATTGCCGGGACAGCCGGCCAACTGCGATTCGGAACGAAACAGATTCTCGCTGCGATCCTCCGCCGCCGTTGAATCGAAACCCCGTAACGCTTCCCGGCGCGCCGCTGTCTACAGTTCGGACGGCAGCCGTTGAGAGCGGCTCGCCGGAGAAAGGCACTCCATGACGATAAATCGGATTTTCCTCGCGCTGCCGGTCGCGAGCGTTTTGCTGGCTTACCAAGCCGACAATACCGAACGTAACAAGCGCGACCGTAGCGGAAACACCATGACCGCCGAGAAGCAAGGCAACGGCAAGGCGGACGTCGATCTCGTAGCCCGCCTCAGAAAGGCGATCATCGACGACAAAGCGCTGTCGACCAACGCGCACAACGTCAAGATTGTCGTCAATGACGGCCGGATTTGGCTCCGGGGCCCCGTGGCGTCGGAGGCGGAGAAAACGCGAGTGGAAGCGCTCGTGAAAGAGAGCTCAGGCGGCAAGACGGCCACCAGTTCCCTCGAAGTAATCAAAGGAGATAAATAGGAATGAGCGAGAACATTTCGGTATACGGCATTTACGGCAGCCGCACTGCGGTCGAGAAAGCCGTATTGGGCCTCAAGGACGCGGGTTTCCGCCATGCTGACATTTCGTTGTTGACGCCCGAAAATATGGGTAATCACGATCTCGTCACCGAGAAGACCTCGAAGGCTCCCGAAGGAGCGACGGCCGGCGGCGCCACGGGCGGGCTGATCGGCGGGGGCCTCGGCTGGTTGGTGGGCATCGGGGCGCTGGCGATTCCCGGCTTGGGACCTTTCATTGCGGCGGGGCCGATCGTGGCGGCGCTTGCGGGGCTCGGCGCAGGAGCCGCGCTCGGCGGCGTTGCCGGTGGACTAGTCGGTATGGGCATGCCGGAATTCGAAGCCACACGCTACGCGGGGCGCGTCAAGGACGGCGGCAGCCTGATGTCGGTCCACTGCGATGACAACGATTGGGCCAAGCGCGCGGAAGAGATTCTCCGGCGGACGGGCGCCGAAGATATCACACGGGCGGGCCAAGCCACCGCCGACTTCGACAAGACTGACAAGCCGCATCGCGTGGGCGCGTCCGCGAGGTAGAAGTCCGGGACGGTACCGGGAGGGGCTAGGTTGAATCCTTCCTCTCCCTCGCCATCCGGCACACCACTGCCACAAAATTTTCCGTAACATCCGACGGTCCCGCTGCCTCTAGAAGTGTAGGCTAGCCGACGACGGCGTCAACGGAATCGAAGGCAAGCGCGTCGCCGAGAAATATCGTGCGTCAAGAAACGTCCACGCGGCGATCACGAGTAAGGCGTTGCAGCCGAGAGTTCAAATCCGACGTATCGGTTTTGACGAGACAGCCCGGATGCTGTTTTCGGAACACCTGGTATCTGTGGGTTCAGGAATCGGCAGAGGCCGTCACAATCTGGATTCAAGGCTCTGCCCGGGAGGTGGTTTCAGAATTGATGGGCAACTAATTCTTTGAGAAACCGAACGCGACAAAGAGTGGACCATCGCGTGCCGGTAAATATGCGACGGAAATCAAACACAAGGACTTCACAATGGCAACAGCAACAGCAGCAGCAACGGCGCGCACCGAGTCGCAGCAGCGACAGGCGCTTTTTCCCGTGGTTCAGAACGGACTAGTCGGCTACATCAACCGCGAAGGCAAGGTAATCGTACCGGCGCAGTTCAAGCGGGAGGAGCAGGACTCCTTTCAAGTCTTGAGTGCGGTTTCGGTTCGGGGCTTTCAGTCTGGCCTCAGTCCGGTTCGTGTGGGTGAACTTTGGGGCTACATCGATCAAAAGGGCAAGACGGCGATCGCGCCTCAGTTCGAGCAAGCGGGCGCGTTCGGGGACGGATTGGCGTCGGTGCGGATGGAAGGCCGATGGGGATATATCGACACCTCAGGCGACTTTGTCGTGAATCCGCGGTTCGACGCGGCCGGGATCTTCATCGATGGCCGCGCTGCGGCGAAGGTGGAGGCCAGGTGGGGTTTCATCGACCGCAAAGGTGAGTTCGTCGTAGAGCCGCAGTTCGACGACGTCGCCGGCTCGGTTTGGGTGACGGTCCAACACACTGAACAGTCGCATGGTCACTTCTCGGAGAAGCTAGCCGCGGTTCGGATCGGCGACAAGTGGGGATATATCGATCAGAGCGGTACGTTCGTGATCAAACCGCAGTTTGAAGACGCCCACAGTTTCTTCGAAGGTCTGGCTGCCGTCAACCTGTCCGGGAAGTGGGGCTTCATCGGCAAGGACGGCGACTTTGCGATCAATCCCCAATTTGAGGCAGCGGCCGGCTTCGGCGACGGACGGGCTCCTGTCTGTTCGGACGGGCTGTGGGGATATGTCGATACCAAAGGCAAATTCGTGGACAACCCCCAGTTTGAGGCCGCTTCGAGCTTTTTCGGCCAACTGGCGGGCGTAAAATTCCAAGGAAAATGGGGTTATGTCAATCTGGCGGGTAAGTACGCGATTACACCCCGATTCGACGAAGTGGGGAATTTTGCGCATGAGCTGGCTCCCGTGCGCCTTGAAGCATCCTGGGGCTATATCGACAAAGAAGGCAGCTACGTCTGGCATCCCACAAAGTGAGCGGCCGTTGGCTCCTTCGAAGCAGGTTCGCGATGTTGAAGATGGGACCGAGCCGCTCACCGTGCGCGGACGGTCCCGCTGACGGCTGGCGAGGGACAAGGAGCGAGTGAAAGTGGCGCTGGCCGGCTGAGCTTACTCCACTCATCACGGGATCTCATTTCCTCAAGGGCCCCTCGCATCAACCGTCGCCGCAGCATGACCCTCGGTAGACAGTCAGCTTCCCTCCAGCCAACGCGACGTGGCCGAAGAAACGGCCCAAATGGCTGGGTTCGCGGTTGGGAAGCCTGAGCACATTTAAGGTTCGAAGACCAAGATTGTCACGAGGATTAGAATGATCGCCGTTCCGGCCACTTTACAATGACCATCGGCGATCGGTGCGGTCGCTCCGGGTTGACAGAATCGCCCGGCGAGACAGCCGCTACACCGGCTGTCTCTGTTTTCATCGGGCCTTCAGTTCATAGTGAGGGGCAAGCGGGCTCGTGTCTAATAAGGTTCCGGTCCGCCAGCATTTCCCATACGGCTTGGCTTATGGTTGAAAGAAACGCCTCCAGGCGGGCGGGCTTCTGGATGTATCGAACTTCCCATTAGAGTGCGCGAGCGTTGTGCTTACGTTCGAAGATCTTCGAAATGGCCTCCCGCTCCAGCGACTAGGCCTCGGGATCGCCGCGGCCCACCAGAACTGTCGCTGGGCGGCAGCGAAGGGAATCGCCACCATTCCGCGTCGGTGGGGACCCAATTCCTGGGATTAACCACAGGCGGCCACGGTGACCATATATGGTTACTTTCCCTTCGCGCAGCGTATGAATCGGCACAGTCTGCGCTTGGCCCGCTACGTGCTGGTTGAGGCAGAGATATGGCCGAGAATCCGCCATTGTGGTTCTCGGCCGAGGGAGACTTCGAGTTGTCGGTAGAGCGCCATCAATACGCCATGTCCGCGAGTGCCGCAGGCCCGGTAGATTCGGTTCCCCGCCCGGATCCAGCCGCAGATCGGTTGCGCGAAGCGGCCCTGGTTAAGAGCCGGGCGCTGCAACGCGCTATGCAAAACAGCGCAAACTTCTCGTGCATTGCCACCGACGAAAAGGGCACCATTCAACTTTTCAATGCCGGCGCAGAGCGAATGCTGGGCTACGCCGCTGCCGAGGTGATTAACAGGCTGATGCCGGCTGACCTGTGTGACATGCAGGAAGAGCAGGAGCGCGCCAGGGCGTTGAGTGTCGAATTTGGCATCCCAATCGAGCCGGGATTTGAAGCCTTGGCATACAAGGCCTCGCGCGGGATGGAGGATGTCTACGAACTCACTAAGGTCCGTAAAGATGGCAATCGCTTTCCGGCGGTCGTCTCGGTTACGGCGTTGCGTGACGATGCCGATGGAATCATCGGCTATCTATTGATCGGCACCGACAACACCGCTCGCAAGCGGGCGGAGGAGGCACTGCTTCAGGCAGGTGCGCTGCAGAACGCCATTTTCAACAGTGCGAATTTCTCGAGTATCGCCACCGACGCCAGGGGCGTCATCCAGATTTTCAACGTCGGCGCCGAGCGAATGCTAGGCTACGCAGCCGTCGACGTGGTGGACAAGATCACCCCGGCCGACATTTCCGATCCGCAGGAACTGATCGCGCGGGCCAAAGCGTTGAGCCTCGAACTGGCGGCTCCGATTACGCCCGGTTTTGAGGCGCTGGTCTTCAAAGCCTCGCGTGGAATCGAGGATATCTACGAGCTGACGTATATCCGCAAGGATGGCAGCCGCCTCCCGGCGGTCGTCTCGGTTACGGCGCTCCGCAACGATGCTGGCGGAATCATCGGCTATCTGTTGATCGGCACCGACAACACTGCGCGCAAACAAGTGGAGGCCGAGCAGCAGCAGCTTGATCAGCGGCTGCGAGATCAGCAGTTCTACACCCGCTCGCTCATCGAGTCCAATATCGACGCGCTGATGACAACAGACCCGCGCGGCATCATCTCCGACGTCAACAAACAGATGGAGGCGCTCACCGGCTGCACGCGCGATGAACTGATCGGCGCGCCTTTCAAAGATTACTTCACCGATCCGAACCGGGCCGAGGCCGGCATCAAGCTGGTGTTGAGCGAAAGCAAGGTCACCGACTATGAGCTAACCGCGCGCGCGAGAGATGGCAAGGAGACGGTTGTGTCGTACAACGCGACCACCTTCCATGACCGTGCCCGAAAACTGAAGGGCGTATTTGCCGCGGCGCGCGACGTCACCGAGCGCAAGCGTTTTGAAAGTACGTTGCAGCAAAACAACCTCGAATTGGAGCGCGCCAGAGCCGCGGCGGAGAAGGCTAACCTTTCGAAGTCGGATTTCCTTTCGAGTATGAGTCATGAACTCCGGTCGCCTCTCAATGCGATCCTCGGTTTCGCCCAGCTCATTAACTCTGAATCACCGCCGCCGTCACCAGTGCAGAAGGCAAACATCGATCAGATTCTCCGGGCGGGATGGTATCTCCTGGAACTGATCAACGAAATCCTGGACCTGGCGCAAATCGAATCCGGCAAGCTGGCGCTCTCGCCAGAACCGACGTCGCTGTCGGAGGTGATGCTCGAGTGCCAAGCCATGATCGACCCGCAGGGGCAGAAGCGGGGCATCAGGATGACGTTCCCCCAGTTCAATACACCGCAATTTGTCAGCGCCGATCGCACCCGGTTAAAGCAGGTCCTCATCAATCTTCTTTCCAACGCGATTAAGTACGGCCAGGCCAACGGAGCCGTCGTCGTGGAATGCGTCACGAGCACTCCGGAACGCGTCCGGATCAGCGTCAAGGATACCGGGGCGGGTTTGCCGCCCGAAAAGCTGATGCAATTGTTTCAACCCTTCAACCGGTTGGGGCAGGAGCGAAGCGCGGAGGAAGGCACGGGTATCGGCCTGGTAATGAGCAAGCGCCTGGTGGAACTGATGGGTGGTGAGATCGGGGTAGAGAGCACAGTCGGTGTCGGAAGCGTTTTCTGGTTCGAGTTGAGTTCAGCCGCCACACCACAACCGATGCTGGAGCCGGAGCAGCCCGCGGCGCGTGTGACGTTGCAGATTCAGCCCGGCGCAGCAGTAATTTCTCTGCTCTATGTGGAAGACAATCCGGCGAACTTGCAACTGGTGGAACAGTTGATCGCGCGCCGTACCGATATTCGTCTGGTCAGCGCCACTGACGGAATAAAAGGCATCGAGTTGGCGCGCGCCTTGCAGCCGGACATCATCCTCATGGATATCAACCTTCCTGGCATCAGCGGCATCGAAGCTCTGAGAATCCTCCACGCAGACCCCGCCACCGCGCACATTCCCGTGGTGGCCCTCAGCGCCAATGCTATGCCCCTCGATATCGAGAGGGGGCTGCAGGCGGGATTTTGCCGGTATCTGACCAAGCCGATCAAGCTCAATGAACTGATGGGCGCGCTCGATTTGGCGCTGGCGTCGCGCCCTGCCGCCGATGAGAACGGCCGGCAGCGACAGAACACGGGAAAACACGCATGATCACCTCCGCGGATATACTAAACGCGAGCATCCTGATCGTTGACGACAAGGAAGCCAATGTGGCGCTGCTCAAGGGCATGCTCCGCGTCGACGGATATTCGTCGGTACACTCGACCACCGATCCAAGCGCGGTCTGTTTACTTCATCTCAGGAACCGCTACGACCTGATTCTGCTGGATCTCCAGATGCCGGGCGTGGACGGATTTGAGGTCATGGAGGGTTTGAAGGAAATCGAAGCCGGTGGCTACCTGCCGGTCCTGGTTGTGACCGCTCAGCCAGACCACAAGCGGCGGGCGCTGGAAGCGGGGGCCAAAGATTTCGTCAGCAAGCCATTCGACATGGCCGAACTGCGAGCGCGGGTCCACAACATTTTGGAGGTGCGTCTGCTGCACCTGGAAGCGACGAACCATGGAAGAGTGTTGGAGGAGACCGTGCGGCAACTTGAGGCCAGCCGGGAGCTGGTTCGCCTAAAGACCCTGGCGGAGCGAATGAGCCACGAGCGCGAGTTGGCGTTGGCGCAGGAAACGCAAAAAAGCCTGCTTCCCCATCTGCTGCCCCAGATCGACAATTTCACCATCCATGCCTTCAACAATCCCACTCACCGCGTGGGCGGGGATTTTTACGATTTTCAGCAATTGAGTTCGCGGCAATGGATGGGAGTGCTGGCGGATGCCTCCGGCAAGGGGATGGCTGCGGCGCTGCTCAGCTCCATGGTGCTGGGCGCTCTGAGCATGGAGTTCCGCTCGGGGACCGAACCGCAGGAAGCACTCCGGCGGGTCAACCGGCTTCTCTGCGACAAATCACTACCCTCCCAGTTCGTCACGCTGTTCCTCTTTCTGCTGAGTCCGGATGGCGCAGGGACGTTCATTAGTGCGGGACATACTCCCGTCTATCTGTTCCGCGCCGCCACGGGCGAGATCGAAGAGTTGCTATCGGATGCCTACATGCTCGGAATGTTCGATTTTGCCACGTACCGGCCGCGCCGATTCCATCTCGACCAGGGAGACATTCTAGTGGTTTACTCCGACGGACTTACGAAGGCGGAGAACCCCCAAGGCGGGATGTTCGGCGAGGAGGGAGTACGGGAAATCATCCAGCGGGATGCCACTCTGGGTAGCCAGGCGATTGAGCGGGGGTTGTTGAAGGGCATTGAGGATTTCACTCTCGGCATGCCTCAGCCCGACGACATCACCTTTGTGGTTGTCGAGAACTCTGGAAGGAATGACCGGGCCGGCTTGGACGGACAGGAGAACGTCCGCGGGTTGGCGCCGTCCAATGAAGTAGGACACGGTAGGGCGGTGATAGCATGAGAAGCATTGCCATTTTCGATGTTTTGAAATCGAAAGCGCGAAGTAGGAGGGCAGCTTGAACTCCGAAGCCATTCAGTCACGGAACACGCGCTGGCTGCTCGAAAACGGCCCGAAGGAACTTGAGTCGCTGTTCCGGGTGATCGCGTTCCCGTCGGCGCCTATCCGGCTGGCAAACCTTGACCCGGAAGAGCATGCCGGGCGAGATTCGAAGCCGGCGGTCACTGAAAGCGGGCAGACCCTTCTCGAAGACGGCGAACGAATAGAAGCTCTGGCGCCGGCAGGCCTGGATGACGACACACCGGAGGCCGCCAAGCCGGGCCGATTGCCCGCGCGCAATCTGGTGATGCTGCCGCACAAGGGTAGCCGGACCGGAGAGCGGCAAGATCGTTCTCAAAGTCCGATCCCCGCGTGGGTCCACAATTACGCTCTATGTTTGTTAGATGCCGAAGGACAGATTGCCGCCTGGTATGGTGGCGCCGAACGCCTTTACGGTTACCAAAGTGCCGAGGTCATCGGGGAGCATATCTCGTTGCTGTGTGGCGGAGCCGAAGCCAGGGTAGATAGCGCCGGCGCAAAACTGAACGAAGACTTGCAGCGCGCGGCCGATCAAGGCCATTTCGGCAGTGAAGGCTGGCGCCGAAGGAAGGATGGGTCGCGATTCTGGGCTAACTTCATTGTCATGGCGCTCACCGACGACAAGGGCGTGTTACAAGGTTTTGCCTCGGTGGAGCGTGATTTTAGCGATCGTCACGAACGGGATGAGAAGTTACAACGCAGCTTGACGCGGGTCCGGCCGGCGTCGGCTGCGCGGACCATCGCCGGCGTGGTTTCCGGTGAGTTTGACCGCATCCTGGAGGCAAGCGACCCGTTTCTCGAACTTGTAGGTTACAGCCGTGAGTATCTCCTCTCCGGCCAAATGCCGTGGCGCGATCTTACGCCGAAGGAATACGTGGCCTTGGACGAGTTTGCGCACGAAGAAGAATTGCGCTTCGGAGCGTGTACGCCTTTTAGGAAAGAGTTGTTCCGGAAGGACGGAACACGCGTGCCGGTGCTGGTAACCACCGCCGTCCTGAAAATGTCCCCCTTCCGTTGGATCACGTTTATTACCGGGCCGCGGGAACGCGAGCGGGAGGAGTCGCTCGACGAAGAGGATACCGCCGAGGTCACGCCGTTTTTCGAAGAGATTGTCGGCAGCAGTACACCGATGAAGCGCATGATGGGACAGGTCGCTTTGGTGGCGCCAACCGACGCCACGGCCTTGATCCTGGGGGAAACCGGCACAGGCAAGGAGTTGATTGCGCGCGCCATCCACCGAATTAGTCCGCGGCGGAATCTTCCCTTCGTCAGCTTGAATTGCGCGGCGATTCCCACCGGCCTGTTGGAGAGCGAGTTGTTCGGTTACGAACGAGGAGCTTTCACCGGAGCCTTGGGGCAAAAGATTGGACGTTTTGAAATGGCGAATCACGGCACGCTTTTTCTCGATGAGGTGGGCGACATACCGCTCGATCTACAGCCGAAGTTACTGCGCGCGCTCCAGGAGAAATCCTTCGAGCGGCTGGGCGGCACGCGCACCATCCCGATCGACGTGCGGCTGGTGGCGGCCACCAACCGGAATTTGACGCAAATGATGGGCGACAAACTCTTCCGCCCCGATTTGTACTACCGGCTGAAGGTTTTTCCCGTCAATACGCCTCCGCTGCGCGACCATATCGAGGACATACCGATCCTGGTCCGCCACTTCACTAAGAAGTATGCGAATAAAATGGGCAGGACCATCGATAAGATCCCGGCCGAGACGATGAAAGCGCTGGTGAGTTGGACATGGCCCGGTAACGTGCGCGAACTGGAGAACTTTATCGAGCGGTCCGTGATCCTGTCGCGCGGTCCCATCTTGAGCGCGCCGGTGTCGGAACTGCGCGAGGACTGCCCCAAGACCGTCGGCCCCGCCGATACACTGGAAGAAGTGCAGCGGGAACATATCCTGCGCGTTTTCCGGGAGTCCGACGGCGTAATCAGCGCCGCCGCCGCCCGGCTCGGAATGCCGCGGACGACGCTGAACGCGATGATGACGAAGCTAGGGATTTCGCGCGGCGATCTTTAGCCCCCGCTCAACGTCTGGGGATGGCACGCCGTCTTCCGCGATCGCCTTCGTGCGAACCTCAGAAACATCCGCGTCAGGAGCGTCTTCCACGCCCATGATCACTTCGGCCTCGAAGGATTGTCCCTCTTCGAGGAGTTCCTTAACGCTTTCGGACCCCGCTTCGGCTTGGTCCGGTAGTCCTTGTGTGTCTCCAGACTGACCGCCTGACCCGGGATCGCCTCGCGGCTCACGTAAACCGGGGAGCTCGTAAGTTCGAGTAACTTCTTTGGGTTTTTTCATAAACGCTAGACTCCGTTCATTGAGAGTGCGGCCTTTTCATGTTGTCGAATGGCTTCGTTGAGCCAGTAGGGCGGTCTGCCGTAATGGGCGTAAATCCGGTCTTCGTATTGGCGTGTGACCGGCATCGCTTTGTCGTACTCCGGACAACTCTTGATCGTCTCCCTCGACAGAGCGACATAGACTTTGGAATCGGCCCAACTTACTCTTTCCACCCACGCCGGGGAGAGGAGAACTTTCTTGCCCGGCCACCAATTCTGCGTAGCTACCTCAATGTAGCGGATCGCCCAGGCTTCATCGTCTACGACGAATCCGTCCACGTGGCCAATTTCGCCCTCGGTCGCGTCAATGTGATATCCGGTGATGGCCTCGGTGCTGCGAAGGTGTGAATCCGCCGATTCTCTTTTCACCCTAGCGGCGGTCTCCTCAGCCGATGCGATGGTGGGAATTGCCAAGCCCGCCGGGTTAAACTCGGAGCCCCATAGATTGGGACCACTCCAATAGGATGAGTATCCGTAATACCCGAGGTAGGCGGCCTCGTGTTGCCGGGAAACCGGCTTGTGCGTATCGATGTCAGGGCTGTTCTCGACCTGCTTTTTCGTCAAGGCGACATCGAGCCGCTTCGCTTGCCAATCCGCATTAATAATCGAGATGGGTGAAATAAGCACTTGGCGGCCGCCCAACCAGCCGCCGGTTTGCACCGTCAGGTAGCGGACGGCCCACGTTTCGTCGTCGAAATAGATCTGGTCCACGGTTCCAAGCTCGCCATCCGTGGCTCGGATCACCAGACCCTTCAGGGTTGCTGTATTCATGAACATCGGTGTTGCCCTCCTAGGCTCGCTATTGACGACCGAAACGGGTCTCACCCTTTGCCCTGCATGTGCAACACCAACACGCGCTAACCAATGAGGCCAACAAATAGCCACGCAACGAATGGGAACACTGTGACCTCAGATGGTCACGTGACCGCGTAGGATGACGCTTCCTGCAGATCCTGAAGGCCCGCAAGTGGCCTCGTCTTGCGATTAGCCTCTTTTTACTCGCAAACAATGGTTCGGCGGTCGGCGTGCATAGAGAAGACGCAGGGTTATAGCGAAGGATACTCATGATGAAAGGTTTATAGCGAAACCGTGTACGGGCAGCCCGGACAGGTCGCAGGGCGCAGCCGGGAAGAGGCTCGCGCCCGGGAAAAGCGAAACGGCTGGGTGCCGCAAGGCGGCTGGCAAGGATAGGGTTCCTGGCAACAACTATTCCGGTTCGTCCGGCCGCGGGAACGGGCGCAATAGTTTGAGGTAGGTGCGATTCAAATTGGAGAACTTATGAAATATCTGTTCGCCTGGTTACTGGGAATTCCCACTTCACTAATTGTAGTTTGGTTCCTGTTCAATAACGCTTGCTAGGCGCCGATGGCGGAATCCGCGCGGCCTTGCATTCTGACAATCAACGGGGGTTCGTCGAGCATCCGGTTCGCGGTGTACGAGATACGTGAACCGCTGTGCAGGCGGCTCGACGGCAAAATCGAGCGGATCGGGGTGCGTGGCACGCGGCTGATCGCCGGCGATCCTCCCGGGAAGCCACGGCCGCTTCGGCGGCTGGGCGCATCCGATCACCGCACCGCCGTCGCGGCGCTGCTTGACTGGCTGGAGACGCGGCCGATCTTCGAGTCAATCGTAGCCGTGGGACACCGGGTGGTGCATGGCATGAAACACTCCGAGCCGGAGCGTGTCACGCCGAAGCTCTTGGCTGAGCTGCGCCGTATCAGGCCATTTGCGCCAGATCACCTGCCGCGCGAGATTTCGTTGCTGGAAGCAATCGGCGACCGGCATCCGCATCTGGTCCAGGTGGCGTGCTTCGATACCGCATTTCACCGCTCCATGCCGCGGGTGGCCAAGCTGCTGCCTATTCCACGGCGGTATCTGACCAAGGGTGTGGAGCGTTATGGCTTCCACGGTTTGTCCTACGCCTATTTGATGGAAGAACTCAAGCGTCTGGACCCGGCAGCCGCACAAGGGCGTGTCATTCTCGCCCATCTTGGCAACGGGGCCAGTATGGCGGCGGTCCGCGGCGGCAAGAGCGTCGAAACCACGATGGGCTTCACGCCAACGTCGGGATTGGTGATGAGCACGCGGACTGGCGATCTGGATCCAGGCCTGATTTACTATCTCGCACGCACCGAAGGCATGACGCCGGCGCGGTTTCAGAAAATGGTGAACCAGGAGTCCGGCCTACTCGGGGTCTCAGGCATTAGTCCCGACATGCGAGACCTGCTGGCGCGGGAAAGCGGCAACGTGCGCGCGGCCGAAGCGATCGCTTTGTTTTGCTACCAGGCGAAAAAGTGGATCGGCTCGTTCGCGGCGATCCTGGGTGGGGTGGACACCTTGGTCTTTGCAGGAGGCATTGGAGAGAACGCGCCCGTCGTCCGCGCGCGAATCTGCGAAGGCCTCGGCTTTCTAGGCATTGAGCTGGATGAGTCGAGCAATGTGGAGACGGCGGCGGTAATTTCCCGGGAGGCCAGCCGGGTCACCGTTCGCGTGATCGGTACGGATGAAGAACTGATGATCGCGCGCTCGGTGCTGCGAGCTACACGTGGCCGGTGAAAGTGGCCTTCGAAATGCAACCATTTGTGGCGGGGTGGCTTTGTCCGGCCCTGCAGAAACCGTCGTGGGGAGGCTGTCATGGGTTGGTCACTGAGACTAGGCGAGATTGCAGGCATTCGCGTGCAAGTGCATTTCACATTCTTGATCTTCATGGCTTGGGCCGTGCTCTCCAGCCTGGTCGCGGGCAAGAGCCACGAGGTGGTTCTGGCCCAAACCGTTTTCATGTTGGGCCTATTCGGCTGCGTCGTCCTGCATGAATTCGGCCACGCTTTGACAGCGAAGCGATATGGGATTCGCACCAAAGACATTACGCTGCTTCCGATCGGCGGTGTAGCCCGGCTGGAACGGATGCCGGACGATCCACGCCAGGAACTGTGGGTTGCGCTGGCGGGCCCGGCTGTCAACGTCGTCATCGCTGCGGCACTTTGGGGTTGGCTCCAGGTAACACGTGGGGGACTAAGCTTGGCAGCGGTGGATATCACCTCTGGCACCTTCGCCGAGCGAATCCTGCTGGTCAATATTTCGCTCGTCGTATTCAACATGTTGCCCGCTTTTCCGATGGACGGCGGCAGAGTGGTGCGAGCCCTCTTGGCGATGCGCATGGAATACACGCGCGCCACTCAGATCGCCGCGAACCTGGGACAAGTCATGGCTCTCCTGTTCGGACTGGTGGGGTTTTTCTACAATCCCATGCTGATGTTCATTGCCTTTTTCGTGTGGATCGGGGCCGCGCAGGAAGCCAGTATGGTCCTGATGAAGTCGGCCCTGGGCGGAATTCCGGTGAGCGCGGCGATGATGACAACATTTGAAACCGTCGCGCCAAGCGACTCCCTCGATCAGGTTTCGCGCTTGATTCTGAGCGGTTCGCAACAGGACTTTCCGGTAATGGACCACGGCCAAGTCGTCGGTGTCGTTACCCGGGATGGCCTGCTCAAAGCTCTGGCACAGAAAGGCGATCCGCCGGTGAGTGAGATCATGCGCCGGGACATAGCGACAGCCGATTCCTCCGACATGCTGGAAGGCGTGTTTCAACGGATGCAGGAAAGCACCTGCCGCACGCTGCCGGTTCTACACAACCAACGGTTGGTCGGGCTCCTCACGGCCGAGAATTTTGGTGAGTTCATGATGATCCGAACCGCCAGCAACGGACGATTGGCCGTTGCCGCCGCGAACGCATGACCAGCGGCTTGAAGAGCGCTGGGACTTCCGGAACGATGCCTCCTCCCGCCGCCGAACTCTCCAGCGATCACGCTTGGCACAACATGTCCGCCGAGGAAGCGCTGGCGAAGCTTGGCTCATCAGCCGGCGGGCTTCCTGCGCCGGAGGCGGCGCGGCGCCTCTTGGCAGACGGCCCGAACGAGCTGAAAGAAGGCGTGCGCGTCAGCCCGTTTCGGATCTTCCTGGGCCAGTTCAAGAGCGTCATCATCTGGATTCTCATCGCTGCCGGCGTTCTTTCTGGCGTGCTAGGCGACATGGTGGACGCGATCGCCATCCTGGCGATCGTCATCATGAACGCGGCCGTCGGCTTCTATCAGGAGTTCCGAGCGGAGAAGTCCATCGCTGCGCTCCAGAAGATGACGGCGCCGGGGGCGAAGGTGCGACGCGATGGGCAGGTTGTCTCGATTGCGGCTTCGGCAGTCGTGACGGGCGACATCCTCGCGCTCGAACCCGGTGACCTGGTCGCGGCAGATGCCCGGCTCTTGGAGGCGGCCTCGCTCAAGTGCATCGAGTCGGCGTTAACCGGCGAATCTGAAACGGTAGAAAAACACGCTGCGAGATTGGAGGCCGTCGACATCCCGCTCGGCGATCGCGAAAACCTGGTGTTCATGGGCACGAGCATTGCGGCGGGAACGGGCCAAGCCGTGGTCGTAGCCACGGCGATGAAGACGGAGTTGGGACGCATCGCGGGCCTGATGGAGGAGGCGGGCGCCGACCGGGAAACACCGCTCCAACGAAAACTGGACTCGGTGGGGCGCATTCTGGTGTGGGCCGCCGCTGGCATCGTCGGAATGCTTTTCGGCTTGGGGCTCCTGCGCGGCAATGATTTCATGGAGTTGCTCATGACGTCGATCAGCCTCGCCGTCGCCGCTGTTCCAGAAGGGTTGCCTGCGGTAGTGACAGTGGCTCTTTCACTGGGGGTGTCGCGCATGGCCCGCCGCCGGACACTGGTGCGCAAACTCGCGGCGGTCGAGACTCTCGGCTCCACCAGCGTCATCTGTACCGACAAGACCGGCACCTTGACCGCCGGTGAAATGACGGTGCGCGTCCTTTATGTGGCGGACCAAAGTTATGGAGTTACCGGCGAGGGTTACGGGCCGAAAGGTGAGGTGCAATTCGAAGGCAAGAAGGCGGACGGGCTCCATCAGGCGCCGTTGCTCGAACTGGCTACCGTTCTCCTTGGCTGCAATAACGCGAATCTTGCCGAGAAAGACGGTGCATGGACAACCGTCGGCGATCCCACCGAAGGCGCTCTGTTGTCGGCCGGCGCTAAAGCGGGAGGGGATCGTGAGCGAATTGAGCGGGAGTTCCCGAAGCAGCATGAAATTCCCTTCGATTCGGACCGGAAACGGAGTACGGTCATCCGCAAAAAACCAGACGGGACGCTCCGCGCTTTCAGTAACGGCGCGCCCGACGGGTTGCTGCAGTGCTGCACATGCCTTTACACGGGCGCTGAAGTCCGGCCCTTGACTGAGCCAGACCGAGCCCGTATCCTGGCGCAGATCTCCTCCATGGCGGCCCAGGCTTTGCGCGTGCTCGGTTCCGCTTATGGCGACGTGAGTGGCGCTTCGACCGACGGCTTTACCGCAGCCACTGTCGAGCGCGACCTGGTGTTCGTCGGCTTGACAGGAATGTACGACCCGCCCCGGCCTGAGGCTAAAGACGCGATCGCGAAGTGTCGCGCGGCAGGCATTCGCGTCGTCATGATTACCGGCGATCATCCGCACACGGCCGCCGCTATAGCCCGGGAACTCGGAATCGCGGCTGTTGACACCGCAGTCTCCGGGCAGGAATTGGATAAGCTGTCCGACGAAGCTCTGCGGCAGCGCGCCTCGGAAGCGGCCGTCTACGCCCGCGTTACGGCATCGCATAAGTTACGGATCATCCGTGCTCTAAAAGCCAATGACGCTGTTGTCGCCATGACCGGCGATGGTGTGAACGACGCCCCGGCCATCAAAGGCGCCGACATCGGCATCGCCATGGGAAAATCGGGAACCGAAGTCACCAAGCAGGCGGCTGACATGATCATCGTCGATGACAACTTTGCGACAATTGTGGCGGCTGTTGAAGAAGGCCGGGGTATCTACGACAACATCCGGAAAGCGCTGCAATATCTGCTGGCGGGCAACACCGGTGAACTGTTACTCATGACGGTTTGCGTTGCCGCCGGTCTACCGTCCCCGCTGCTCCCCATTCATCTGCTCTGGATCAACCTGATCACCGATGGCTTGCCGGCACTTTGCCTGGCCAACGATCCTATAGACCCAGACGTGATGAAGCGCCGCCCACGACTGCGGTCTGAGAGTATTACCGACCCCCTGTTTCTGCAGACAATGTTGCTGACCGGGTTTTTGACGGCGGCCGCCGCGCTGGCTGTGTATGTCCACGTCTTGAGGACGGAGCCGCTCGAAACGGCCCGCGCTTCCGCTTTCGCAACCCTCGTGTTTGCGGAACTGTTCCGATCCTTCGGCGCACGCAGCGCCACGAAGCCGATCTGGCGCATCTCCCTGTTCACCAATCTCAACCTGTTGGCCGTAGTTGCCATCTCTTTCGGCATTCAGATCTTGAGCCAGCATAACTCGACGCTGGGTGGATTCCTGAAGACTCCTAACATGCCGTACGCCGATCTTATCCTGCTTATGTCCGCGGGCTTGATGCCCCTCTTGATTCTTGAGTTAGTGAAAGTAGCGAGGTCGTCCCGATGGGCAAAGTGAAAATGGAAACCAAGACGCTGAACCCGGAACAACTGAGTAAGATTGACGCCTTTTGGCGCGCGGCGAACTATCTCTCCGTGGGGCAGATGTATCTTTTCGACAATCCGCTTTTGAAGCGGCCTCTGGCGCTCGCCGACGTCAAGCGAATGCTGTTAGGACACTGGGGAACGACCCCCGGGCAGAACTTCATCTACGCGCACTTGAACCGCGCGATCAAGAAGTACGAACTGGACATGATTTTTGTCTCCGGGCCCGGCCACGGCGGTCCCGCAGTGGTCAGTAACACTTACCTCGAGGGAACTTATAGCGAAATCTATCCGGATATTAGCGAGGATGAGGACGGACTACGCAAGCTCTTCAAACAATTTTCGTTCCCCGGAGGAATTCCCAGTCACGCTTCTCCGGAGTGCCCGGGCTCAATCCACGAAGGCGGCGAACTAGGCTACTCGCTCAGCCATTCCTTCGGAGCGGTGTTTGACAATCCCGATCTGATTGTCGCGTGCGTCGTCGGCGATGGCGAGGCCGAAACGGGGCCGCTTGCCACGGCTTGGCACTCCAATAAGTTCCTCGATCCCGCCACCGATGGGGCGGTGTTGCCAATCCTCCATCTCAACGGATACAAGATCGCCAACCCGGCCCTCCTCGCCCGTATCACTCGCGAGGAGTTGGATCAGTTGTTCCGCGGCTACGGCTGGACGCCGTACTTTGTGGAGGGGCATGAGCCG
>JAYUSQ010000129.1:0-53248 GCA_043755595.1 Acidobacteriota bacterium | reverse complement strand
CCTCTCCAAAGACCTACGACACCCTGACCGGTCGTGTCAAATCCCCAAAACAGCAGGCACAACAGGTTGGGGCTAGATGAGTGAAAGGGATAACTACTTAGCCCAGAAAGGTACTCGGAGAGAACAATGAGCCATATTTTGTTTTGGAACGCGGTGGCGCTTGAAGCCAACCGAAGAGACTTCACAGACATTCCACCGGGAACCGAGCCGTTGCTCGAGCAGGGTGGGCCCACCCTGAGTTCGCGGGCGCTCGCCATCATTCACCTTGCGATGTACGACGCGCACGCAGGCGCGAGGGGGAACCCTGTGAGCCTTCCCGCCTATTTGCCGGGGCTTCCGCCCGCAGGTGGCGCGGGCCCGGAAAGCGGCAGTGGCTGGCGCCGCTCATCGAACGTTATCCGTTTTATACCCCGGCCAACAAGCCGAGTTTGACCAGGCGCTCGTCGACGCCGGTTTTCCTGGACCCGATCTCGGTGTGGACTACGGAAGGGATGTCGCCAACGCCATATTGGCTGATCGCGCCGCCGACCCAGGTGCGGGAAACGCTGGCCACGTGCATTCGACGGCGCCAGGGCGTCATCGGCCCGATCCGGTTGTGCCACCCCAAGGCTCCCACGCGCCCTTTTACGGCGAAGGCAGCAAGTGTTTTGCTGTATCGGAACGTCACAAGCTGAATTTCCCGCCGCAAAAGGCTCTCCCGAATACAACCGCGCCCTGCAGCAGGTCCGCGGGAAGGGGATCCCGCCGGATTTGATGGGCGGGCTTCCGGCATCCTACAGCAACACAACCTCCGAGGCAAGCAAGCGCACTCCAGAAGAGACGCTGATCGGCATTTATTGGGCCTACGATGGCGTTCGCAATTTGGGTACGCCGCCACGCCTCTACAATCAGATCGCGCGCAAAATCGCCGAGTTGAAGAACACGGGCCCGTCGGCCAACGACAGGAATGCGCGCTTGTTTGCACTGATGAATGCAGCGATGGGCGATGCGGGGATTCTCGCCTGGGACGACAAGTACGACTACGACGTCTGGCGGCCAGTATTAGGGATTCGGGAGCACGACGCTTCGATGGGTCCGGCTGCGCCCGCACCTGGCGATTCCATCGACGCCGACTGTGATCCGGAGTGGCGGCCGTTGGTTAAAGCCTCATGGTCGGCGTTGATCAGCACCGCACCCATTAGAATCAGATGGGCACACGGGTACCAGCGTGTCGATGCGGCGCTCAATCGCCTCATACATCACCTGCGTGGCTGCCACCAGCCGGTCAGGCGCGCCGAGGATGCGATCCCGTTCGGCCAGGAATATCTGCTCGATCGCGTTCTGCTGGTAGTCGAGCTCAGTGATCTCGCCTGCCCGGATCTCGCCACGTTCCAGCTTTCCCACCGCCGCCCGCGCCGCGCCGCAACACGCTGAAGGGCACGGCCGATTCGCCCAGCATTTCGCGGAGATCGATCTCGGCGGTGCGGCTCAAGGCGGTGATCGGCACGTCGTTTGGATTGCCCTCGAAGGGATTTTCCGAGATCTCGCCGATCTTGTCCATCGTGTGAAAAACCCACGAGACAATGACGCTGGCCGGAATCGTCACCCAGACAAAGCCATCGCCCATCGCCTTGAATTCCTGCAAGAGGCCGTAGGGAGTGAGCGCAATGAACAGCCAGACGAAGAATAGGTTCAATGTGGCGAATTGGCGCGGGTAGGGGAAGTTCTTGATGCGCTCGCAGCCGCCCTGCGCTTGCACGATGTCGCTGAGCAATCGCTCCACTTCGTAATGCCGGAATTCGGTGATCGCACCGCTCGCGGCCAGTGTGCGCATTTCGGCGGCTTGCAGAGTCAGCAGGTAGAGCGCACGGCTTTTCTTCGCCATCGTCTCTTTCGCTTCGACGGGTCCGATGAGCCGCTCCAGTTCCTGTTCAATTCAAGCTTGCCGGACCATTCGTCCACCTGGTAGTGCCGCTTGTACTCGGCGTTATGCTTGCGTTGCATATTCTCCCAGCTTCGATGCTCGCGAAGTTGGTAGCGTAGCGCCGTCAGCCAGGCGATGTGGCGATGCACGACGCGGGCGCGGGCGCTTTCAGGCAGGTCCAGCGCGTACATTCCCCAGGACCGGCTTAGGTTGAGAATCCCGCCCCAGAGCTGGCGGGCCTCCCAGAGGCGTCCATAAGATGCGCTGTTTTTGAAGCCCGTGAGAAACGCCACGCCTGTGCCAATCAGCGCGATCGGAAGCCATGGGAGTGTCAGCCAACGCCAGCCGCCCAGTTGATAGGCGAGCGTGGGCACGGCGGCCAGAAGGAGAAACACCAGGGTCTCCCGGCGGGTCCAGATCATGACTTCTTTGAGCGAATAATTCCTGCCTGAGTGCATGTTTGGTCTCCAGGGGTTGAGTCTCACCAGAGTAGCGAATAGCGAAGGCGCGCTGGGCGCGGCGGACATACTGTTAGAATTACGCTATGAAATTGAGTTCTCAGGAAGAGTACGGCCTTCGCTGCCTGCTCCACCTGGCTCGGGTTCCGGCGGGACAGTCGATGACTATTCCCGAAATCAGTCAGGCGGAGGGGTTGTCGATACCTAACGTAGCGAAGCTGATGAGGCTGCTGCGTATGTCGGGGTTGATCACGAGCGAACGTGGCCAGTCCGGCGGATACACGTTGTCGCGGCCCGCTGCCGGCATTAATGTGGAGGAAGTGATCACGATTCTGGGCGGGCGTTTTTTTAGTCCGCAGTTTTGCGAACGCCATGCGGGGAGGCAGGAGAGTTGCACGCACGCGGTGGATTGTTCGCTGCGGGTGCTTTGGAATACGATTCAGGGCGTGATGAGCGACGTGCTGGGAAAGACTTCGCTGGCGGACTTGCTGTGCAGCGAGGAGCAGATGTCGGTGCTGCTGGATGGGCGGCGGGGCGGCCGGGGGTTGGTTTCGTTTCCAGCGGGGGGTGTGGCGCACGAAGAGGCGGCCGGAGCGGTTTTAGCGGCGCCTACCGAGTAACATCCATAAGAGATAGTTCCGAGCCATTGGATCACTCCGAACGGTCAACCAGTTCTGAAAGGCTGACGTTGCGGTGTTCAGAATCTCCTGGACCTCTGTAGGGGTCCACTGATCGTCGTTGTTATAGTCCGCTAGATTCCGTTTTTCCTGTAAATCGACAAAGGCTTGGGCCACCGACCGGAGCGCCGGAGGTACCGGAAACTGCGAACCGTGCCAATCCTGCTAAAGCGCCGGTTGAACAGAAGTGAACATGCCTTCATCGGCCCGTGGTCGAAGGCCCGCTGGACGCCGATTTCCGCGGCGGGTAAGCCACCGAGCCAACGTTGGCCGCCATCCTCGATCAGAAGGTGGAACCAACGCATAGTAAGCCGTTGAGACCGCGCGCCTGAGATCGGCCTGCGTAGCATTCACGCCTTGGTAAGTTAAATTAAGTTGCAAGATGGCCGGCTTGTAGTAGGTCTTGCGCTATTCCCAAGCCGCCTCTCCCAATTTCGCTTACTCACTCTGGCTGCGGAAACGGAAGTAAGGGATCCGGTCCGATTCGCCGAGTCCGAGCGACTCAGTCAGGCGGCTTCTTACCGTTCCTGCGACGTCCGCCAGGCGCGCGGGCCGGCTGGCGTGATCGGAGAGGACGATGCGGAAGTGAATGGCTGGGTCGGGCCGGCCAGTCTCGATTCAGCCGGAAGCGGATCCGCACCACGTCCGGCGCGAGATCCCGGGCGATCAGATCGACTTGTTCCTGGGTTGGCGCGGTGGCGGTCATCATCGGTTTTAAGCTCTGCTTCACACGCGCCCGCCGATGCAAACTTTGTCATTCACACGTAACCCATAATTTTCTTCTCCTACTGCGGCAAGGTACTTACGCCGCCGGGTGGCGCCGTTGATTTGGAGCGGCAACGGTACTCTCTGCATGGGTCAACCGATGTTACACCAACCAGCCACCATTTCCTCTCCCCGCCCGCTTGGCCGCGGCCTGGGCGGAGAAGCGATTCTTCACGTTTGCACGATGATTTCGAACCCGGTGCGCTATGCATCGCGGTATCGGCTTTACGAGGGCTTCGTCGCGCAGAACGCCGGGCCGCACGTCCAGTTTTGGACCGTCGAGGTCGCCTATGGAGACCGTCCTTTTATGATTACGCAGGCGGGGAATCGTTACCATCTGCAGGTACGAACGAACTGCGAACTCTGGCATAAAGAGAATGCTCTGAATCTGCTATTCGCCCACGTAGTGGCGACGTGCCCGGATGCGGCGTATTTCGCTTGGGTGGATGCGGATCTGACGTTCGTGCGGCCGGATTGGGCTTTTGAAACGCTGCAGCAGTTGCAGCATTTCGAAGTGGTGCAGATGTTCTCGTTCGCGCAGGATGTCGGTCCAAAATTCGCGCCACTGGCCGCCAAGCAGCACCGGGGATTCATGTATGCGTACTGCAACGACGAGACGTTTATGAACACATCGATGCGGTTTGGGTATTCGACGAACGGGCATCCGGGATTTGCCTGGGCGGCGCGGCGGTCGGCGTTGAATGCGGTGGGCGGGCTGCTGGATTTCGCGGTGACGGGCGGCGCGGATCGTCATATGGCTTGCGGGTTACTCGGCACGATCGAGCGGAGCGGGCCTTATCGCGATGCGAAGCTGACGGATTTGGCTCCGAATTTCAGGAATTCGTTGTTGCTTTGGCAGGAGCGGGCTTCGGTGCTGCAACGCAACGCCGGGTATGTCGATGGGTTAGTGCTGCATCAATGGCATGGGCGGAAGGCGGACCGGAAGTATGGCGATCGTTGGCGGATCTACGTGGATAACAGGTTCGACCCTTGGACGGATTTGCGGCGCGATATCCAAAGTCTGTACGATTTGCCGGTGGGCAGGCAGAAGCTGCGCGATGATCTGCGGCGTTACTTCCGGGCGCGG
Organism: Acidobacteriota bacterium; assembly: GCA_043755595.1. Classification (GTDB taxonomy): domain Bacteria; phylum Acidobacteriota; class Terriglobia; order Bryobacterales; family Bryobacteraceae; genus VFZP01. Next base: position 48,358 of record JAYUSQ010000129.1, on the reverse strand, counting down.
AATGAGGATTCCATTAATGAGTGAGTAATGATGAGTGAGTAACGGGTTACCATCGTCCCTATGCACAACGCACTATTGGGGCTGTTGTTGGCAGCCCAATCCCCAATCGGCGAAGCGATCTTCACAAGCCAATGCGCGATCTGCCACGGGCAGCGGGGTGAAGGCGGGCGCGGCCCGGCACTGACACGCGCCAAGCTTCGGCATGCACCGGATGACGAGGCGCTGAAGCGGATCGTGCGCCGCGGTCTGCCGGGCACGGGCATGCCGGGGACTTGGCTGAATGAGGGCGAACTGATCGCGGTGGCGGCGCACGTGCGGAGCCTGGGGCAGGCGATGGGTGCGGCGGCGGCGATTCCCGGCGACCGGCCGCGAGGCGAAGCGATCTATCGGGGCAAGGGCGGCTGCGCGAAATGCCACACGGTGAACGGGCGCGGTGGAGCGTTCGGGCCCGATCTGACGGGCATCGGGGCGCGGCGGAGCGCGGATCATCTGCGCCAATCGGTTATCGATCCGGCCGCCGATGTTCCGCCTGATTTCGTGCGGCTGCGGGCAGTTACGTCAGCGGGAGGGCGCGCGATTACTGGGGCGCGCGTCAATGAGGATACGTTCTCCGTACAAATTCGCGATGCGGGCGGCGTGGTGCATTCCTTTTGGAAGACCGAACTGCGGGAGTTGCAGAAGGAACCGGGGAAGACCTCGATGCCTGTTTTTCGCGGCGTCTTCACGGCGGCCGAACTTGATGACCTGGTGGCCTATTTGGCCGGGTTGGAGAACGGGCAATGAGGCTTGCGTTACTGCTTTTCGCTGTGTCCGCAGCCTCGGTCTTCCCGCAAGTGCCGTATGAACGGATCCTGCACGCGGATCGGGAACCGGGCAACTGGCTCACCTATTCCGGCGGCTATGCGAGCCATCACTATTCGCCGTTGAGCCAGATCAATCGCACCAACATCCAACGCTTGAAGCCGGCGTGGATTTATCAGGCGCACGGGCGCGAGCATTTCGAAACTATGCCGCTGGTGTTTGACGGCGTCATGTACATCACAGACCCGCCCAGCGATGTGACTGCGCTCGACCTGCGCACGGGCCGGCCGATCTGGCACTATCGCCGCGCGATTCCCGAAGGCATCGCGGTTTGCTGCGGACAGGTGAATCGAGGCGTAGCGGCGCTTGACGATCAACTGTTTGTGGCGACGATTGACGGGCATCTGGTGGCGCTCGACTCGAAGACGGGCCGCGTTCGCTGGGACGTGGAAGTGGCGGACCACAAGCAGGCGATCACTCTGACAGCCGCGCCGCTGGCGATCAAAGACAAGATCATCGTGGGCATGGGCGGCGCCGAGTATGGCGTGCGCGGGTTCCTGGATGCGTACGACGCCCGCACCGGCAAGCGATCCTGGCGTTTCTGGACTGCTCCCGGGCCGGGCGAGGCCGGAAATGAAACCTGGGCGGGCGATAGCTGGAAACAAGGGGGCGCGTCGACCTGGGTGACCGGCTCCTACGATCCGGAATTGAACTTGATTTACTGGGGCACGGGCAATCCGGGTCCTGGTTACGATGGGTCCGTGCGGCTCGGCGACAATCTCTATTCGGACTCGGTGATTGCGCTTGATGCCTCGACCGGCAAACTGAAATGGCACTATCAGTTCGTGCCCCACGACGTCAACGACATGGATGCCACGCAGATCCCCGTGTTAGTCGACGCGGTGTGGCAAGGCAAGGCGCGGCGGCTGATGCTTTTTGCCAATCGCAACGGCTTCTACTATGTGTTGGATCGGGTGACCGGCGAATTCCTTCACGCGAAGCAATTTGCGCGGCAGAACTGGGCCGAGCGGATCGATGCCAAAGGGCGGCCTGTACCGACGCTACGAACTGCGGCCAACGCCACGGGCGCCCTGGTGTACCCCGATGACGACGGCACTTCGAACTGGTTCAGCCCTTCCTACAGCCCGCGCACGAAGTTGTTCTATCAGAACGTGCGTGAAAAAGGCGGCTACTATTTCAAGGCCGATACGACGTTTCAATCGGGACGTATGTATCTGGGCGCGACCAAACGCGACATTCCGAACGAAGAAGCCTACGGCGCGTTGCTGGCTTTAAACGCGCTGACAGGCGGGAAAGCCTGGGAGTTCCGCATGCAGTCGCCTCCGTGGAGCGGCGTGCTCGCTACCGCCGGCGATCTGGTGTTTTCGGGAACGATGGAGGGTTACTTCTTCGCGCTCGACGCCTGGACCGGCAAGGTGCTATGGCGATTTCAGACGGGCGGAGAAATCTGGGCGAACCCGATCGGCTACCGGAGCGAGGGCAAGCAATATGTGGCGATCGCGGCGGGCAACTCGGTGCTGGTCTTCGGCATCGAGTAGACTTGCCGTCTTAATACGCTTTGGCGATCACTGAGCGGTGGGACACGGTTTCGCCAGTGATGATGCATTTGCCGGGACCGTCGAACTTATCTTCGAGCGGGATACAACGCACGCTGGCCTTGAATTCCTTGATGCGGGCGTCGCAATCGGCATCGTCTTTGATGTGCGCCATGACAAACTTGCCGCCTCCCTTTTCCGCGGTCACGGGGTTCAGGATTTCTTCGACTTCACCGATTGAGTTGGCCAGGACAGTGTTATCGGCCAGGCGCCTGCGGGCGGTTTCCAGGAGCTCGGTCTGCATGCGGGCGAGGAGCGCGGCAATGGTAGCCGGGAGATCGTCCAGCGACGCGGGCTCCTTCGTTCCCAGATCGCGGCGCTTGACGACACAGGTGTTGGCGGCCAAGTCGCGGGGGCCGAGTTCGATGACGACCGGCACGCCGCGAATTTCCCAATGGAAGAACTTGGCTCCGGGGCTCTGCTCTTCGCGTGCATCTACTTCTGTAGTAATATCGGCTGCGTTCAAGGCTTCGGCAACGGCGTGGACTTTGGCCAGCAGCGCGGGGATATCGGACTCCTTGCGAAGAATCGGAACAATTACTACTTTAGTAGGAGCTAACTTGGGCGGGAGGACCAGACCTCGGTCGTCCGAGTGGGTCATGATCAAGCCGCCGATCAAGCGGGTTGATACGCCCCAAGAGGTTTGCCAAACGTATTCCAGCTTACCTTCTTTGCTTTGATAGGTGACGTCGAACGCTTTGCCGAAGTTTTGCCCGAGTTCGTGGCTGGTGCCCGCTTGCAGGGCTAAGCCGTTCTGCATCATCGCTTCAATACAGAATGAGCGATCGGCGCCCGCGAATTTCTCAGATTTGGACTTCACGCCTCGAATGACTGGCATCGCCATAAGCTGCTCGGCCACGTCACCGTAGACATGCAACATACGGACCGTCTCTTCATATGCTTCCTGCTGGGTGGCATGGGCAGTATGGCCTTCCTGCCAAAGGAACTCCGACGTTCGTAAGAACATGCGTGTGCGCAGCTCCCAGCGAACGACGTTGGCCCATTGGTTAAAAAGCAGTGGGAGGTCTCGATAGCTCTGGATCCATTTGGCGAAGAAGTGGCCTACGATGGTCTCCGAGGTCGGGCGCACCACCAACGGCTCTTCCAGTTTCTTCCCGCCGGCGTGGGTGACCACCGCGAGTTCAGGCGCAAAACCTTCGACGTGCTCCGCTTCCTTCTTCAGGAAGCTTTCGGGAATGAACAACGGGAAATAGACGTTTTTGTGGCCGGTGGCTTTGAAGCGGCGGTCGAGGTCGGATTGCAGCCGCTCCCACACCGCGTAGCCATTGGCCTTGATGACCATGCAGCCTTTGACCACTTCGGCCGGTTCGGCCATGTCGCCTTGCAGGACGACGTCCTGATACCATGCCGCGAAATCCTGGGCGCGCGGCGTGATGCTCTTGCTTTTGCTGCTCTGTTCTTTCATGTTGTCCGAAGGGAATCTTTAGAGTAGCGAACTTTTTTGGCGCCTAGAGGCGCTGGGCCGCGTATTAAGCCAATGAAGACGGCGATGTACCTGGTTCAGCAGCAGCCACGCGCGGGGAGTTCAGCGACGCCCCCGGCGTTTGCAACGATCGTGCGTGAGCATGAGGCGATGGTGTTCTCGATCGGTTGGCATTTCTTGCGGAACCGCGCGGTGGCCGAGGAGTTGGCGCAGGATGTCTTCCTGCAGTTGTATAAGAACCTTTATTCGATTGAATCGGCCGCGCACTTGACGAATTGGCTACGGCGCGTGATGACCCAACGATGTTATCGACTATGTAAGGCGTGCGCGGATTCGTCCAAGCATCGGGCTGGACGAGGCGCCGGAGCCACGCGTGGCGGCGGTGGAACACGATCCGCTGCTCACCGTCATGTTGGACCGTCAGATTGCCCGGTTGCCGGAGCGTTCGCGGATGATCGTGATTCTGCGGTTTCAGGAAGAGATGGAGCCCGGCGAGATCGCTGAGGCGTTGGGTATTCCGGTGGGCACGGTGAAGAGTAACTTGCATCGCGCGCTGGCGTTGTTGCGCGGGCGAATGGAAAAGGCACAGGTATGAACGACGATTTGGAAATGCAGTTGCGCGCGGCGCTGGCGCGTAAGGAGCCTCCGCCGGGTTTTGCCGGGCGCACCATGGCGCGGGTAGAGCGGCCGCCCCGCGCCGGGGCGAACCGATGGGTTTCGTTCGCGTTGGCCGCCGCACTGCTCCTTTCGTTTGGCGTGGCAGGCGTGCATCGGGCGCGGCAGCGGCAACAAGTGCGGGCCGATGAAGCGAAGCAGCAGTTGATGCTGGCGTTGAGGATTACGTCGGCGAAGCTCGCCGTGGTGGACAAAGTTTTGGAGAGGAGTACGAACTAATACCATGAACAGGTTAATTTCGATCGCACTACTGGGCGCCGCTTCGTTGGCCGCGCAGGACCAGTCGCAGTTTCACGACATGATCAAGTTCGATCAACTGGCGCCGAAGGCGTCAAAAACGGTGGAGGTTAATCTCGACGGCAACATGCTTAGCTTCGTCAAGAACTTCCTGTCGGACGACAAGAAAGACGAAGCGGAAGCCAAGCGCATCATCGGGAAACTGAAGGGCATTTATGTCCGCAGCCTGGAGTTCGACAAAGAAGGCCAATACAACGAGGCCGACATTGAGGGGCTGCGTAAGCAGTTCAATGGTCCAGGCTGGCAAAAGATGGTGGACGTGCGCGAGAAGGGCGCAGGCGGCGACAATGCGGGCGTCTATATTCGCACGGACGGCAAGGAAATGTCGGGACTGGTGGTGCTGTCGTTCGAACCCAAAGAAGTGACGATCGTCAACATCGTGGGTGTCATCGACCCGGCTGAGCTGCGGGCATTGGGCGGCAAGGCTGGTATCCCGAATATGAATTTCGGGCCGGCTAAGAACAAGAGCAAGGACAAGGGTTCGAGTAAAGATAAGCAAGACGAGTAGTACCAAGTCAAAGGGAGTGGGGTTTATGCGACTGTTAGCGGCTGGGTTCGCAGCAATCGGGTTCATGTCGGCGGAGCGGCAAGCGCCCGCGATCGAAGAGATCTTGAAGAAGATCGCCGAATCGCAAGAGACAAGCCAGCAGGCGCGGCAGCAGATCGTTTACACGCAGTATGTGCATGCTAAGTTACTGCGCGCGAATGGCAAGCTGGCGCGCGAGGAAAAGCGCACTTACACGGTGACGCCAACGGCCAAAGGCTTTGAGCGGAAGCTGGAGAAGTTCGAAGGCCGGTATGAACGTAAGGGTGAACTGATCGGGTACGGCGAACCCGGTTTCAACTGCAAGGGCTTCGATATCGACGGCGAATTGATCGACGACTTGATCGACGATTGGACCGGCAAGGAAGGCTCGCGCGACGGCGTCGATAAGGATTTGTTTCCCCTTACCGGCGAGCATCAAAAGAAATACGAGTTTCAGGCCACGGGTCCTTACAAGATTGCTTTCGCCCCGCGCAAGAAGGAACCGGACTCGCCGCCCTGGAAAGGTGAAGTAGCGGTGGATCCCGAAACGCTCTATCCACGCACGATGAACAGCACGTTTGCCTACAAGATCCCGATGGCGGTAAAGATCATTTTCGGGATCTCGCTCCGTCAGTTGGGTTACAGCGTCACTTATGATAAGGCCATCGACAATCTGTGGTTCCCGGTTAGTTCAGGAACCGAGTTTAGCCTGCGTGTACTATTCGGGTATGCGCGCACGCTGACGCTTTCGATGAGGAACTACGACTTCCGCCGCGCCTCAGCGGAGTCCACTGTGAAATTCGACCCAGTTAAGGAAGAAGAAACCAAATGACCGCCCTGCGCCTCGCCCTTGTTACTACTCTCGCTGCTGGAAGCGCCACGCCTGTAGATCGAGGTCTCGATGACTTCGACGGGGTGGTGAAATCGATCGAATCGCACTATCACAAGAAGCGCGTATGGATTCCTTTCATGGGAGTAATCGGCTTCGTGTCGAATGCGGCGCGGCCATTGGGAGCGAGCGATTTCAGGCTCGCGGTGGTGGATGGCATCGGCGACCGGAACAACCCACCCGATCTGACGTTTGGCGAGCACTGGCGACCGGTGATTCGCGTGCGCGAGCGTAACGGAGAGTCTATAAATATTATGGCGCGCGAGGAGGGGACGAAGACGGTGAAGTTACTAATGATGGTAGTGGACAACGACAATGCCGTGGTGATGCAGATGCGGATGTCGCCGGCGCGGTTTCTGCAATTCATAGCCGAGAAGGCGCGCAACCACCATGACCGTGAGAGACACTGGTAAGTGCTGGTCAGGGCGCAGGGCGCGCCGCCCTCGACTAAGGCTGTTTTAAAGGTCGCCATTGATGGCGATGCTGAGCGACTCCATCTGAGTCGATCCGCTGGTAAAGGGTGAACTGGTTCCCCAGATCACGTTGAACCCGCCCGTGCCACTGGTTCCCCAGATTACGTTCTCACCCCAGATGACGTTTTCACCCCAGATCACGTTGTCACCCCAAATGACATTGGTGGGGAAGTTTTTAGCAGCGTCGCCCCAGATGACATTGGTTCCACCGGAGGCGGTGAAGTTGAGCGAAGTCTTCTTGGTCGCCGAGTTATACACCGCGATCGGCGACGCCGCTGAACCGGCGGGCTTATCGGTAGCGAAGAAGGCGGCGTTGATGTCAAGCACGCCCGCTCCGACTGTGAAGATGTCGTGAGTAACCGCATACCACTTGGACGTACTGGCCTCATAGACAGACACATTCTTGACAAAGCCGCGCCGGGCCGTCTTCATGAGCCGTGCCTTCACCATGTCGGGCGTTAGCGTAGGATCTTTGTCGATCAGTAAAGCCGCCGAACCACTCACCAGCGGCGCAGCCATACTGGTGCCACTGAGTTTGAAGTAGTATGGCGACGTTCCGGTGGCCCAGGGCCAGTAAGATGAAACCGGAGGCCGGTTGGCGGGATACAGTTGGGCAAGCTTCGAATTGACCGCTTGTAGCGAAACGATAGCGTTGCCGGGGGCGACCAGATCGGGCTTCACGACGCGGTCTATCATCGTGGGTCCCTTGGAACTATAAGTTGCCGCGCGGTCGTCGGCATCCCAGAAGTTCGTCAAAGTGTTAATGGCGCCCACGGTGATCACCTTGGGATGATTCGCCGGCGAGGTAATAGTGCCGTAGCCATTCGTGCCGACGGTGTTGTTGCGGCCTTCGTTACCGGCAGCTACAACCACCACGATACCCGCGTCCCACGCCTTCGCGACGGCGCGGCCCAGGGGATCGGACACGTACGACTCGCGGACGGGGCGGCCTAGGGAGATGTTCATCACCCTGATGTTGTAAGTGGACTTGAGCGCGATGGCGCGGTCGATGGCCGCGATCACGCCGGAATCGGTGCCCTGGCCGTTGGCGTCAAGCACCTTCAAGTTTATGAACTGCACGCCCGCCGCGACACCGAAGAACGTCTGGATGGCTTTGCAATTACCGCTGGCGTCGAGGCCACCTTGAAGGCAGGAAATGTTACCCTCGCCGCCGATGATGCCCGCAACGTGGGTGCCGTGGCCGTTCAGGTCGGCAGTGGAGTTGTCGACGAAGCTCTGGCTATAGACTACGCGGGAGTTGGTGGTGTTCCACCATGCCATGTCAGCATGATTGGTTTGAATGCCGCTGTCAAGCACCGCCACGCCGACCGCTCCGCGACTGCATCCGCGGCAATTACCGTTTTGCTGGTACCACGTGCCGACAGGCCACATCCTGATCGCGTTTTCAGCCTCGCCGAGATTGGCGCCTGAAAGCGGGCGGTCGGGCGTGACGTAGTCGATGTCGGGATCTTTATCGAGGTCGTCGAGTGAATCGCTGGTCACGTCGAACGACGCCATGCGCGCGTTCGACATCACGCGGTGGACCTTGCCCTGTTTACGGGTGATTTTGTCTAGATGCGACTGTTTGATATCGCTCTTGTAGACCGCGATCACTCTCGTCGTCCCGCCGGCCTTAGGATTGACGACGTCATCGGATTTTTTGCCGAAGGCAATGGAGCTCGCAAGGAGCGGGAAAAACAACAAGGCAACATGGAATCGCATGCCGCTAGAAAAGCACGGCGGCTGCCAACGTATAACCCCTTTCTTTTCAAAAGGGAATAGTACTGTTTCGGCGATTACCCAGACAAGGTATCCGCCATTTTGTCCAGGTTTCGCCAATTATGACTAGAGGCGGATATCAAACACCATGGCTTGCGTCATTCGGTCCAACTCGGTTTGCGCTTGATCGATTTCGGTGTCGAGGCGTTCGAGTTCCTTGCGGAGGTCTTCGAGTTTGGTTTCCTGGGCGTTCAATTGTTGGGTGTAGCGCTGCAGCAAGGCCTTTTCTTCGGCGGAGCCCGTGAGCGATTTCATGTTCTCGCGCAGCCTTTGTTGATCGTCGAAAATCTTGCCCTGGGCGGAATCGCGCGCTTCTTTGCGGGCTTCGAGCTCGGCCACTGAGGCCTTCTGAGCGAGGATCTTGCGCAACGCCTGTTCGATCTCAGGGGTGATGCTGCCCGTATCGAGGAAGGCTACGATTTGCTCGCTGGTAACGTTGCCGATGGCCAGGTTCGACTCTATCGGGCGCGCTTCTTCGACTACCAGGTCAACGGTCTGTTTGGAAGCGACGGGCACGCGGAAGCGCATCCACCCCGCAGCGGTTTCGGCGGGCTTCGAATCGCCGCGGAGACGGAACTCCGGCCGGACCGCATGCTCCACGAGGATCGTGCGCGCCGACTTGTCTTCGTTGCGGAAGGTGTAGGTTTTCTTTTCGCGCAGCTCGCTTTGGTGGATCATCGTGCCTTTACTGACGATGCAGCGGGTCACTCGTTGAACCTCGCGATTGTGACGCGAACCGACCGTGACGGCGAGATCGGTGGCGTAGGAGACGAGCCGCTTTTCGCCGGGGCGGATCGCTTCGAAGATTCCTTCGCCCGCGAACGTTTCTTCTTCGAGCACGCTGAAGCTGCCGCCGTCGAGCGTCAGGCCGCTGGTGTTGTCGAGCCAGAGGGCGCGCTGGGGCCGCGCGTTGCCGTAGGACTCGTTCCAGATCGAGATCTTTTCGGCGCCGATTGAAGCGTTGACGATCGGCACGAGTGCGGATTTGTTTTTTTGAATGGTGATCGGGTCTTTGAGTTTGTATTCGAAGAGGTCGCCGAGTTCCTGGCCGCCTGCCGCTGGGCGGAGGTCTTCACGGGCTTGGCCGGGGGAGACGCCCGCGATCACTCCGCCGACGACGCCGCCCATGCTACCGCCTCCACGACCGCCGTTAGCTTGACCGAGTCCCCGTCCGCCGCCCAGGTTGCGCGTTCCGCGTACCGTCGAAACCGACGTATTCAACTGAGCCATTTCGGCATTGACGGTGACTGTTTGCGACATGTTGCCTACTTCCAAGCGCGCATCGTGCCTGGCGGGGTACGCGCTGCTGGCCATAACGCCGTTGACGACGCCTTTTTTGAAACCGCTGGACTCCACTTCGACCCGCACCGCTCCTTCGGGGAGGCCGGCCAGTTCGTAGTCTCCTGCAGCGTCAGCCCTAGCAGTGCCGACCAGTTTCCCGGCGTTGTCGAAGGCGCGGACCACCGCTCCCAAAACCGCCGCTCCTGAAGAATCGGTCACCGTGCCTGCTACGCGTGCGCCGCCGGGGATGAGCGTGGCCTGAAAGGTCTGCGGACTATTCATCGCCTGTTCGGGCAGCGCCACCACCGGACGGCGGGAGTAATAAGGCTGCGAGAGTTCCTGGATGAAAGATTGGGGCGCGCCCGCTACTAATTCGAGTTCGACATTTTCCCAATCTTGACCTACCGTGTTGTCGACAATCGCCCAACCCTGTAATAAGGGTGACTTACCGTTTTTTGGGTTCAACACAACGCGGTACGTGGCTTTCCAGACTGGGACCTCACTGATGTAACTGACGAACAGGCCGCGATCACCCGTGCCCTGCGTGGAGACAACCATGCGGCGGACGTCCGGCTCTCGGCCGAGGGACACCAGATCCAACATACGATTCACTTTTCCCGGCAACCCCGCTTCGAGCAAACGCACGGTGAACGAGGGCGAGACCTCGGTGGTGCGGATCTCGCCGGAGTCTGTGAGGAGGGAGATGTAATCCACTTCGAGCGTGTTGCCGCCGGCGACGCGGGTTTTTCGCTCGACACTGAGCAGGCGGCCGGTTATGGCGGGTCCCGGCAGGCTGCGCACTTCAAGCTTGGCGCCTTTGAGCGCGCTCATGAAGTCCGTAAGCGTGGCTTTCGTCGAAGCGGGAAGGCGGAGATCGCCGAGTTGACGGTCAACCGGCGCGCTGGAGGCATACTCGACTCCGGTGATGCGGCCGCCGCTCAGATCGAGCACGGTCAGCGACTTCAGCGCGTCATTCAATTGGCCGGAAGTAAATGGGATGGACACCTCCTGATTGCCAGTGACACGGCCTACGTGCTCAAAGTAGCCTACGCCGTTCTTGTACAAGACGACACGCTTCACCGGAAGCGAAGTGTTACTCTGGCCAAGCGCCAAAGACACCGATAGCAAGACACACGAATACCCGTTAAGAAAGTTGCTCTGTTTCATAACCCCTTACCACCCTAAGCTGAGGGCATTTTGCACCTTGCCGCGCCTAACTGCAAGCCCCAATTCAATTGAATTTACATTTGATTGGACAGCGCCGGTTTGTGAAATGTTCCTGCAAGTTCCTGGCAACCTGACAGGAGGCGGCAGCGTATACTAACGCTGGAGCCTGCGCGATAATAAGGAGTCCCGCATGAAGCTTGGCCTCTTTCGCACTTTCGCCGCCACGGTCGTACCGGGCGTTCTCAAGCCCCTGCGCGTCTTGTGGAACGAGATCATCGCCTTTTTCTTTTTCGTGATGGCTGTGATCGCCGTGCCTGCCACCTATCGCGCCATTCGCGATTTCAATGGCGAACTCGACGTGTTGGGCCGCATTTTGCTCACAGGGAGCTTTTCTTTAGTCATGGGCGGCTATGGGCTGTCTTCGATCCTGCGGGCGAGGAAGATCGACAAGTCGTGAGCGGCGGTGAGCGTCCGGGCGAGTTTCCGTATACGCGCGGCGTGCATCCGGACATGTACCGGAGCCGGTTGTGGACGATGCGGCAATATGCCGGGTTTGGCACGGCCGAGGAGAGCAATCGCCGTTACCGGTATCTGCTTTCGCAGGGGATCACGGGGCTTTCGGTGGCGTTTGATTTGCCGACGCAGATGGGCCTGGATCCGGATCACCCGCTGGCGCGCGGGGAAGTGGGGCGCGTTGGAGTGGCGATCTCGTCGCTTCCCGATATGGAGCGGTTGTTCGACGGCATTCGTCTGGAAGACGTGACGACGTCGATGACGATCAATTCGACGGCGGCGATGCTGCTGGCCTTCTATGTGATTGTGGCGCGCAAACAGGGCGCAGATCTGGCGAAGATCTCAGGCACCATTCAGAACGACATTTTAAAGGAGTACATCGCGCGCGGCACCTACATTTACCCGCCGCGCCCGGCGATGCGGATCATCACCGATCTGTTTGCCTGGACAGCGCGCGAGCTGCCACAGTGGAACAGCATTTCGATCTCCGGGTATCACATCCGGGAAGCGGGATCGACGGCCGCGCAGGAGATCGCTTTCACGATGGCGAACGGGATCGCGTACATTGAAGCGGCGGTCGCGGCTGGACTCGCGGTGGACGATTTCGCGCCTCGGCTTTCGTTCTTCTTCAACGCTTCGTCGAATTTTCTGGAAGAGATTTCCAAGTTTCGCGCCGCGCGCCGGCTGTATGCCACACTGATGCGCGACCGTTTCGGGGCTGTCAATCCGAAGTCCTGGATGATGCGATTTCACACGCAAACTTCAGGCGCATCGCTGACGGCGCAACAGCCCGACAACAATCTGGTGCGCGTGGCAATTCAGGCGATGGCGGCGGTGCTGGGCGGGACGCAATCCCTGCACACCAATTCGCGCGACGAGGCGTTGGCGCTGCCCACCGAAGAGTCGGCGCGATTGGCGCTGCGCACGCAACAGATCATCGCGCATGAAACCGGCGTGGCCTCGGTAGCGGATCCGCTGGGGGGCAGCGAACATATCGAGCGCGAGACCGATCGATTGGAGACGGAAGCGCGCGCGTACTTGAAGACGATCGATGAGATGGGAGGGATGCTGCGGGCGATCGAGAGCGGGTATCCGCAGCGCGAGATCGAGGCGGCCGCTTATGAGTATCAGCGGCGCGTCGAATCGGGACGGCAGGTTGTTGTGGGTGTGAACCGTTTCGTATCGACGAGCGATGGAGCGCCGATTGCCGCGTTCACGATGGATCCCGCGCTTGAAGCGGCGCAGGTGAAACGGGTGGTGGAGGTTCGTAGCGGGCGCGACGCGGAGCGGGTTCAACGGACTTTGAGCGAATTGGAAACCGCCGCGCGCGGTACGGCAAATTTGATGCCGCCGATTCTCGCGGCGGCGGAAGCGCATGCGACGGTGGGCGAGATGAGCGACTGTCTACGGCGGGTGTTTGGCGAGTATCGGGACCGGCTATAATTTGACAACCGGCTTTCCAAAGTTCCTATGTCATCCAAAAAATGGTACAACATGTTCGTCTCAGTCGAGAGCACTGGGGCGTCGCAAGGTGAAGAGGCGCCGATGGACGACGCGGCCAAAGCCGTAGCCGACATTGCGGCTTCGCTGGGCAATTCCGCGACTGGAGTTTCGGCTTCGGCGCAAGTAGCGATGGAGCAGCGCATGGCGGCTTCCGTAGCGGCTCCGGCTCCCACACCGGCAGGCTCGGCCCCGGCGGCTGCCCCCCCGCCCCTTGAGTTCGCTCAGATCTATGCGGCTGCCGAAATTACGACTCCGCCGCACGGCTACACCGTCATGAAGGTGTCGGACATGCTGCAAAGTCCGCATATCAAGGACCTGCCTGTCGAAGTGCGGCGCAGCTCGATCCTGGTGGCGCTCGATGCGGCGGGCGTCAAAGTGGCGAACATCGTGGAAGACGCAGTGCGGCGCGACAAAGCGCTGGACGCGTTCGAACGGATTCAGCAGAAATCGCTCGATGAATTCGAGACGGCCAAGCTAGAAGAAAATCGCAAGCTGCAGGCCGAAATCGATAAGCTGACCGCGGACTTCAAAGCGAAGATTCAGGCCAACACCGGATTGGTGACGAAGCGGCGCGAAGCCTTTGCCACCTGGCGGATGCAGAAGCAACTCGAAGAGCAGAAGATCGCCGATTGCGTCGGCTGCTTCGTGAGTGAGAATCCGATCACCACTACGCGTTCGGCTTAGCTATAGTAGTTCCCATGTTCAATCGACTCATACGAGTGTTCCGCTCCTTTGCCGGCTACTTCATTTCGATCGCCGAAGACCCGGAGTTGATCCTCGAGCAGAATATTCGCGACATGAACGATCAGGTGCCGCGCATGAACGAGTCGATTGCGATGGTGCGCGCCAATGCAACGCTGCTCGAGAAGGAAGAGGCGAAGTACAAGACTGAGCTCGCTTCGCTGACGTCGAAAGTGAAGGCCGCAATTCAGGCGGGCCGCGACGATTTGGCGGCGAGCTTTGCGCTGCAACTGGAGTCGCTGCGTTCGGCGCTGGCGCGGACGCAAGGACAGCTTGCCACGGCGAATTCGGCGTACGAAAAGGCGCTGGCGGTGAAGAAGGCGTTCCTGCGCGAGAAGGAACGCAAGACGTACGAAGCGACCAACGCGATTCGCGATTCGCGCCGCGCGCAATGGCAGAAGAAAGTCGCCGACGCGATGGAGCAGTTCGAAGTCGGCGGCATTAGCGCCACGCACGACGAGATGGTGCGCAAGGTGGAAGAGCAAACGGCGCTGAACGAAGCGCGCATGGACATGGCGCTTTCGAATGTCGATCAGCAGAAGATCAAGATCGAAGAAGAAGCCGAGAAGATGCACGCCGATGAACTGGTCAAGCAGTTCAAGATCGAGATGGGCGTGATGGCGCCACAGGCATCCGCGCCGGCCGCCGAAAAAACGATCGGCGGCCGCGAAGGTTCGAAGACGGTTTAGGCCGGGAGACCGTTCAAATCAGAAAAGACCGGCCAGAGGCCGGTCCCACTTACAGTTCGAGCTGCCCTTTGACCATCAGGTCTTTGAGGGCGAACTTGGCTTTTACACCAAGCGGCCCCATGGCTGTGATGAACGTTACTTCCTTGTCGGCGGCTTCGATGGGCTGCGAGCCTTTCGGGAAAAGGAACATGATGACGGAGGAGCCGTCTCGCGCTTGACCGATTTCCACTTGGGCTGGCGCGATGGGACCCTTTGCCCTTACGGTCAAGGTGCGTGGATTCCTTGAGGCGCTCGACCATTATGCGAGCGCGCTGTTGCGGATCCATTTGCGGCGATTGTTGCGCGGCGCCTGCCTGGAATTGCTGCGGCTGTTGCTGAGGAGCGCGTCCGCCGCCACCACCGCGACCTGAGGTTTAGGGGAAGACGTTCGGCGCGGCGCAGATGGATTTCCGTACGTTGGATCCATGCCCAAGTGACGGGGTCGCGATCCTTGGTAGTTACGTGCGCTTTTTCGAGGACGACGATCGCCGAGTGCGAGGATTTCTGACCGAGGTCGAAGCCGACGTAGAAGCGAGATACCGATGATCCTTCGGATCACCACGAGGGTGAAAGTGGTCCGGTTGCGGGAGTACCCTGTGGAGTGGGCGTGCCTGCGGAGCGAGGCCGCAAACCGCACTAGGGTAATCAAGCCTGCAAGCGAGATTGGCCTGGGCACCGCTTTGGAATCACAAATTGTGTGGCCGTGGCGACACGGCGAACACGCAGGGGAGACTCACGCTCTTCAGGCGCCCTCCGGGGGCACGCACCAGAAGGAGAGTCCCATGGAAGTGGTATACCCGCGGTGCTGCGGGATCGACGTACACAAGGCGACGGTGGTGGCCTGCATCAGCAACAAGGCTGACGGGCCGAACGGAAAGGCAGAAGCGGCGGTTCGGCACGACCACGGGGGAGTTGCGCGGACTGGCGGCTTGGCTGCGCGAGTGGCAAGTGACCGAGGTGGCCATGGAAGCCACCGGCGTGTACTGGAAGCCGGTGTGGAACTTGCTGGAAGAATTCGAACCGATGCTGGTGAATCCGCAGCATCGGAAATCGATTCCCGGTATAGCCTGCTGGCCGAAATCGGTGCAGACATGACGCAGTTCCCGACGGCGGGGGCGCAGGCTTCGTGGGCGGCCATCTGCCCGAGATGCTACTGCATAGTTGAAGTCTTTGGTTCGATTGAGGTGTATCCTGAAGACATGGAGACACCGGCTGCGGACATCAAGAAACGATCACCGGTTGAGCCGACTACCATTGAGGAATGGGCAGCGCTGCAAGGTGTCGTGCCCGTGACCGACTTCAAGTCCTTTCTCGGCCATCCCTCGCCTGAGGATGAAACCGAAGAGGAATTCGCCGCGATGTTGCGGGAATGGCGTAGCGAAGGATCTAAGCAGAATTCCACGCGATGAATGCAGCGATCGTCGATACCGACGTCGTCTCGGTGACATTCAAAGGCAGTTCCACCGCGCCACTTTATCGAGGCCTTCTTGAGGGCCAGTTACTCGCCATCTCCTTCATGACCCTAGCCGAACTAGAGCGATGGACTCTCGAACGGAACTGGGGACCCGCTAGAAAAGCCGATCTGGCGTTTCATCTTCAACGCTACGTGGTCATCCCGGCTACCAGGGAACTTTGTTTGAGATGGGCGGCCGTTACCTTCGGCGCAAGAAGGAAAGGTCGGCCGATCCAGACGGCCGATGCCTGGATCGCGGCCACGGCGTTGCACTATCGAGTCCCTCTGGTTACTAACAACGCGGCTGACTTTGAGGCCATCGATGGCCTTCATGTTGTGACCGCCGCAGGGCGTTGATTCAATGGCTAAGCCTCCAGACCCCAGGAATAAGTATCGGATTCTGGCGTACGGCTTCGAGAAGAAGGGTCTCCCTCTGCCTCCCCAAGACATGGAGTTGCCGTGGTGCAGCGTCACGTTCGGTACATTTCTTGCCGCCCCTCGTTTCCAAGATTTCGATGGCGTCATTTTCTTCCAGGGAATTTTCGAGAGCTTCGAATCGGTTAGCCGTTCGTTTGACGAACCCTATCTCCGACACACTTTTAGCGAAGATGAACTAGACCGGCGATTCAGGGAAACGGTAGAGTTGATTTCTCAAGGCGGATTGGTATGTGGAGTCCTGACGGAATCATTTCTCGACACCCACTACAACCGAGGAGGAAGCCGAGACTTTTCTCGGACGGATCTCAGCAAGCGCGTGTTGGCGGGACTTGGCGTCGGACGCGCCAATTTTCCCACCCGCGTCCCTCGCGTACGGAGCCAATTTGACGAACTCTCGGAGTTCTTTAAATTATTTGGAGCGGCCTGCAGTCAGCTTACACCCGAGCGGAGCGACATAAACTGTCGGGTCCTATCCAAAGCTCTCGAAAATACTCCGGTAGGGGTCGTAAAGAATAACCAAATTTTCGTGGTGCCCAGCATGGTGCCGAAGCCCTCCGAGCTTGAAGAGTTTGTCAGCTCGCTGTTAACCGGGGTTGTCAAACTTTGGGAGCGCTTCAAGCAGGAATTGCCGGCTTGGGCGGGCGAGTATCGCTTCCCGAATGAGGTAGATCTGGTTCAGCACAAGACCGAAGTGTCGAAAGAAGTCGACCGCATCGACTCAGAGCTCGCCGGTCTCGAATCCATGAAGCGTGTTCTCGCTTATCGGGACGAGCCGCTCGTCGACGCCGTGATGGACCTCTTTCAAAAAGCCTTGCCTTTGAAGCCCAAGCGAGAAGAGGATTACCATGAGGATTTCGAGCTAATGGACTCGTCTGGAGTAACGGTCGCCCTTGTCGAGGTGAAGGGCACCAGCAGGGGAGTCCTGCGCGCCCACGTGAATCAAGCCGACACGCATAGGGAGCGAGGTAATAGGCCTCATGAGTTTCCCTCGCTACTGATCGTCAATGCCCACCTTGCAAAGTCGACAACTCTCGCTGACAGAGACCACGACATCGCGCCTGAGCAAATTCAGCACGCGGTTCAATCCAATGTGCTCATCCTACGGACTCTGGATCTCATAAACCTCGCCTCCCAACGCATGAGCGGAGCCCTCGACGATGAACGGATCATCGACCTGCTCCTTCGATCTCAAGGGTGGCTGAAGGTTACAGCTACTAGCGCCGAAGTGCGATCCTCTTGATCGACTGCCCGGCCTAACCTCCCAAACATTCCCCGTTCCAACACCACCGCCCCAAGCCCTTGCGTGTCCACTCGCTGTCCCCGAAACGCGTGTCCGGCCATTCTTCCGCCGGATTCCTCACCCGATGCGCGTGGCCATGGACTTCCTCAAAACAGCGCGATGTACCGGGCACTACAAAATCCAACGGAGGGCAGATGAACACCGGGATCGAGATACGCGCGCGTGCCGCAGACCGATTCACGACACGATGCGGCGTGGCGCGCAGGCGGCCTCCGGTCGCGATCTCAGCCAACTCGCCGATCGTGACCGAGAAAGGCGCGCTCACGTCTTCCCAACCACCATCTTCGCGCTGCTCCTGCAAGCCGCCGGCGTCATCCTGATAGAGCAGCGTGATCCAACTCCAATCGCAATGCGCCGCAACGCCGGGCCGCAGCCGATCCGCCTCGGGCTGCGCGTGGTACCAAATCATCTTCATCAGCAGATAAGGCTCGGCCCCTTCGGCCGCGACAGGCAACCCCAGTTCAGCCAGCAGGCGCTGACCGGTTCGCCCGGCTTCCTCCAGAAACGAAAGCACGCGCGACCGCCAATCGGCGCCCAGCTCCTCAGGCCACAGATTCGGGCCTCGCAACGGATGCACGCCCGCTTCGCGCTCCAACCCAAAGTGAATCTGCTCGCGCCAATCACGCGCATTTTTCATCTCGGAGTAGCCGCGATAGTGCTGCGAGCGCCGGATGTGGATGCGCTCTTTGTCCGCCGCTGGGAGTGCGAAGAACTCGCGCGCGAGATCGATCGTCATGATCCGCGCAGCAACCGGTCCAGCTCAATGTGCGGACCAAAGACGGCCGCGCCCTTATACCGGAAGCGCTCCCGCAGTTCGTGCTCTTCCCAGGTGATGGCGGCTTTGAACGCCGTGCGGACGACGTCGGATTCGGAGACTCCCGGCTCCATCAGCCACCATCGGCCATTCAGTCCCTCGCCTCGCTCGACCCGCAGCCGCATCCCGTCCACCACAAAGCGCAGTTCGCCGCAAGAAATGTCGCCGAGCAACGCTTGCACGCGGATCTCAGTCATTGGCGCAAGGCGGCGTTTCACCAGCGCGATAGCGTATTCGGTGGCCGCGTGCTCACTGGAGAAAACCGGCACGTCATGTTCAGCAGCCATCGTCTGGAGGAAAATGCGCCCGCGATTCAGATCGTCGATCTCCGCGCCCTCGCCCGGGATCATGCGAAGGCACAAAGCCAAGGGACGGCTGGAGGCGATCAGATACGCCACTTCCGCAACGCTGGCAACGCCGCGCGTAGCCTCGGAAATCACAAACAGCAGAACCTCGGCTTCAGCCTTGGCGCGCATGTCTTCGATCTCGTCGCCCTCGGTCCAGGCGCCCGGAGCGAGTTGAGGATTGTGAAAAGAAACGCGGGCCGCCTCAAGTAGCGGAATCGCAATATCGCGGCGCCACGTGCTCCCGCCACACGCTCCCCCGAGGAAAATCGACTTGCCCACCTATCCAGGCTACATCAGCTTCTTGCCGATCTCGGTCTCGTAGTACTCGCGGAAGCGCTTCTGAATGTCGTCGCGCACGGTGCGGAATACCGACATCTTCTGGTCGTCGGAGCCGGTGGCTTTGGCAGGGTCGGGAAAGCCGATGTGGACGCGCTTCCCCACTTTCCCTGTGAAGTTCGGACAGTTCCTATCGGCATCGTCACAGACAGTAACTACGTAGTCGAAAGACTGGCCCAGGAATTGTGAAACGGATTTAGGATGACCCAAGGAAATATCCACGCCCACCTCTTTCATGGCCTGGATCGCAAACGGATTCACACGAGGCGAGGGATTCGTGCCCGCCGAATAGACATCCAGTTTGGATGACCAGGATTGCAGAAACCCCGCCGACATTTGGCTCCGCGCAGAGTTGCCGGTACATAACACCAACACTCGCACCTTAGGTTTCGCGCCGTCCTGCGCCACGGCGAATGATGAGCAGAAGACCAGGAACGGCAGAATCGCCCGCCGCCTATTGAGGAATGAAAAAGACATGGTTACTTACTTTCCTTGCGTGATTTTCCGCGCGCCGCCGGCGCCGTTTCCAGTCGGCAAACCTTGAAGACGCTCTCGGGCTGCACCAGCTTGCTGCCCGCACAGCACTGAGAGAAAAGAAAGGTCAGAAGATCCTGCAGGACATCGGGGTTGGCGGTATATCGCAAGAACGTGCCTTCTCGTTGAACGTGCACCAAGTCCTCGATCTTCAACTTCTCCAAGTGATGCGAAACCGCGGAAGGCTGCTTGCCAAGCTCGTTCTGAATTTCGCCGGCCACCATGCCCTCGGGATGAGCCCGGAGCAGATGATAGACGATCCGCAGGCGCGGCTCGGCGCCCAGCGCAGCCAGAATATCGGCGAATTTAACGAAGTCGACCGGTTCTAGGATTGCCGCCAAAAAGTCTCCTTGTGATCTTCAGTATTTCAACTATAATTGAAACATGTCGGATGTCAAGACTGCAACCGTCAATTTGGATAGCCGGATGCCGAACGGTCAGCAGCCCAAACAATTGAACCTGTTCGAGCGTTTCCTGACTATCTGGGTCGCCGTATGCATGGGGCTGGGTATCCTTCTCGGCAAGACTATGCCGGGCGCGATGACGGTCTTGCGGCAGTGGGAATTCGGAGAGGGGAGCCAGATCAACGCGCCTATCGCGATTCTGATCTGGTTGATGATCGTTCCCATGATGATGAAGGTCGATTTCGGGGCGATCCGCCGCGTCGGCCGGCGGCCCCGCGGTCTGCTGATCACGCTATTCGTGAACTGGCTGGTGAAGCCATTTTCCATGGCGCTGGTGGCTTGGCTGTTTTTCCGGCATGTGTTTGCGGCCTTTCTGACGCCGGCGGAAGCTTCGCAGTACATCGCAGGCTGCGTCATTCTGGCGGCCGCGCCATGTACGGCCATGGTTTTCGTCTGGAGCTATCTGACCGATGGCGATCCGGCGTACACTCTGGTGCAAGTATCGGTGAACGACCTCATTATGCTGGTGCTATTCGCGCCGATCGTGCGATTCCTGGTGAGCGGCGCATCTTCGCTCGAAGTGCCCTTCCAGGTGCTGCTTTATTCGGTGATCGTCTTCATAGTTGTTCCGCTGATCACCGGTGTCGCAATACGAAGCTGGTTCGTGGGCCGCCGTGGGCTTGAGTGGTTTGAGAAAGACCTGCTGCCCCGTTTCGCTCCGGTCAGCATGATTGCGCTGCTGTTGACGCTCGTTATGATCTTCGGGTTCCAGGCCGACAATATCACAGGTAAGTTCACGCATGTTCTGCTGATCGCCGCGCCGATTCTGGTCCAGGTGTACTTCAACTCGTCGCTGACCTACGGCCTGATGCGCGTCTTCAACGTGGAATACAGCGTCGCGGCGCCGGGTGCGCTCATCGGCGCGAGTAACTTTTTCGAACTCGCGGTGGCAACGGCGATCGCGCTGTTTGGGCCGGAATCGGGCGCCGCATTAGCGACCGTGGTCGGTGTCCTGATCGAAGTTCCCGTGATGCTCTCGGTTTGCGCCTTCTGCAATCGAACCCGCCACTGGTTCCCGCAAGCGGCCCACGGTTAGAGAAGAAAGAGGATCGTCATGAGATGTTTTGACTGTTCAGCACCAGGAGAACGGAGCGAAGCGATCGGCGTCTGCCATCACTGCTCGGTGGGGCTTTGCGCCGATCACGGAGCGATTGTCTCCGATCCAATCCTCGCTCATGAATCAATCGCCAAGGTCATCGCGCTGCCCAAGAAAGCGCGCGAATTGCTATGCCGGACGTGTCTGGACGCGCTGCGGCAACGCCACGCAATGCCAGAAGAGCCGGCCAAATGAACGCGCAACTCCAATATTCGGTCACCGCCCGGCGGGTGAGCGAAACCGAAAGCCGCGCGAACTGCAAGGAAGCGGAACTGGTCCTCGCCACCGCTCTCGCAGGCAGAGTCGATGCTTTCAATCCGGTCGAGTTACTGCTCGCCTCGATCGCTGCCTGCATGCTCAAGGGAATCGAACGCGTGGCCGATGCTGGGCTTCGCCTTCCAAGCGGTCTCGATTCGCCTGACCGGCCTGCGGCAGGATAAGCCGCCGAAGATGGTGCGGGTGGACTATGAGATTTCGACCGCGACAGACGAACCAGACCGGCGGCTTGAATTGTTACACGAAAACATCCGGAAGTTCGGCACAATCTCTAATACAGTCGCGTCCGCCTGCATGCTAGAGGGAACAATCGTTCGAAGCCTAGCCATCGGTTGCCTTGGAAATTGGCTCAAGGTGTCAGTCCCGGATCCGATAAGACCAAATAGGGCTGGAGGTTCAAGCCATGTCTACATCAGTCTTGGCCGGTTCAATCGCATTTCGAAAGCTGCTCTAAACAATGCCGGCAAATGAGAGTCTTCGACTGGAGGCGTTGCTCGATTGCGACATCCTCGACACCGAGCCCGAGCAAGCCTATGACGATCTCCCTCAACTAGCGAGTCAGATCTGCCAGACTCCCATTGCATTGGTCAGTCTGGTCGATGAGCGCCGCCAATGGTTTAAGGCGCGGGTTGGCTTGTCCGTCACTCAAACTCCACGTCATATAGCATTTTGCTCGCATGCGATCCAACTGCCTGACCGGGTACTTTTGGTGGAAGATACGCTGGGAGACCAACGGTTTCGCGAAAACCCGCTGGTAACCGGCGATCCAGGCATCCGTTTCTATGCCGGCGCTCCGTTGCTGGCTCCGAATGCTCAGCCATTGGGGACAGTATGCGTAGTCGACACAGTGCCGCGTAAGCTCGACGCCGGCCAGGTGAGCGCTTTGCAGGCGCTTGCTCGCCTCGGCTCCACCTTGCTTAGAAAGCGTCTTCAGCGGAAAGCTCTGCATGAAGCTGAGCAAGCGCAAGCGGAGAGCGAAGCGCGCTTTCGTTGTCTGGCCGACGGTGCGCCGGTCTTGGTTTGGAACTGCGGCCCTGACATGAAATGGGATTGGGTCAATCGGCAGGTGCTTCAGCATACCGGTCGCAGCTTGCAACAACTCGTCGAAACTGGATGGAAAAGCCTCGTGCATCCTGACGATTGCGCTCGTTTCCGGCGTGAGTTTGAAGAAGCCTTCATCGGACACCGGCACTTCCAATGCGAGTACAGAATCAGGCGGCATGACGGGCTGTACCGTTGGTTTGTCGACAGCGCCGTTCCAAGGTTTCGCCCTGATGGCAAGTTCATGGGATACGCCGGGTTGCTGATGGACATCACAGAACACGTAGAGTCCGAAACAAATGGCCACGTGCACGCCCGGGGCTGAGCGCGTGGCCACCAATCAACGCAATAGAAGCCGCTTACGAAGCCAAAGACGGGTCTTTCGCGCCCAGCAACTCAATCAAGTCGCAAACGCGCGAAGAGTAGCCCCACTCATTGTCGTACCAGGCAACCACCTTCAACAGGTTCCCGCCCTGCACCTTGGTCAATTGCGCGTCGACAATCGAGCTGTTCGGATTGTGCAGCATATCGGTTGAGACCACCGGATCCGTTGTATAGCCCAGGATTCCCTTAAGCTTGCCTTCGGCGGCTTCCTTCAACACCGCGTTCACTTCTTCGGCGGTCGTGTTCTTGGTCGTGACAGCCACTAGATCGACAACCGAAACATTCGGCGTAGGCACGCGCATCGCATACCCGTCCAAGCGGCCCTTCATCTCTGGCATCACCAAAGAGATCGCCTTGGCGGCGCCCGTCGTGGTGGGGATCATGTTGAGCGCAGCAGCGCGGGCGCGGCGTAAATCCTTGTGCGGGAAATCCAGCACCTTCTGATCGCCGGTGTAGGAGTGGATCGTCGTCATCGACCCCTTTTCCACGCCGAAATGCTCGTGCAATACCTTGACGACCGGCGCCAGGCAATTGGTGGTGCAAGAGGCGTTCGATACCACATGGTGCTTGGCCGGATCGTACTTGTCGTCGTTCACGCCCATTACGATCGTGACGTCTTCGCCCGTGGCCGGCGCCGAAATGATCACTTTGCGCACGGTGCCCTGCAGGTGCTTGGCAGCGTCTTCCCTCTTCGTGAAATGCCCGGTGGATTCAACGACCACTTCGCAGCCGAGGCTGGACCAGTCGATCGCGGCGGGGTCCTTTTGCGTAAAGACCTTGATCTTCTTGCCGTTGACTATAATCGTGTCGCCTTCCACCTTCACTTCGGCGTGAAGCGGGCCGAGCACGGAGTCGTACTTGAGCAGGTGCGCCAAGGTCGGGGCGTCGGTCAGATCGTTGGTGGCGACGACTTCGATCGTCTTGCTGCCCATGCTGGCGCGCAGAACGTTTCGTCCAATGCGGCCGAAGCCGTTAATGCCTACTTTTATGGCCATTTCTTGGGTAATTCTCCTTGGGAACTTTAAGCGAGAGGGGGACTTCGCGGTCAACTTCAGTGTAGCAGCCGCCCGCTATTTTCCGGGCAGGAACTCGTCGATCCACAGCTGCAGTGTTTGATCGTGCCACGATAACCGTCCAACGACGTAATCGCGCATCTCTACTTCGTATCGCTGCTTCAGAGTCGCGGCGTTAATGAATCCCGCGCGGGCGAGATATTCGACATCGCCTTGGTCGCGCTCGCAGTTTCGTTCCAGTTTGCTTAAGGCCAAGTCGTGCGCCTCCAACGCGAAGAGCCGCAGGTGGCGCCAGGCTCCTGGATAGAGCGGCGCCAGCCTGCTTTCGTAGTTCTCCGGCACGGTGGCGATCGCCACCCTTTCCACGTACATCCGATACTTGTGGCACAGTGGCGTGCCCCCACCGGCGATATCGAGCACACGATGGCCACCATCGACCGGTACCGCCGACAGAATGTCGATATCCGCCGTCGCGCGAGGAGTGCCATACGCCTGCGTCGCCGCGAAGCCTCCCATACAGTGAAGGTCCGTCGGCTCCTCCAGTTGCGGATCCAGTTCGTTCAGGAACGATAGCCAGGGCTCAGCCGGAAGTTTAAGCGGCATGGGTGAGATCCTTGACAGACAAAGTGGTCAATAGGTTCCAGTGAGCGGCCTCCGGTGGCCGGTTTGTACGAACCCAGTTACGCATCGGCGCGCCCATCGTGTCGCGGCATAGTGTGCCCTCGGCGGCCAAACGGGAAGCCTCCAGCAATTGAAGCGCTTCCGTTTGGCGGTTAGGCCCCAATTTATCGGCGAGTGTCAACAGAAATCCGAGCCGGTTCTGAAGATTCAGCAGCCGGCATTGAGCCGCCAGCCAAGTCCAGTCCAGGTCCGGGAATGTCGCCAACACCCATGGCAACGCTTCCACTAGGCGTGTGTCGAGACTCGCATGCACGAGCGATTGGACAATGAGTTCAGCGGGATTCGACTTGACCACAGCCTTCGGCAAGTGGGCAAATCCTGGATAGCCGAGCCCGGCCAATTCGGCCGTCAAGAGATCGGGATCGACCGCACCGACGGTAAGTTCCAACGCCGGTAATGGCAAATTTGCGGGTGAAAGCTTGAACTTGCGGACCGCCTTGCGCGCCAACTCCGGCGAAAGCGGCCGTGTCCCGCCCTCCAGTTGCGAATAGTAAGCCTGTGAAACGCCCAGGCGGGCGGCGGCTTCGTGCTGGGTCCACCCCTGCGCGCGGCGTGCCGATCTGAACTGAAGTAGACGCATAGTCTTCCTACTCAAATTATTGCACATTCTGCAATACCCCCCTAGCTGCGCTCTCGCCGCAGCCCGCGTCGCGTATATTTACGAAGAAGGACTTCATCAATGCCTGTCGAAATGAAGAAGCCGGCCAAACTGCGCTATCCGTGGCCGCCTCTCGATGCCGACTTTGCGCGAGAGGTTTCCTTGCAAGACAATTGGGCCTCGCTCACCGCTCAAGCCAGCCGCAGCGATCCCTGGGACATCATTAAGTTCAATTTCGATACCACCGATCCGCGCGAAGTGAACTGGTATCTGGCGAACTGGGTAGGTTGCACGGTCGTGTCCGCTGACGGCAAGAATCTCCGATTCGGCACGACTCAGATCGGAAAAAAGCTCGTCATCTACATCCCTCGGCCGGGCTGGTATCCTGGATCTTCCCCCGACAGCGCTGCCGTGCAGGCCGTATTGAGCGTCATTCACTCCCAGCAAGCCTACAAAATCGCCTTCAACCTGGACGGGATGGCGATTGCACGGTCCGAGTTTGAGGTGGTCTTCAACAACATCATCGGCAAGAATCTCGGCGCGCGCGTCGTTCCTCAGTTGCCCGTAACCGTGCAATACCGCGCCTTCCCGCGAGATGGTCTGCCCGCCGACATCTTCGCTCTCGGCGCGCCCTCATTTCCCACCCTCCTGGCGCAATCTCTCCTGATCCACGAGGCCACTCATGCACTCGACGATATCCAAAAAAGAAACGCCTCCCGGAACAAGCGCGAAGCCAAGGCTTTCATCGCGCAGTTACTCTATATTCGGCACATGCTCGGGACCTACACGTTTACCAATCCGGTCTACAAAGCCGCGAACACAGTGGCGTATCGCCTTGGCGTTGGCTTCCCGGTCAAGCCAGCGGATCTCGCGGCGCTTTACTCGGCCATTCAAGCCGCGCCCCCCGATCAGTTCGGGACCGGTGTCGCAGGCTTCGACGGCGTCTAACTTCACGCTGTCAGAATTGAAAGTAGATAAACGGAATCGCCTGTTCGGTGACGCCAAATAGCTCAATGCCGATCAATAGCGCCGCAGTTGCGCTCGCGTAAACCAACGCGCTTTTGTCGCCCAGCCGGCTCAGCCACCCGGTCTTCTCTTCCACCAAACCCAAGATCAGCGACGCAGCCGCCAATCCATAGTGCCAGCTCTTCCACGTGGGGCTGCCATGCGGATTGGCGAACATCTGGCCGATGACGAACGTGGCGTCGCCAAAAGTGGCTGCCCGGAAAAAAACCCAGCCCACGCAAACCAGAACGAACGTACCGGCCACGCTCAGCGGCCGCCAAAGCCGCTTGGCCGGCAGCACACGCTCCAGGCTCAGCAGCGCGCCGTGATACGCGCCCCAAACGGCAAAGTTCCAACTGGCCCCATGCCAAATGCCGCCCAATAGCATCGTAAGCATCAAATTCCGATAGGTTTTCCAGGCTCCACCCCGATTGCCCCCCAGCGAAATGTAGACGTAATCGCGCAGCCAACTGGAGAGCGAGATGTGCCACCGGCGCCAGAACTCGGTGATGCCCGCAGCCAGATACGGCCTCTGAAAATTCAGCGGAAAATGGAAACCCAACAAAGCGGCGCTGCCGATGGCGATGTCGGTATAGCCGGAGAAATCGAAGAAAATCTGCATCGCGAAAGCCCCAGCGCCGCACCACGCAGGCACGGCTCCCGGATGCGCGGCGACGTTGCCGAAGTACCCGTCCGACAAAAGGGCGAACTGATCGGCCAGCACCATTTTCTTGGCCAAACCGAAGATGACCAGGAACGCGCCCTGCTGGATCTGTGGCGCCGAAGGCAACTCCCAATGGTTTAGATCGCGGAAAAAATCGCGGGCGCGCACAATCGGTCCCGCCACCATTTGCGGAAAGAAGGCGATAAATAACGCGTAGTCGATGGGGTTGCGAATCGCCTCCTGTTGCCGCCGGTAAACGTCCACCACATAGGAGATGCTTTGAAAAGTATGAAAGCTGATCCCGATCGGCAGAATGATCGATAGCGCAAAGGCATCGGGCGCGTGGCCCAGTAGCTGCGCGGCGTTGGACGCGAAAAAATTGTAGTACTTAAAATAGCCAAGAAATCCAAGATTCGCGCCCACGCTCGCAATCAGCAGCCACCGGCGGCGGGCCGGATCGGAAACATGCTCCATCCACACGGCCGAAACATAGTCGATCGCGGTCAGCGCCAGCACCAGCAGAATGAACACCGGGTTCCAGCACATGTAGAAGAAGTAGCTGGCGGCCAGCAGCAGCACGCGCCGCCAAGCCTGTGGTCCCAGATAGAACAACAGCAACACCACGGTGAGGAAAGCGAAATATTGGATGGTGTTGAACAACATGCGGCGTTAAGACTTCGTCAGTATCCGCCGCACTTCGTTCGAGAGCTCGATCGAAAAACGTTCGATACCCACGCCGTTCAAATGCCATGGATCCATGAAAAGGTCGGGCTGGCTCAGCGAATCGAAATGAAATTCGTCGACGATCGTAACGTGCGGCTCTTTGGCGAATTGGCGCACCGTACTCTTGGGGTTCGCCGGGCGGATCGGGAGCGGTAAGGGAACCCGCGGCAAACGGATGAAGATCAGGCGCGTTTTTGAACCGCGATAGCGATCCACAATCTTGCCGAGCCAATAGCGGTTGTAGGCCGCCATCGTGCCGTTGCGTGGAATTGGCGTAGCCGCTAACAAGCGCGTCACCAGATTCCGCACTGGCGCTGGCATCCCCGCAGGAAACGTCGCAGTCTTGGTCTTAGGATCCACCTCGAGGCCCGCCAGGCTCCGCGCTTCACCCTTGTAGTCGTAGGACCAGTGCTGCCAATTCTTGTACAGCTCAACCTTGTCGAAACGCGCTTGCGGCTGCTGTAGAAACGTTTGAACGTCCTTCTGGTAGGCGTATCCCTTAAACAACATGGCGCGGAGAACACGCCAACGGCTCTGCCAGCCCACATAAGAACGCGTGAACTCGGGAAGATCCGACAGCCGCAATTGACCATTCAAGTAGAAAAGATCGGAGGCGCGTTCGGCCCAGACTTCGTCGCTCTCTTCGTCGTCATAGTCGTTCAGCGGAATAATAATGGCCGAGTAATGATCGGCTCCCGGATCGACCGCGCGAAGAATATAGGGCCACGTCCGTGGCAACGCCCCTCCCAACGACAGCGCGCCAAAGCGAAACCCATCCGCACCGTGCCGTTCATTGCCGTGCCGGGCAAAAAAACCCATCCGCGAATCGCCAACTGAAACGGCGTGATAACGAGCCGATCGGCTGAGTTTGGCCCGCTCGACGGCAATCATCCGCTCCACGTGTGCCGCAGAAGAGTCCGGTTCCAGCAACCGTGCATACCAACTCGTGCGAAACAACAGCGTATCCACCGAGAACGCCATTGCCGCCGCCAACAGCAGACGGATAAGCAGTGCCACGGGCTTTCAGGTTAGCTCAGCCGCAACCTTTGCCGTGGAACCGGAAACATTTTCAAAAGTTCCTGACAGACCGCTCAACATTTTCTCGCCTCTCTTGGTGAAGGCCAAAAGGCGATCCGCGAAAACGGCCGTTCGAGGAAACGAGGTTTTGACTATGACTTACACAACATTACCGTCCTACGGCAAATGGCAAAGCGACTCGAGCGTGCTCTTCGCCGTCCGCAAGGACGATATCGTGCTTCACCGCATCGATGAGCTCCTCGAACATTACTGGAGCACCAAAGACATCTCGAAGAAGTTCATCTTCCTCTCCGACCTCTACTTCACCGCCGACTATTGGCTGAAAATCTACCAGACGGGCCCCAAGGCGATGGAGAAAAAGCGCCAGCCCGCCATCTACGCACTATTTGCCCGCCTGGCCGCCGAGTTATGCACGGCGTTCGGCTGCACGATCAATGGACTCACGCGCGAGTTTGGAACTGATGTGGGGCCGCGAACTCTCCGCGCCAGCCGTTCACGTCGACCTCGTCGCTCGAAAAGCCGAATTCCTGACGCGGGCCGAAGCCGCTAAGTTCAGGCTCCGCATCGGGACTGCTTGGTGCTTCTCCTCGTCGACTCCGATGAGCCGGTTCCTGGGGTGTCGAGCGATCCTCATCGCTTCCATATGATCGAGATCATGGAGAGCTGGTTTCTCGCCGATCGCGACGCGCTCGCACGCCATTTCGGCGAAGGCTTCAAAGCCGCCGCGCTTCCCGGTAATCCCGCGCGGGTCGAATCGATTCCCAAACGAGACGTTGAACAACCCGCATCACGGAGTGCTTCTATTTTACGCGCCAAAGTGATTCAATAGGAGCCGTGCCCCTCCGTCGCCGCGACCTACTGGCTTTGGCCTTCGCTCCTCTTCCCGAGCAAACGCAGATCCGCTATCGCGACTACTCGCGCGTGCTCCCCGGCTACTTGAGCCGCCTCGCCTCTGAAGCTTACTCGCGCCGGCTCGTAGCGCTTTCCACCACGCCGCTGGCGCGCCGGCAAAAGTGGGCGCGCGAAACATTCTGGAATCTCGCTGGCGGCCCGCCGCCGGAGCGCACGCCCTTGAACACGCGCACCACCGGAAGCTTCGAACGCGCGGGTTATCGCGTCGACAAGATCGTCTACGAATCGCGCCCCGGCTTCCACATTCCGGCCAATCTCTACCTCCCCACCAACCACGGCAAAGGGCCGTTTCCAGCCGTCCTCTTCCAGATGGGGCATTCACTCAACGGGAAGGCCTCGAGCCTCTATCAATACTGCTGTCAGGGTTTGGTGCAACTAGGCTTCGCCGTGCTGGCCTTCGATCCAATGGGGCAAGGCGAGCGCACTTACTATCCGCGTGCCGATGCGAGTAACTTGACGAGGATTTATTCGGCCGACTCTGAACACACGCTCCCAGGCAAACAACTGATCCTCGCCGGTGACACCAGCACTCGCCTGCAGACCTGGGACGCAGTGCGCAGTCTCGATCTTCTGGCCGCCCACCCGCTGGTCGACCCCAAACGCCTCGCCTCAACCGGCAACTCGGGCGGTGGCACGCTCACCATGATGTTGATGGCTGTGGACGACCGTCTTGCATGCGCTTCGGTCGCCTGCGGTAATACGGAAAATCTTGCTTGCGACAACTACAACCCGCCCGGTTCGACGGATGACGCCGAACAAAATTTTCTCTTCGGCGGACCCGCCGGATTTGACCGCTGGGACACCGTGTATCCACATGCGCCCAAGCCGCTCCAGTTCCTCC
Organism: Acidobacteriota bacterium; assembly: GCA_043755595.1. Classification (GTDB taxonomy): domain Bacteria; phylum Acidobacteriota; class Terriglobia; order Bryobacterales; family Bryobacteraceae; genus VFZP01. The sequence goes on along the minus strand of JAYUSQ010000129.1, from coordinate 17,967 downwards.
TGAGCGCCAAAGACTCACAAGGCACTTACTCGCCTCGCTATCTTGAGAACGGCCGTGAAGAGTATGCTCGATTAGTCAAAGTCTACGCCGCCACCGGCCGCTCGGCCAACCTGGAGTGGATAGAATCGCCCCTGCCGCACGGCCTTTCCTATGACATCCGGATGCATATCTACCGTTGGTTCCGGCTTCATCTGCAGGGCATTGCCGCCCCGCTGGCCGAAGAGCCCGCAGTGAATGCCGAGCTTGATCGGACGCTCTACGCCACGCAATCCGGTAACACCGTGCGTGATCTCGGCTCACTGACTCCCCGTCAACTCGCCGTCGCGCGGCTCCAGGAAAAGCCGGTGATCCCCGCCAAACTCCCGCCCCCCGCGATTCTCGCGCGCCGCGTCAAACTAAGTGAGACTCAATCGCGCCATGTGCGAATTGAAGCGTGGGAGATTGAATCCGAAGCGCAAGTGTTTCTGCCGGCTTGGGCATTCTTTCCGAAGACACTGCCGCTCAAGGGAACCGTCATCCTCGTCGAACCAGGAGGGCGCAACGCGCAATGGAATGAAGAATCTCTCGCTCAGCAACTCGCCGGGCAGGGTATTGCCGTCGTCGCGCCGGACTTGCGTGGCATCGGCGACTTGCGTGCCGAATTCCCCCGCCAACATCCGGGCCATGCCAATTCCCATCAAGCCGAAGAGGCTTTCGCCTGGGCCTCGTTCATGCTAGGGCGTCCTCTGTTGGATCAACGCATCACGGATCTGCGCGCAGTGATCCGCGCGGCTGCCGGCTCCGCCCCGGTGTACCTGGCGGCACGCTCCGTCATGACCGTCCCCGCCCTGCACGCCGTGCTGTCCGAACCTGGAATCGTTCGCGCCTACTTCTCCGGCGGTCTTCTCTCCTTCCGCGCGTTGCTCGCTGAGGAAGAGCCGAATTATCCGCTCGCTCATTATGAATTCGGAGCTCTCCACGGCGAGGATATCCCGGCCCTGCTCACCCGTGCCGGGTCGCGCGTTCGTACCGGACAAGCGTGGAATGTTTCGACGCTCTCGGCGCTAGCCGTTGCCGCTCGGACTGAGCCGCGCGAGTAAGCGGAGCGGTGCTCGACAGAAAGTCTGAAACAAGGCGTGGCGGATGCCCGGCCCCACCCCCGGTTGCATTCCGGCGTAAATAGGAACAGGATCGTTGCGGAGAATCCTGAATGAAAAACCTTTTCGTGGCCGTCATCCTCTTCGTTGTCTCGGCAGCATTGATCGCGCAGACGAAGTCGCCCCGGGTGGCGACCGTAACGCCGGACACCGGCAAGCCTGCCGCTGAGTACGCGGTCGCTGGCGAAAATCTGGCCAAAGATACCGTGAAGGATATCTACTTGACCAATGGCAAAGACGACCTAAAAATGGAGATGGTGAAACAGTCCAGCGAAGCCATTCAGTTCAAGGTGCCAGGCAGCGTCAAGCCAGGGCGCTACAGCCTGATGATATTGACGGCGGACGGGAAGCAGTTTATCGAACAACCCGTGAAGCTGACGATCGAATAGCGGTCGCCGGTACCGGCAAAGCCCGGAACGATAGCCGCTGTCTGAACCTTTACGGGCATGGTGACGCGGTTGATAGAACGGACCGCCGGGTAGTGGTTCAGTTTGAGTCTGCCCTGCGGCCACGAGCATGCCATGCCTTCCCGAGCAAGTAGCGGACGACTCGACAGCTATTTCAGCAACGACGGACAGATTTTATGGTCGGGGTCCCACCAAATAATAGTGCGTACGCCTTCGGAGAGTATGCCCCATATCCGCTCAGCGCCGGATAGCCTCAGGGAAAGCAACTCATCAAGGTCATGCTGCTTCAATTGAACCAGTCGCTCGCGCGCGGCCTTGCACAGCCTGTCAATGTCTACATTGTGGTTGTGCTTAGAGCCGAGAACTTCCGCCCATGTCATACTCTCAAAGCTCGCGAGTCGTTGCCGGATCGAATCGAGCGTTTTGCTATTTATCTGGTGCCATCCATATGGATCTACCATCTCTAGCCGGTGGATTCGCCATGATGGGTTGCGGTGGTGGTAGCTGGTCGGATCAGCTTCCATCCTGGGAACTTTTTGAATCGCGGGCTGATATTTTGCGAACGGATTCTTCTTGCCCAAGGGACAGCCCCTACCGCTTAAGGCTGCCGTAATACTCCGCCATTGCTGAGTGCTTGATCTCGGAGTTCCCTGCCTCTCCTGGTGCGATGCCTGCCCGAGCGTCCCGCCAGGGTGCCTCCTCATGAGTGAGATCGCTCAGCCATTGAGCGGTTTTGTCGCCATAGAAGTTCAGAACGCCGTCGATGGTGTCCTTGGCGTCGCCATCAAGTTTTTGCGAGTTCCCGTGGCGCCAACTGCTGAGCCTGAATACTCCGCGATGAAGCGTGTACAGCGCAGGAGCAACGGGGCCGTTCGCCCAAGCTACTATTTTCTCTCGAAATATGGGCTTTTCGTCCCATACCAGCGACCACGCTTGGCAGTAGTAGACGAGCTTCTGCAGCTTCATGGCCGTCATCGTTCCATGCTTCTTTAAAATATAGGTGGCAACATCGTGGACATTGGCCATCGCTTTTTGTTCTCCTGTAACTATTATCGGGGATTGTACGCTATGCGTGAGGTTGGACGCAAAGCGGCGATGCAATTCCGATTGCGACTGGGTGGGGTGCGCTCTTGCATATTTTTCGTCCACACTCAGTGTGACAGTGTGAACGAAAATCCGTTGTCCGATGCCCCCTGACCCCTATAGCGCACAATCGCCAAGCCATCCGCAAAGAAAGCTCGACAGGGAATGTTTCTACGCTCGCCGCGCTGGTTCGGATAATATAGTGGGCAGTATGAATCGGAAGCTGATCATAGCCGGGCTATCTCTGGCGGGCGTAGCTGTGGCGCAGCCGGTAGATGCCGCTTTCTATGAATCGACCGTGCGCCCGATTCTGCGAAACAACTGCTTCGCTTGCCACACCGATAAGAACCTGACGTCGGGGTTGTCGCTTGAAACTCAGCAGTCCATCGCTCGCGGCGGCAATCGAGGCGCGGCCATCAATAAGGATCAACCATCCGCGAGCCTGCTACTCGCCGCGATCCGCCAAACCGGCGATGCGCCCAAGATGCCGCCCGGCCGTAAACTGACCGAAGAGCAGGCGGCTGCGGTTGAAAAGTGGATTGCCGCCGGTCTGCCTATGCCGGCGTCGACGCAGGCGTCCAAGCGCAAAGGCGCTGACCACTGGTCGTTCCAGCCTCCCAAAAAAGCGGATCTACCCAAGGTGTCCGATCCCGCCTGGGCAAAAACCCCGCTTGACCATTTCATCCTCGCCAAGCTCGACGCGGCCAAGCTGAAGCCCTCGCCGGAAGCCCCGCGACCCACCCTGCTCCGCCGCGTAGCCCTTGATCTCACTGGCTTGCCCCCATCTCCCAAAGAGACGGCTGAATTCCTGGCCGACACACGTTCGGACGCCTATGATCGCGCGGTCGATCGCTTGCTCGCTTCGCAGCATTACGGCGAGCGCTGGGGCCGGCATTGGCTCGATCAGGCGCGATATGCCGACTCGGACGGCTATACGATCGACGCGCCGCGTGAGATGTGGAAGTATCGCGACTGGGTCATCAAGGCGATGAATGACGATCAGCCTTTTAGCCAGTTTGTCATTGATCAATACGCCGGAGACCTGCTGCCCAATCCCACTACCGAGCAGTTAATCGCCACTGGGTTTCACCGCAACACGCCTTCCAATTTCGAAGGCGGCATCGACTTTGAACAATACCGCGTGGAAGCGGTGGCCGATCGTGTCGCGACTACGGGCGCGGTGCTGCTGGGTCTCACAACAGGCTGCGCGCGATGTCACGATCATAAATTCGATCCGATCTCACAGCGTGAGTTCTATCGGTTGTTCGCCTTCATGAACAACATCGACGAGGTGGACAAGGAGGCGGACCGCAGCCGGTTCAACAAGCCGTTCCTTGAATTCGGCACGCTGGACGACATCGCCAAGAAACAAGCCAACGATGTACACATCCGGTTGGTGGAAGGCGAACTGAACGAGTATCGGAATCGCACCGCCAGCCTGAGCGAAGAAGAGAAAGCGAAGGACGCCGGGCTCAAGGAACGTTTGGCCGTACTGCGCGTGTTACGGGGACGCGCTCCCAAGGTGACCAGCACTTTGATCATGCGCGAACTGGAGCAACCGCGTGAATCCTATATCCATCTGGGCGGGGATTTTCTGCGCAAGGGTGCGCCGGTTCAGCCGGGCATCCTCGACGTCCTGAACCCGCTTCCGCCGCCGGTCAATGGCAAAGGCCACACCCGCGTGGACCTCGCTAAGTGGATGGTCGATCGTGCGAACCCCCTGACCGCTCGCGTCACCGTGAATCGCATGTGGCAGCGCTATTTCGGCAAGGGCATCGTGGATACCGACAGCGATTTAGGCACGCAGGGCGACAAACCGTCGCACCAGGAGCTGCTCGATTGGCTGGCCGTGGAATTCATGGATCGCGGTTGGAGTCAGAAGGCCGTTCACCGGTTGATCGTAACTTCAGCCACCTATCGCCAGGCGTCCTTGGCCCGGCCCGATGCGATCAAGGTCGATCCCACGAACAACTTGCTGGCGCGCCAGGAACGGCTCCGGCTCGACGCCGAGATTGTTCGCGACGTGTCGCTGTCCGCTTCCGGGCTTCTCCATCCAGTGGTGGGTGGCCCCAGCGTCTATCCGCCGCAACCGGCCGGCGTCTATCAGGTAACGCAGGTCCGCCGCGAATGGAAGACTTCCACTGGCGGAGACCGCTTCCGCCGGGGCCTCTATACGTTCTTTCAACGCTCGGCGCCGCACCCTAGTCTGGTGGTGTTCGACGCGCCCGATGCGACGGTAGCCTGTACGCGCCGGGTTCGCTCCAACACGCCTTTGCAGGCATTGACGCAACTCAATGACGAAACCACGCGGGAGTTGGCGGACGCGATGGGCGAGCGCCTGGGCAAGGAGGCGGGGCCCGCTGCCGACGATGTTACACGGCTGCGCCAGGGTTTCCTTTTGGCGTTGAATCGCACGCCGCGCGCGGACGAATCCGAGCGGCTGATGCGTTACGTCGCTTCACAGCGCGATTCGGCGGCGCCAGGTGATCCGGCGGCCGCGGAGAAACGCGCCTGGGCCGCAGTGGCTCGCGTGTTACTCAACCTCGACGAATTTCTGACCCGGGAGTAACCGCGAAATGAACCACGAAGAACGCTACTTACAGGCCCGGACACGGCGGCATTTTTTCCAGGATTGCGGTATCGGTGTCGGCAAGATGGCCCTGGCCTCGATGCTGGCGCGTGAAGGCTTCGCCGCCGGGACGAGCGCCAACGCCATGAAGGCGCTGCATCATCCCTCGCGGATCGACCACGTTATTTACCTGTTCCAGTGCGGCGGCCCAAGCCAGTTGGAATTGTTCGACTATAAGCCCGAGCTGACTAAGTATCATCAGCAGGTGGCGCCGGAGTCCTTGATGAAAGGCAAGCGATTCGCCTTCATGGATTCGTTCGCCAAAGAGCCGCCGAAGCTGCTCGGGCAATCGCGCCAGTTTAAGCGGCACGGCCAGTCTGGCAAATGGCTGAGTGAACTGCTACCCCACCTCAGCGGCGTCGTCGACGACTTGACCTTCTTCCAGGGCGTGTCAACCGATAACTTCAATCACGGACCGGCCAAGCTGTTCATGAACACGGGTTCGGTTCGCACCGGGCGGCCCAGCATCGGAGCATGGGTGACATACGGGATTGGCGCCCAATCTCAGGATCTACCCGGATTTGTCGTGTTGCAGTCGGGTCCGCGGGGACCTCGCAGCGGCGCAGCGCTGTGGGCAAGCGGGTTCCTCCCTACCTCCTATCAAGGCGTGCCGTTCCGCTCAACTGGCGATCCGATTCTCGACCTCTCAAACCCAGCCGGCGTGTCTGCCGAGCAGCAGCGCCAAACGCTCGATGTCCTGCGCGACCTGAACTCGATGCAGCTTCAGCAAACGGGAGACCCGGAGATCGGCACGCGCATTTCGCAATATGAGATGGCGTTTAAGATGCAAACGTCGGGGCCGGAACTGATCGATTTCTCCAAGGAATCCAAGGCCACGCTCGACATGTATGGGGCCAAGCCCGGCCAGGCTTCGTTCGCGAACAATTGCCTGCTGGCGCGGCGCTTGGTCGAACGCGGCGCCCGTTTCGTGCAGCTCTATCACGCCGACTGGGATCACCACGACGACATCACCAAGCCGCTCGCGGATGTGACGCGCGATATCGATCAGCCGACGGCGGCCTTGATCACTGACCTCAAGCAGCGCGGTTTGCTGGACCGGACACTGGTGATCTGGAGCGGCGAATTTGGCCGCACTCCCATGGGCGAGGTGCGCGAAAAGGGCAAAATCGGCCGTAATCACCACATCGACGCTTACACGCTATTCATGGCGGGCGGCGGGTTGAAGCCCGGCGTGACGATCGGAGCGACCGATGATTTGGGCTTTAGCCCCACCGATACGCCGATGCATGTACACGACATTCAGGCGACGATCCTGCATATGTTTGGGATCGATCACACTAAGTTGACCTTCCGCTTCCAGGGCCGCGATTTCCGCCTGACGGACGTGGCGGGCAACGTGATTAAGTCGGCGCTGGCCTAGGTTTCTACAACCGGAGCGTCGTCGACGATGCCTTCATAGATCTCCCGCAATGGGATCGAAATGTTCAAGGACTCAAGCGGGAGAATTGTCTCAGCGCCCTCGTAGCGGAGGAGGCGCCATTCCTGATTGGTCATCCGGCGGAAGACTTCGATACGTTGCTGGTCCTGTGCAACCAGAACATATTCTTCCAGCGACGATAGTTGGCGATACAACTCGAACTTAGTGCCGTAGTCGTAATCCATCGTGGCCGGCGAAAGCACCTCGATAATCGTTTTTGGGTTGGTGATCGTGTTGGCGTTTTCCTGGGTCAAGATGGGTTTTCGCACACAACAAGGAGATCGGGATAGACGTACTTAGTCCGCCTGACTCTGACCCGCACGGGCGCCACCATCGGAATGCAGGGGCCGCTTTCAATACGCTCTTCGAGCCGCCGGCCCAGCCTTAAACAGAGGCGGCCATGCTCGACGCTGACGGAGCAAATCGGGTAGAGAACGCCTTCATGATAGTCGCTCTTCAACTCCGCTTCGTCATCGAGAGCGAAATACTCCTCTACCGACAACCTCGGAATCGCAGCCGCACTCATGGCGCGACCTTAGACTTCCACCACAGGGGCGTCGTCGACGATCCCCTCGTAGATTTCCCCCAACGGGATCGAAATGTTCAAGGACTCAATCGGCAGAACCGTCTCAGCCCCGTCGTAGCGTGAGAGGCGCCATTCCTGATTATCCATCCGGCGGAAGACTTCGATACGTTGCCGGTCCTGCGCAACTAGAACATATTCTTCCAGCGACGGCAGCGAACGGTACAACCCGAATTTGGTGCCGTAGTCGTAGTCCGTAGTCGAAGGCGACAGCACCTCAATAACCACTTTTGGGTTGGTGATCGTGTCGGCGTTTTCGTCGGTCAGGATGGGTTTGCCGCACACAACCATGAGATCGGGATAGACGTACTTGGTCCGGCTGACCCGGACACGAAGGGGCGCCATCATCGCACGGCAGAGCCCGCCGAGTAAGCGTATCTGGACCCGAAGGGCCAGCATGACCCCGAGGCTAGCGTGTTCAACGCTGACGGCGCAAAGCGGGTATAGAACGCCATCATGATATTCGCTCTTCAACTCCGCATCGCGGTCCAGAGCAAAATACTCTTCGACAGATAACCTCGGAATTGCAGCCGCGCTCATGCGTCTATTGTACCTTCCGCGCCGGAATCACCGGCAGCACCAGATGCGAAGGATACGCCTGTGAATGATGCACGGTCTGCCGTGCGATCTTCACTGCCGAGCTTGTACCGAAGGGCTCGCCAGTGTTTGGATTTCGGTCGAATTGCGGGAAGTGGCTGCTGGTGACATCGACCCGAATCCGATGGCCGCGCTGGAACTCCACCGCCGTCCCGACCATGTCCACGGTGAACTCATACACCTTGCCCGGCTCAAGTAACTTCGCGGCCTGCGCGCCTTCGCGATAGCGGGCGCGCACGATCCCTTCGCACATATTCAACGCGCGGCCGTCCGGAAAGACATCGATCAGTTTGGCGACGAAGTCCGTGTCGCGCGCGTCACTGGCTGCGTGCAGCACGAGTTTGACTGGCCCGGTTACCTGCAGTGGTTCGGTCAGGAAATCGGAAGTGTAGTGGAGAATATCGCCGCGCGCATTCAACGCGGTTTGATCTTTAGGCCCGGCTGGAGTGGGCGTGCCACAGCAATTGTTGCCTCCGAGACTCGGCACGGGGTTGTCGGGATCGTAGCGATAGGTGTCTGGTTTAGCGCCGCCCGCCGGCGGATTCCATGCCAGCTTTCCATTGTTGTGCAGGAACATTTTCGTGTACGCCGTGCGCGCTAGCGGGTACTCGTTTTCCGCCACCCACTCGTTGCGCCCCATCACGTAGATCTTGACTGGCGGCTCACGGTCAAGCCCGTTCGGCAGGCCTTTTAGATGAAAATCGAACCAGCGCAATTCAAGTGCCAACTGATTGACATGTGCGTGCGCGCCGAAGTCGAGATCGCCGAACTTCTGCGACGACCCATGCCCCCAAGGTCCAATCACCATGTTGCTCTGCTTGCGCGCGGCCTCGGTCGCGCCCTTCTTGCTGATGAGCGAGTAGCCGCGTAGCGTGCCTTGGCTGAAGATATCGAACCAGCCGCCAAAGGTATGCGCGGGCACGGCGATTTGGTCCATCACTTCCTCGACATTGAGCTTCTTCCAGTAGTCGTCATAGTCCGGATGGGCGATCCAGTCTTTGTAGAACTGGGCGTTGCGTCCGGCTAAACGTTGCATGTCGTTCAGCGGAAGATGCCGTTGCAGTCCCGCGAAATCCAGCGCATCGGGCCCGCCGGCCATGGCATGCATGCCGGTATTCTGCATGATGCGCGACTCCTGCCGCACCGGGCCCCAGCCGAAGTTGAACGACAGGCGCCAGCCCCCGTTCAACGTGATCCAGTCGTGATAAAGGCTGGTCGCGGCCACTGACGGGAAGATCGTGACCAGATGCGGCGGCTTCGCCATCGCCGCGCGCCACTGCACGTGACCCAAATACGAACCGCCTTCCATGCCTACTTTGCCGTTCGACCACGGTTGAGCCGCCGCCCACTCCACCGTGTCGAAGCCGTCTTCGATGTCATTCCGGAACGGCTCCCATTTGCCCTCCGACTCATGCCGCCCTCGCACATCCTGATAGACGAACACAAAGCCGCGTTGGGAGAAGAAGACCGCGGCTTCATACGCGCTGGGGTATCGTTCGGTTGAGTAAGGAGTGCGGCAGACGATTACCGGATACTTGCCCGGCGCAGCGGGCCGGTACACGTCGGCGTACAGCTTGACGCCGTCGCGCATTGGAACCGCGACGAGATTGTCCAGCGCGACATCGTTCGCCGGTGGATAGGCGGATGGGAATTTGACCTCGGCCATCAAGGCCGCGGCGAGTAGCGTGATCGGCAAGAGCTTCATAGAGAACGGATGAATTATACATGGGCGCTGGTACTCTATGGGGAATGGCGCGCACGCTGTTCTTCGATGTCGATACGCAGATCGACTTCGTATTCCCCGCGGGCTCATTGTATGTGCCTGGGGCCGCGCGTCTGATCCCATTGATCGCGCGATTGAATGCCCTGGCCGAGGCCACTGGCGGTTTGGTTGTCTCGACCGTGGACGCGCATCCGGAAAACGACAGCGAGTTCACCGAGTACGCCGCCCATTGCATTCGCGGAACGGCGGCCCAACGCAAGCCTGAATCGACTCTCCTGGTCCCGAGAATTACTCTGCCCGAAGGCGCGGCCGTCATTCCGAGTCTGGATCGTATCAGCCAGGTGTTGCTTGAGAAGACCGCCGTGGACTGCTTTCGGAACCGGAATCTGCTTCGATTACTGACCGGGTTGGGCGCGCCGCGCTGTTTTGTTTATGGCGTTGCCGCCGAGGTCGCCGTGCATCATGCGGCCAAGGGCCTATTGCGGTTTGGCTGCGAGGTCCATCTGGTGACCGACGCGATTCAAGAGATCAACGCGCCCATCGCCCGCCATGCGCAAGCCGATTTCGTGCGGGACGGCGGGCATCTTGTGGAAAGTACTGCCCTGGGCCTTAGGCTGTCTGAGCCACCCGCACGGGACCCAAGTACTCTGAGCCTTCTGTAAGAAAGTACCTTGCCGCGTCCGTCCAAAACCGTAAAACTGCCATAGGCAGTTAATTGGGTTTGACGGTGGACCGTCGAAATCCCATGCCTCGCAAAACGGAGTAAGAAGCCGCATGGATCGTGTCGAATTCGATTACTGGAAGCCGCGAGACGTAGCACGCCTTTTGTCGCTGGTGGAGGCCGAACGCCGTTATTTCCAGGAAATGATGGCGATGCTGCCGGTCGGCGTCGCGCTGGTTACTCCGGCCTTGGACGTGACGATGACCAATCGCGCGTTCCGGCGGCTGATGGGGCTTGACCGTGAAACCGCCGGTCAACGCCGTCTCGACGACCTATTCGGGATCCCCAGTCTAAGGGACCGTGTACGGGAAGCGCTGGAAACGCACAGCACGCGGACGATCCTCAGCCACGATACCGATACGGCGAAGGGCAAGCGCGCGGTCTTGCTTTCACTCCAGCCGTTCCGCGACTGGGACGACGACGGCGCCGCCGAGATCCTGGTGACGCTGGAAGATGTCACCGATATGGTGGCCGGTCAGCTTCCCGCGCCGGCTCATGAGATTGCGGCTGCTCCGGTTCCAGAAGTATTGCCGCCCGTACCCACGCCCGCGATGGCGGCAGCGTCCGCGATGATCATGGCGAAGCTCAGTCCGATGGAAGCGCCAACGGTTCACGAGCCGGCCAAATCGCCCGTTGCGGCGTTCATGACGGATTGCGTATTCTGGCGAGCCGATGCGGCCGGATTGCGTTTTGAGAGCGTCGAAATCCCAGCCGGCCTCGATGCACATCTTCCCAAAGACGCTTGGACGGCAGGCGCCGATTTCTGGTCTGGCCGGATTACTTCAGGGCACCTCCCGCTAGTGAAGTCCTTCTATGAGCAGGCTCTGGCTGGCGCTCCGCTTCACTCGATCGAGTATCGAGCCATCACGACAGATCCCACGCGCACGCTGTGGCTCCGTGACGTGATCCGAACGGTTCGCGACGATTCGGGCGCCATCGCACATCTTGAGGGAGCGACCAGCGAAGTTACCCACCTGCGGCAGCGCGAGGATTCGGCGGCGCAAGCTCAGAAGATCGATGCTCTGACGCGGCTGGCCGGGCACGTCGCCCACGAGTGCAACAACCTGCTGACTATTCTCGGCGGTCACGGTGAGGAGTTGCTTCACGCGCTGACTCCAGACAATCCGCTTCGTTCCAATGCTCAGGAGATTCTGACGGCGGGGGACCGTCTGAACTCTTTCATGAAGCAGCTCAGCACGTTTATCAAGCATCCAAGCCCTGAGCCCAGCAACGTGGCGCTGGACACATTGATCGGTGAGCATCGCGATGAACTCCGCCACTTGCTGCCTTCGGCGATCCGCCTGATCATCAATCCCGGCGTTCCGTCGGCGATGGCGATAGCGGACCCGGCGATAGTCCTGAACGCCCTGCGCACTTTCGCGCACCGTAGCGCCGAAGCGATGAGAGGCGAAGGCGTGCTTTCGGTCGAGACCAGCACTGCGGTGGCCGCCGATCCGCTGGCCGGTGGCCGCGCCGGTCTGGCGCCGGGCCGGTATCTGCAGATCGCCGTGCGCGACACGGGCCATGCCATTCATCCCGACCTGGTGCAGCGGCTCTTCGAGCCTCCGACCGGCGACGAAGCGCCTCGTCAGAATCTGGCCGCGATCTACAAATCCATTCGCGAAATGGGTGGCGATCTGTTCGTGACCAGTGAATTCGATCGCGGCACCTGTTTCACGATGCTGTTGCCGCGCGGAGCGGATGCTTTGCCTGCCGCGCCGGCTGTCGAGACTCCGGCTGTAGTGGAGCCTCCCAGCCCTGCCGCGGCCGAGCAACTCCCCCGAGCCGAGACCATTCTGGTGGTTGAGGACGAGGCCGGAATCCGCGGCCTCATTCGACGGATCCTTAGCCGGCAGAACTATGACGTGATCGAGGCTTCCAACGGAAGGCAGGCTCTAGAAATTGCGCGTGAGCGCCCAGGCGTGATCGACATGCTGTTGACCGACGTGGTGATGCCGGAGATGGGCGGATTCGATCTGGCGCAGGAGTTGCTGAAGAGTCGGCCAAAGACGAAGGTGCTGTTCATCTCGGGATACACTGGCTTGTCGGGTTTTGACCCGTCGCAATTGCCGCCGGGAGCGGGCTTCCTGCAGAAGCCGTTCACGTTGAATGCGCTGTTGGCTAAGGTTCGCGAGGTTTTCGCACAGAAGGTGAACGGGTAACGTGCTATTCGGCTTCTTCGGTTATAACCAGGGCGGCCTTCGCCTCGTCGGGAAGGGTCAGAAATTGGGCGACGTCACGGGCAATGTCTTGAGTCGTGCGGGGATTGGCTGGTAGCTCCAATCCCTTCACGAACGACCGGCCTGGATGAAAGGTATCCCAAAGGGACGCGACCTGGCCTTTGCGTCCTTGTCCCGGAGTCTTGATTCCGAAGCCGGTAACAACGTAATTCCAGAGCGGCCGAAATCGGTTGATCATGTAGGTTTCGCCGAGAGGAATCCAGACATCGTCCACGACCAGATAGCGAAAGCGAAAATCGCCCGCCTCGATATTCTCGGCAGCTCGCAGACCTTCAGCGTGGATCCGCAGCCTATCGTAAAGCGCCGTTGACGGCCTCTCCGATTCTACCGTTGCTCCCTTTCGCGATTCTTTGGGAACGGCCCTTCCCACATAGATGGGCGCATCGAACTTACCCTGCCGGTTCAACCTCGCTATGGGAAGGTAAGGAGCGAAGTTGCCCGAATAGTAGAGCGCGTAAATGCCAGCACCGGGAAACCGATTGACCTGACCTGTGAGCAAGCCAGTTAATTCATGGATAGGCTGAAGTAATAGCGCGTTGCGCACGCTCACTCCAAGATTGCTCTTGTCCAGCGGATTGTAGGGTATCACCAGCCGAGATTATCGCAGTGAGTCTAACCTTTGTCCAACTTGCTTCGCGACGATCTGACCAAGCAGAACTGGCACAGCATTTCCCAACTGCCGCATGGTCTCGGTCCAAACTCCATGAAAAACATAATCGTCGGGAAATGTCTGAAGGCGCGCGGCTTCGCGCACAGTGAAGTATCGTAGCGATCCGTCTGGCCGCAACAAACAGTTCTCACCGCCCGGCACCCCGTGGTCCCCTGCTTTGAGTGTCTTCGCGGGTTCGTCAAGGGGGCTGCCGGTATGCCCAGGATACGACCTTGCCCCTGGGTTAAGGGAATGATTGAATTCATCTGAACGACCGGTTCGTTCCGGGTCTGGAAGATCGGCGATGGCATCTCTGACCGTTCGCCACGGCAGCATCGGCGCATCAAATAGGCTTCTCGCGCAACCGGATTTCAAGTCTCGGATCTTTGCTTCGATCCTGGCAGGGGGCTTCGGGCGGCGTCTTGCGGATACCATATGCCGGTCCCAATAGTCGCCAGTTACCCATTGGTCCGCTATCAAGGCATCCTGTGCATGGGTCTCATCTGGGAAAGACCACTCAATTCCAAGATCGGACCGAAATCCGACAAAGAAGACGCGCTCCCTTTTCTGCGGAACGCCATAGTTTGCGGCATTGAGAAGTCGCGGCACGACATTATACTCCAGGCCCGACCAACTGCCGCGGGTGTGATATCGCTCCAGCCGCGCTCGATGTTCAGGCCAGTTCTCGCCGGTCTTGCGGACAACCTCCGGGTGGCTCAATTGGAGCGTGATATAGCTAAAGTAGTCGGCGAACGTTTTGCGTGTAAGCCCCTTGACGTTTTCGACGAGAATCGCGCGCGGGCGAAGTTCGCGGACTGCTCTGACGACCTGAGGAAACATATCCCGCTCATCATTAAACGCCTGATGCTTCCCGCCGATCGAAAACGGCTGGCAGGGCGGGCCGCCGGCTAACAGATCAACCCCTGAGGCAATCCCGGAATAGTCGAATTCCCGTACGTCCCCTGGATAGAGTCGCCATCCCGAGAGAGCTCGAAAGCCACGAGACATATTCTCTCGGATCGTGTCGCAACAGTAGCGATTCCTCTCAATCACGGTGTCATGACGGAATCCGGCATTCTCAAGTCCAAGAGCCAAGCCACCTGCGCCGGTGAACAGTTCGACGGACCTCACTTTTCGCTCTCCATGAATCTACGAATCTTTTCGGTCAACTTCCCTTTTTCTTTCAGCTGACATTCCCAAACCACTAAACATTGCCAGCCCATGAGGCGCAGAGTTGCGAGGTTCCTGCGGTCCCGCTTCCGATTCGCCTCAAGCTTCGGCCCCCAAAACGCCAGTCGGGACTTCGGCCAGCGTGAATTGGGGCAATTGCAATGCCGGTGCCAAAAACATCCATGAACGAAGACGATGCGGTTCCTGGCTGGAAAAACGATGTCCGGGCTACCTGGAAGATCCTTTACGTGTAACCTGTAGCGATACCCCAACGAATGCACAAGCCTGCGAACGGTCATCTCAGGCGCTGTGTCTTTCGATCGCACAAGCGCCATGCGCTCGCTTCGCTCAAGCGGCGTTAGAGTATCCATCCGGCAGGCCTCTACCGCAGAGTATAACTCAGCCATTACAGCACCACCCGCGCGTCGCCTTCGCGGCGCGTGACTCGTTCGCGATCCAGAAACTCAAGCAGCGGGATGGCGTACTTGCGGCTGACTCCCGTCCAGTCTTTGAACGCGGGCACTCCGAAGGTCTCGCCTTTGTGGGCTGCGAGGATTGCCTTGAGAGCGTCGATGGCCGAGGGGTGATAGACGAGATCGTCGCCGATCCGGATCAGCCGTTTCTGGCGGAAGAGAATCTGGAGTAGATTGCGGGCGCGCACAGGGTCGACGCCGCTGGCAGTCAGCACTTCTGCGGTCGAGGGTACGGCGAGGCCCGCGCGTTCGAACGCTCCCACGATCCGGTTGAAGGCCTCTTCTTCGTCCTGTTTGAGATTCAGGCGATGGCTCTTCAAGCGCAGGGTCTCACCTTCGGCCAACACGGTCGGTGACGCCTTCAGGAGCGCTTCCAAAACAAAATCCGGTGCGCCGGCCAGCGCTTGCGTGCGGAACAATTCCTTGGCGAGGCCCGGTTGCAACGGCTGCTCGCGATGGTATGCGGCGACCTTGGCGTGCATTCGATCGAGGCTCGCCTTGAACCACGCTCCGTCCATCAGCCATTTCATCGGCGAAGTGAGAGCCATCAAACGCCCGGCGGAAGCGGCGACGGCAGCGTCGATTTCCGCTTCGGTTAGACCGCTGTCTCGAATTGCGCCGTGAATATCGAGGCCAAACGGCGCGTCGCTCACGGCGATTTCCAGACGCCTCGCCGGCAAGGCCGTGGCCAGCTCCGCGAGGCGCCTGGCCAGATCCGCGCGGCGCAGCTTTCGCCGCTCTGTAGGCAACGCGATCACGCGGCCGCCGCCGATGGTGACGACAGGCGAGAACTGACGAATGATGAAGCGGTCACCAGGAAGCATCAGCACCGGCTCTTTCAATTCGAGCCGCGCCAAGGCGCGTCCGCCTGGCTCCAGCACGGTCTTGTCGCCCAGCAATCGCACCTCGGCTTCGGTCTCGGCGGTCCAGGCGTGGAAGTGAACCGGCGCGCGATGCTTGAGCGGCTTCGCCGAAGCCAGTAGTTCGACTTCACAATCGAGCCGCGAAACCGTGCGGAGACGGTTAGGCTCAATCAACGTCATCCCGCGCCCGAGCTCAACCGCTTCGATGGCAGCCAGATTCACGGCAGTGCGCTGACCGGCGAACGCGCGTTTAGCGGCAGCGCCGTGAACCTGCAGGCCACGCACTCGCAGCCGCAAGCCGCGCTCGGCGATCTCCACTTCCTGTTCAAGGGCGAGCGAACCTGAGATTAGCGTGCCCGTGACGACGGTGCCGAAGCCCTTCATCGCAAACGCGCGATCGATCGGCAAGCGAAGATGACCCGCGCCGCTCTTGACTGTGACCGCTTTGGCTGCCGAAGCCAGCACCTTCTTCAACTCCTCAATCCCTTCACCCGTGCGCGAACTCACGGCGACGACAGGCGCGCCTTCGAGGAATGACCCGGCGACGAACTCTTCCACTTCCAGACGAACGAGGTCGAGTATCTCGCGGTCCACCAAGTCCGCCTTCGTCAGCACGACGATGCCGCGCCGGATGCCGAGCAATCGGCAAATGTCGAAGTGCTCACGCGTTTGCGGCTTGATCGACTCGTCCGCTCCCACCACGAACAACACCATGTCGATACCACCCGCGCCCGCCAACATGTTTCGAACGAAACGTTCGTGCCCCGGCACGTCGATGAAGCCGAGCCGCACGCCGCCGAGTTCGAGATGCGCGAAGCCGAGGTCGATCGAAATCCCGCGCCGCTTTTCCTCTTCCCAGCGGTCTGTCTCGATGCCGGTGAGAGCGCGGACCAAGGCGGTTTTGCCGTGATCGATGTGTCCCGCGGTACCGACGATAATATTGGTCATGAAGGCTGTTGCCAGTGCAGTTGTATCTCTCATCTTCGCCGCCCTAGCCCTCGCACAGCAAGCGGCGGCTCCTGAATCGGGCGACGCCGTGTTTCGTTCGGGCGTTGCGCTGGTGCGCGTGGACGCCCAGGTGGTACAGGGCAAGCGCGCCATCGAAGGACTGACCAAAGACGACTTCCAAGTCTTCGACGAGGACCGGATTCAGCCGATCGAATATTTCGGGCGCGAAGCCGAGCCATTGTGGATCGTGCTGTTGCTGGACGTGTCCGGTTCCATGCATAAGCGGCTGGACGAAATGGCGTCCGCCGCGCGCCAGGCTTTGCGCACATTGGGGCCCGCGGATCGCGTGAGCGTGATCTTCTTTGGCCGGCTGACTCATGTCGCGCTGGACTTCACGGCTCAGACGCAGGACGCGGCGCCGGTGATCGGGCAGGGCCGCGCGGCCAAGCAAGTAGGCGCGGGGACCAACATCAATCCTTCGGTGATCGAAGCGGCCCGCTTCATCCGCGAGAAAGCCGGTAACCAGCCGGGCCGGCGAGCGATCGTGATTCTGACCGACAACGAAGGCCTCAACTACCAGACCAACGACGAGCAAACGCTGGGAGCGCTATTGGATTCCGATACGGTGCTGAATGCGATCGTCACGCCGAACGCAAAGGCTCCCGATGCCGCCAAGAAGGGCGTGTATCAGAATCCGGACTTCACGCCTTCGGACGTGTTCAAACTTGCGCGTGAAACCGGCGGCGAGGTCCTGAAAGCGGAAAGCACCGGGGAAGCTTTTCGCGAAATGATGCTGCGGATTCGCCTGCGCTATAGCCTGCACTATCGAGCGCCGGAGGGCCAGGCGGGCGCGGCGCGGCGGATTCGCGTGGAGCTTTCGCCCGAGGCGAGGAAACGTTTTGCCAAGGCAGAGGTTCGCGCGCGCACGGGTTACCGGCTGCCGTAGTCAGACGGCGTTTTGAATAACGGCGGTTGAGCCCGGCGCCAGATCATACCGGAAGTAGGAGACGGGCGCGGCTGGCGAGCCCTGGTCAATCTGTTGAATAGCGGCCTCGAAACTCGCTTTGTTGATGGCGGTTTTAGTGTTGACCTCAGCCAACAGAGTGCGGCGGACGCGCGAGGTGTCGACGAGAGGCGAGGGCTCAGCGTCGTCCTCACCTCCAGCGAAGTTAGTGCGCGTGGCGCGTTCGTTCTGGAGGGCTTTCAGCTCCTTGGACGAGTTTCGAAAGGCGCGGTCGTGGCGCGAGGCGTAGATGGCGAGGGTCTTGAGGGCGGCGCGCGTTTCAGGGTCGAGGAAGGGATCGGGA
>JAYUSQ010000128.1:0-20685 GCA_043755595.1 Acidobacteriota bacterium | reverse complement strand
GCTTCAACAAACCGCGCACCAGGAGGTCCTGGCCGTTGGTCATGCCGCCTTCCAGCCCGCCGGCGCGATTGGCTCCCCGGGTGAAACGACGGCCTTCCTTGTCGTAGTGAATCGTATCCTGCACCTTGGAACCGAAGCTGGCCGCGCCTTCGGAGGCGAACCCGATCTCGACGCCCTTCACCGCTTGCATCGACACGATGGCTTGCGCTAATCGTCCGTCGAGCCGCGAGTCCCACGTGACATGCGAGCCAAGGCCGATCGGCAGACCGTGCGCCACCACTTCAAAGACGCCGCCGATCGTATCGCCCGTGCGATATGCTTCGTCCACCAACGCCTTCATCCTTTGCTCGGCTTCTTCGTCGACGCAGCCGAGCAGCACTTCTTTCTTTTGGTTGACGGCGACAATTTCTTCCCAGGAGGCCTGCCGTTCGAGCCGCGCCGAACCGACGGCAATGACATGGCTCAAAACCTCGATGCCGAACTGCGACAGCAGTTGTTTGGCGACGGCGCCAATCGCCACGCGCGCAGTCGTCTCGCGAGCGCTGGCGCGTTCCAAGACATACCGCGCGTCCTGATAGTCGTATTTGATGCAGCCAGCCAAATCCGCATGGCCCGGACGAGGGCGCGTCAGCTTCTTCTTTTTCTCGCCGCTTCCTTCGTAGTCTTCCACCGGCAGAACTTCGGTCCAATTCTTCCAGTCTTTGTTTTCGATCAGCATCGCGATCGGCGCGCCGATGGTTTGCGAGTGCCGGACGCCCGAAACAATTTGGACTTTGTCTGTTTCGATCTTCATCCGTCCGCCGCGACCAAAGCCCTGCTGGCGGCGCCAAAGCTCGTGGTCGACGTATTCGACCGAGACGGGAATCCCCGCCGGCATTCCGGTCAACGTGGCCACTAGGCATTGGCCATGGCTCTCCCCGGCGGTTTCAAAACGTAGCATGAGGTGGAAAGTTCAGGATAGCATCGGGCATAATGGCGAGAGCAATGCTCTTCAAAATAGCCATTTGTTTCAATGTTTTCATAATTCTCGCCACGGCCGAACCCCGCGCGAAGAACGTAATTCTTTTCCTGGCCGACGCGGGAGGGACTTCCACGTTACACGCGGCCAGCGTTCACGGCCATGGCGCGACCCGCAAGCTGTTCGTGCAGTCGATGCCGCATATCGGGCTCTCCGATACGTCGACGGCTTCGGCTTGGGTGACCGATTCGGCTGCGGGCATGACGGCTATCGTCACCGGCCGCAAGACGCAAAACGGCGTGGTGTCGCAAGGACCGGACGCGGTGCGAGGAAAGAAGGATGGAGCGCCGCTGAAGACGATTCTCGAATACGCCGAAGAGCGGGGGCTGTCGACCGGCGTGATCACGAACATGGCTTTCTTCGACGCGACACCTGCGGCCTGTTACGCGCAATCGAACGATCGCGCGGCCACGGCGACGATTCTACGCGCGTTTCTCAAGCCGCGATTCGGCGATGGCGTGGATATTCTGATTGGCGCGGGCCGGCCGGCAACCGACAAAGCGGCGGCTGCTGCGGGGTTTGATTTCTTTGCCGAAGCGGGTCAAAAGGGATACCGGGTGGAGGGCGCCCCTGCGGGCGTCGACGCGGGGACCAAGCGGCTGGTAGCCGTCTTCGACTCCGGTGCGTACGATCTGGCCGCGGCTTTGCAATCGACGATCGCGGTTTTGTCGCGCAACCCGAAAGGCTATTTTCTGATGGTGGAATGGGATGCGCACACCAGCGATCCGAAAGCCGGACTGGATCGCGTCGTGGCCTTCGACAAAGTCATTCGCGCGACGGCGGAGCGGCGGGATATGGGAAAGACGTTGTTGCTTTTTACTGCGGATCATTCGTTCGACTTGCGCTTGATCAGCGGGACGAAAGGCACCGCGCTTAATCTGCCCGTCACGCGGCAGGAGAGTGAGACCGGCAAGTTCAGCGTTCAGGTGAACGGCAAACACACAGGCGAAGAGGTATTGGTAGCGGGGCAAGGGCCGGGGTCGTCGCGCATACATGGCTATATGGATAACACCGGGTTGTTCCAGGTGATGATGGCAGCGTACGGGTGGAAGGAAAGTAAGTGACCGAGAGCGAGGCTTAACTACCCTTACGGAAGTCTATTGATGGATGAATTGGCAACGGCGGGTGGATCGCTGCAAAGGCCAAAAAATACCCCGACGTCGCTTGCAGAAGCGTGATCCCTGAAGGCTGCCTGACAGGGGGCGGAAGCTGCCCTAGCCGACGGTGATATTCTCTCGTGTATGGCCGTGCCCGACTTTCAAACCCTGATGCTTCCGGTCCTGAAGCTTTCCGCTGACGGGCAAAAGCACTCGCTCGCCGAGACAGTCGAGAGGATGTCCCAGGAGTTCCAACTGTCGGAGGCAGATCGTGGGGAAGTTCTCAAGAGCGGCCAGACGCGAATCTACAATCGGGTTGCGTGGACGACCACATATCTGAGGAAAGCCGGCGTGTTGCAGTCGGTCGGGCCGGGTAAATACCAGATTACGGAACGCGGGCGAGACACTCTTGCGAGTCAACCCACCTCTATCGACATTGGCTACCTGACAAGCCGATTCCCCGAATTAGCCGACTTTCGGAAAGCCCGTCCGGGAAATGCAGACACCGATGACGATTCGGCAGCGGTTTTCGATGAATCCGCAGGCAAATGGCGTCACAGGATCGGTGTAGAAAAGCGAGTTCGGGAGATCATAGAGCTACTGCTTCCCCAAAACGAACATCGCCGCGCGGTGCTCGAGTTCTTCGCCTACGCCATCGAAAACGCTGACGAAGAAAAGGCAGATTCCTGGTGCCTCAAGGTCACAGACCAGGGACTTCGTCTGATGGCTGGGCGCCTCCTCGCTTGTGAAATCACGCCGATAACCATGCGGGCCAGTGTGCTCGGACCGATCGACGCCGACGTAAGGAAGTCAATTGGCGCGGACACCAGAGCGGACGAAGATTTCAATTTCAGAAGTGTGGCTGACGGAATCTTGCTGGCGTTTCCCAGCGATCATGCGGGGCAAGCCTTAGAGCAGTTGCGGGATCCATTCAATAGCTTCGTTGACTTGGCGATGGCGCGCGTGAAGAGTCACG
This sequence comes from Acidobacteriota bacterium, assembly GCA_043755595.1. GTDB lineage: Bacteria > Acidobacteriota > Terriglobia > Bryobacterales > Bryobacteraceae > VFZP01. Next base: position 17,594 of record JAYUSQ010000128.1, on the reverse strand, counting down.
TCAGTCTCGAAGACCACTGCCCCGAAGCCGTCGCTTATGTCGCGAGTATTGTGGGCCGCGAACTGCCCCAGCCCAAACCCACGCCGGAGGAGGCCGGTTCAGAGTCCGATACCGGCGCGTCAACGGACGAAGAACCGTTGGAGTCGCGGGTGCCCAAGACGCGCGGCAGGGCACCGATTTTCGGGTATGGCCAACAATCGATCGCTTCGCTAATGAGCGACATCGAACGCGGAATCGTCGCGCTGCCGGACCTCCAGAGGCCATTTGTTTGGGAGGACACCAAGGTGCGCAACCTCCTCGACTCCCTCTTTATAGGGTTTCCGGTGGGTACGTTGGTTTTCTGGCATGTCGCAACCGAGAAGGAAACCCGGGAGATTGGTTCCGATAAGTCCGGCCTGAGGGCGACCACCTTGGTAATCGATGGCCAGCAGCGCTTGACGTCCCTCTACGCCGTGATGCGGGGTGTCGAGGTGATCGGAAAGGACGGAGCGCCTCGGAACATTACTATCGCATTCCGGCCTCGCGACGGTCGTTTCGAAGTGGCCGACGCGGCTATTCGGAACGATCCGGAGTTTATCCCGAACGTGACCGAGTTGTGGAGCGGAAAGCGTTCAAAACCGCAGATCAAGCGCGACTTGAAGGCGGCCCTCGAAGACAAAGGCAGGGTTGTTGATCAGGAGTACCAGGACGCCGTCGAGCACAATCTGGATAGGGCGTATACCATCAACGAATACGTCTTTCCTACCGTCGAGATACGGAAAACGACGGCCAGCCAGGAGATAACAGAGGAGGATGTGGCGGAGATTTTCGTACGCATAAATAATCAGGGAACACGGCTTGGCCAAGCCGACTTTGTCCTGACGCTCCTATCCGTATTCCTGCCCCGGCTGAGGGACCGGATTGAGGATCGCGCACGATCAATGTCTCAAGGGACGATCATTCAGCTTGATTCACAACAATTACTACGAGGGGCTTGCGCGGTAGCTTTCGGCCGCGCTCGCATGTCAGCGATATACCGTTTCCTGCGCGGCATCGATCCATCAACTGGGGATAGAGACGTTTCAAGCCGCTCGTCCAGGCTAGATCAACTGGAGGAAGCGGCGGATCGGTGCCTGGACCCCACGCCCTGGAGGGATTTTCTTCTATGCGTCCAGCATGCAGGTTTTGTCACTCCGGCTCTAATTCCATCGAAGAATGCGGTCGTGAACGCCTATGCTTTCTACGTTCGTGGTTCCACGGCAGGGGTTCCGAAGCCCAGACTGGATGGAGTGATGACCCGGTGGATTTTCGGGACGCTTTTGACTGCTCGTTATTCGACCTCCTCGGAGAGTGCGTTTGAGAATGACCTGGCTCGTGTAATCAGGCTTCAAAGTGCCGATCCGAACGAGTTCGTGATGGCGCTGGACGACGCTTTAGCTGAAACCATCACGGGGGACTATTGGCGACAAGTGTTGGTTTCTGCGCTCGACACGCAAAAGACGCGCGCGCCATCCGCCCTCGCATTCAGAGCCGCGCAAGTGGTCATCAATGCTCGGGCCCTGTTCTCGGAGAAGTTGCTGAGGAACCTACTGGACCCGCCGGCGGACGGCGGCCGCTCGGCAAGCGAGGCTCATCATCTGTACCCAATCGCTTGGCTGGCCCAGAGAGAAATAGCCGATCGCCGGTGGACCCATCAGGTCGCTAACCTGGCGGACGCCGGCTGGTACGAGAACGCCGTAATCGGTAGCCGCAGCCCCGCTGAGTACGTGCCCCGGCTCCGCGAGAAACTAGGAATTGATGACAGCCGATGGGGACGAATGTGCGCAGAGCATGCGCTGCCCCCGGGTTGGGAGTCAATGGACTACGACGAATTCCTTCGCCAGCGGCGAGCCAGGATGGCCGATATCATTCACGTCGCCTTCAGAATGCTGGGAGGAGAAACGCAAGAGCCGCCGCTGACGCCGCCATGGTTCCTGCCCGGCGCTGAAGCGGTCTGGCAGCTAATTGGACAGACTGAGCGCGGTCTTCGCAGAATGGTGCGCGAAGTATATTCTGAGAGGTTTGGCGAGGCCGCCGCGAAGAAGATCGAAGAATCTCTACCCGAGCGCGAACGTGAAGTGCTTTCGCGAGCGCTCCGTTCCCGCCCAGCCGGTGCCGAGCCGCTGAGTGTCGTCGATTATCTGTACTTGAGTCAGTTGCCTGTTCTACTGTTTCGATCTGAAGTCTGGGCCGAAGCCCGGGTTAAACTTGGGGGCCGCGACGATGCGAAGCGGATCCTGCAAGAGGCGATTACCCATGTCGTGCCCGTGCGCAACGAAATCGCGCACATACGTGAAGTCGACAACGACCGATTGCTACGGGCAACAGTTGGATGCAACGACGTACTTCGACTGTTGCCGACGAAGCGCTAAGACAGCCCATCGCTAGGGAACCAAGACAATAGGGAGTTGATATCCAGTCTGAACGGGACTACCGCGCCCCGCCGGTCCTGAAGGTTTCTGTCAACGAAACAGGGGCGCGAAGTTTTCCCGAAACTTCTCGGGACTCCGATCCTGGGAGGTGGATCCACGTTGAGTTAGCTAGTTAGCTAGTTAGCTAGTTAGCTAGCTAGTTAGTTAGTTAGTCGGCAAACCGTCGCGTGCGCCGCATGAATCCATTTGATAGGCGTCACGGAGGACAGGAGCGGCAAAGCAGTGCCAAATGAAAATGCTCTACCCTTGCCTCGAGGAACTTCGTGAGTGACCGTGGTCTGGCATTTGTTATCGATAGGCCGCCGGGTTGGATGATCACTGGTTGGTCGAATTGCGGGATAACGTGATCCCGGGCGTTTGACTAGTAAGGGCTGCCCGTGCAGCCTTGCCCCGCTACCTTCCCCGTCCGCGCAGCCATCGCAACGGCGCCGTCAACATAGCCGCCAACCTATGCGTCGGAGAATGCAATATCCGCGAAAATTCCAGCTCGCGGTGATACAGATACTCAATCTGCGTATCCCGGCGCTTCAGTAAGATCTGTAACTCCTCAACATCGTCCGCCGACAAGGTACGGCCAACCTCAAAATGCTCAGGCAGCGCCGGTGGCACATAGACCGTGCCATGCGACGGCGCGGCCTCGCTCGAAGGCCGCTCTTTCGTGTAAAAATAGACCGCGACTGACCGCCTGCCGATCGCCGCTTCCTTCTCCGGCATCTCGATCCGGGAGAAGCCATGCCAACTTCGCTCCGATGTCTCAAAGATCACGCAGCGATTGGCGCGCGGCACGACGCGCACGACTTCATTCCGCTCTTTGGGGCCGCGCGGATTCGATTGCAGTTCCAGGCACCCGCCCCACTCTTCGCGCCATTCGTCGTTCAGATACAGGAGCAGATTCAGGCGCCGATGAGCCCCAGTGCGCGGGTGGTAGTTAAAATCGACGTGTTGATCAAGGTCCTGCCCATTGAGATTGAGATGCGCGCCGCCGCCGATGTATTCAGGATCGTACTGCAGCGATGGGATGCCGGTGAGCCGCGCTATCAACTCCAGGAATTCAGCCGATTGGAGCAATCGATCGAAGTCGGCGTAGGCCGAACCGAGCGCGGCCAGATTCGAAAAAGCCGCCTTGCGACCGATCTCGCCGATCTCGTTGCGGGCCTGCCCAGGGTCGAACTCGGGAAACTGACGTTGCAGTTTGCGGCACAAGCCGCCTTCGAGAAACTCGTCGATCACCAGATGCGGGAACGGCCGGGCCGTGCGAAACCGCGCGGCAAAAGCCGGGGCTTGATCGGCTAGGGATGGGCTCACGGCGGACAGAGTCATCGGCAACTTCTCATCATCGCTAAAATGGAGGGGCCATGCACTCCTTGTTGCTTCACAATGGCCGCCTCGCCATCACTTCGGAAAAGACGTTGTCGCCCGGGCAGGTTGGTTTTATGAATGGCTGGGGTGTTTTTTCAACGCTCCGGATAGCCGGTGGCGTGTTATTCGCCTTTGACCGGCATTGGGCGAGGATGTGCAAGGACGCTGAGTTGATGCGTGTACCGATGCCGGCGGACCATGAGGCATTCCGGCAGGACTTGCTCGCGCTGGTCGAGGCGAATCGCGCCTATGAGGGCACCTTGCGCGTCGCGGTGGTGCGGAACCGGGGCGGCATGTTTGAAGGCGCAGGCATTGAGCGCGACTTCGAGGTGATTGCCTTCACAACAGGCTTGCACGCTTGGGGCAATTCAGTAAAGCTGTCGGTTGAAGAAAATGCGCGGCACGGGGCCAACCGGTTTTCGGGGGTGAAGATCACTTCCTGGGCGCAGAATCTGACCTGGCTTGAACGCGCCAAAAGCGAAGGATGCGACGAGGTGGTGCTGCTGAATGAGCACGGCAAGGTGAGCGAATGCACCTCCGCGAATATTTTCGCGGTAATGAAAAACGGCAGAGTATGGACGCCCCCTCTTTCGTCGGGTTGTTTACCGGGAATAACGCGATCAATCGTCCTTGAGGACCTCACAGTGGACGGAGTGACAACCGGCGAGCGCGACCTCACCTTGGAGGATCTTTATGGCGCGTCGAGCGTTTTCATCACGTCGACGACGCGTGAGCTGCTGGCTGTCGAAGCGATCGGGGGCCGTGCGATAAACAGAGTCGACCCGGTGCGGCAAAAGCTCCAATCCGCATTTTCCGCTTACCTCGCCGCTTACGTGGAGACAGCCAAGACTGCGGCGAGGGTAGGACCAGCGAGCGGCAACTGACGTTTTACAATTGAGTAACACAATTGGTTTAGACTACAATTGAGCGTCCAAGAATTCGATAGAAGCCGTTCCGGATACCGTCGATGCCCTTAGCCTGCCCAAGTTGCGGATCAAAAAACATTCGGTTTGCTCATCGCAAATCGTTGTGGGAGATCCTTTTATCGGTTGTGGGTTACTGTCCGGTTCGATGCCGGGATTGCGACCACCGATTCCGGGAAGGCGTCCTGGTTCCAGGCGGGCGGTACGCCAAGTGTCCCCGTTGCATGAGAACCGATCTGACCGATTGGGAAGAGAAGTATTACTATCCGCCACGGTGGCAACAGGCTTTGCTTAATTTTGGCGGCAAAGCACACCGATGCGCGGTTTGCCGGTACAACTTCGTGAGCTTCCGGCGCCGTCAGTCGGAGTTCGTGCCATCCTGGAGAATCAAACAGCAACAAGCGGCGGCGGGCGCGAACGTCGAAAAATCGGACGTACCTCCCAAAACAGATCCCCCGCAGAAAGCGCAGGAGAAGACTGTCATCTAGCCGATCCCGTCCGGACTGGAGGCGCGTGATCGTGCGCGCAACCAACTGGGTAGGTGATGCGGTGATGTCTTTGCCCGCGCTCCGCCGGCTGCGCGCCGAGTTGCCCGATGTTCATTTGGCGGTGCTGGCTATGCCGGGTGTCGCCGGACTCTACGCACGCGAAAGGTGGGCTGACGAGATTATTCTGCTCGAAGGCGCGAGGGGCGCGCGCGACTGGGGCAAGAAGTGGAAGCAGGCGCGCACTCTAGCCGGCGCGGAATTCGATGCGGCCATTCTCCTGACCAATTCGTTTGAGTCGGCGGCTCTCTTCCGCGCGGCGGGCATTCCTACTCGCATTGGGTATGAGCGCGACGCCCGTGGCATGCTCCTGACGCAAGCGATCGCTCCGCCTCGCGGTGGCGAGACTCCGCAACACGAGAGTTACTACTACCTGGAGCTTTTGCGCCGGGCCGGGCTCGGCGGGGAATTGCCGTCCGGCGAAATGGTGATCCGGATGGAGGGTATTGAGGCGGCTCGGGCCAGTGGCAAGACTCGCTTGGCGTCGGCTGGGTTGACGAATGATGCGGCCGTGATCGGATTGAGTCCCGGCGCGGCCTACGGTGGAGCCAAGCGCTGGTTGCCGGAACGTTTTGCGGAAAGCGCGGTCACCTTGGCCGGAGAGTTGGGGCCGTCGGCCGCGGCAGTTTTCGGCACCCCGGACGAACGCGATCTGTGCGAGCAAGTAACGAAGACGATTGCGGCGCGGGGCCTGCCCGCCCACAACTTTGCGGGGCGGACCAAACTGGCGGAATACATCGATATGGCTGCGGCTTGCCGGGTGTTTCTGACCAACGATTCGGGCTCAATGCATATTGCCTCGGCGTTGGGGATTCCTACGGTCGCCGTATTCGGAGCCACCAACCATGTGGGCACCGGTCCGACAGGGCCGCTGGCGCGCGTAGTCCGCCATGCCGTCGACTGCAGTCCGTATCCGCATCCCTGTTTGCGGCGCGAGTGCCCGATCGATCATCGCTGCATGAAAGCGGTCAGCGCCGCCGAGGTGGCCCGGACCGCGCTAGACTTGCTGGAGCAGTGAAGCTCGACACGCGCATCAAGATCATTCCCGCCGCTCGGGCCAACGAGTTTGGCGACGCCGTTTTTGTGGCCATGTATCTCGATCCGCTCACCGCCGCACATGCCCGGCGGATTCAAGAAATAGCCGCGGGCGGAAGCCGTGTTGTGGTGCTGCTCTTTGACCCGCCGGCGCCGTTGTTGCCAATGGAGGCACGGGCGGAACTGGCGGCGTCCCTTTCCTCTGTCGCTGCCGTGATGCCGGGGAGCGATGCCTTGGCGCCAGCCCCGCACATCGACGAAAGAAGCGCCGACTTGGCCCGGCGCGATGCCTTGACGAGGCACGTATTCCAACGCCACGCCGCCGCTGGGCCAACCGAAAGCCGTGACCGATAGGGTCCTGATTGTGCGGCTGGGCGCGATGGGTGACATCATCCATACCCTGCCTGCGGCCGCGACGCTCCGGCGCAGTTTCCCAAGCGCCCATCTCACGTGGCTGATCGAACCGCGCTGGCGTCCGTTACTGGATGGCAGCGGCGTGGTCGATGAAATCGCCGAGTTTGACCGGATGGGCGGCCTGGCAGGCATGTGGCGTTCAGTTCGTAGCCTGCGAGCGCCGGGATTTGATCTCGGGATCGATTTTCAAGGGCTGATTAAATCCGCTGCGGCGATGCGACTGGCCGGGCCAGTGAAACGATGGGGAAGGCGCGAGACACGGGAATCGGCCGCGAAGTTTTTCTACACGGACACCGCCGCGACACCGGCCAACCTACACATCGTTGAGCAACATTTGGAGCTTGTGCGAGCTGCGGGCGCAAGGCAGCGCGAAGTGGCCTTCCCACTCCCGGCTGGAATGCCGGAAGGAGACTTGCCTGGCGGCCAATTCGTGCTGGCCAGCCCGCTGGCCGGGTGGACGTCGAAACAATGGCCGATTGAAAGGTACACCGAATTGGCGGCGCTGCTCGACCGGGAGTTGGGTGTGCCGCTGGTGTTGAATGTGCCACCGGGAGTCCCTATCGCGGGCGCGGCCCACGTTTCCGGCATCGCCGGATTGATCGACGCAACCCGGCGGGCGGCCGCAATTGTGGGGGTCGATAGCGGCCCGCTCCACTTGGCAGCCGCACTGGCTAAACCTGGCGTAGCGATTTTTGGACCAACCGATCCCGGGCGTAACGGCCCCTACGGTGGGTCAATCGTGACGCTCCGCGCGGCGGACGCAGAAACCAGCTACCGGCGTGAGCCGACGCAATCGGCGGCCATGCTGGCGATCTCCGCCACAGACGTATTCCAAAAGCTTCGCGTTCAATTAGCCGTCACCAAGATCTGATTGGCTCATGCAAGCTGGAACCTGACCGATACGATTGGCAGGAAAGAAGATGCCACAAAGCCTACCTGTGGATCGGCTTGTCACGCTACCTCCGTTTCCAGCCGTTGCGCGCAAACTGATGGTGCTGCTCGCCCGGCCCAACTTCACCGTTTTGGAAGCATCGCATCTGGTTCGCAGCGACGCTGTCTTTGCGGGCGAAGTGCTGCGTCTGGCCAACTCCGCCATGATGGGCTTGCGCTATGAAGTGGTGAGCATCATGCATGCCATCTCGGTGCTGGGCATGGATCGATTGCGCAATCTGGTGTTAACGGTGGCCATGCGCGATTTCGTGCGTGGGGCGAAGCCAGTGGGAATCCTGCGTCTGTGTTGGCGCCACAACCTGGCGGCGGCTTTATTGGCGGAGGCTCTTGCCGACGACTGCCATATCGAGCGCAGCGACGCCTATACGGCAGGATTGATGCATGATCTCGGCCGTTTAGCGCTGGTTGCCGCATGCCCAGCCGAGTACGGCAAAGTGCTGGCCGCCGCACCGGCTTCGACCAAGGAACTGCTCAATTGTGAAGACCGGCTGGTGGGCATCAACCATCGGGATGCAGGTGCCCTATTGGCGGAAAAATGGGGATTGCCGTCGCTTTTGCGAGAGCTGCTTTGCCTGGGGGCGAGCCCGCGCACCGGGCCTTTCACATTGCCCCGGCTGGCCATCGTCGCTTGCAGTCTGTCAGACCGCATCGGATTTTCGTTGGGCGAATGCACCGACGCGTGGGACCTGGATTGGCTCAGGCAGCAATTGCCGCCAGGCGCCTGGTCCCGGTTCGCGCCGAAAGCCGATGCGCTACGCGACGCGACTTTGTTGCGGCTTAATGCGTTTGAATCGGAGTTCTTGCCGGGGTGAAGGTTGGGGTGCCCAGAGGGATTCGAACCCTCGACGGCCAGAATCACAATCTGGAGCTCTACCAGGCTGAGCTATGAGCACCGCAGGTGGAAGACAACTATTACACCTCTAGTCTACCAAAGGACGGCACGGCCGTCATAATCCCGCTTTGCGCCATAACTCTTCGACGCGCGCTTTGACGTCGGGCCGCATCTTCAGCACGTCGGGCCATGGGCGGGTGAACCCTTCGGCGGGCCACTTCTTGGTCGCGTCGATCCCCATCTTTGAGCCGTAGTTCGGCAGGCGGCTGGCGTGATCGAGCGAGTCGACCGGGCCGTGGACGAATTCGATGTCGCGCTCGGGGTCGATGTTGTTGAGCGCCTTCCATGCCACTTCGCTGACGTTCTGGACGTTCACATCTTCGTCCACCACTAAGATGCATTTGGAAAACATCGCCTGGCCCGTGCCCCAAATGCCATGCATCACTTTGCGCGCGTGGCCAGGATAAGTCTTGCGGATCGAGACGATGATGAGGTTGTGGAAGATGCCTTCGGCGGGCATGTTGATGTCGCGGACTTCGGGCAGATTCAAGCGCATGAGCGGCAGGAAAATCCGTTCGATCGCCTTGCCCATGTAGAAATCTTCCATGGGCGGCGGGCCGACGATGGTGGTCGCGTACACGGGATTTTTGCGGTGCGTGATGCAGGTGACGTGGAATACCGGGTATTCATCGGCCAGCGAATAGAAACCGGTGTGATCGCCGAACGGCCCTTCGGTGCGGAGTTCGCCTAATTCAAGATAGCCTTCCAGCACGATCTCAGCCTGCGCGGGCACTTCGATATCCACGGTCTTGCACTTCACCATCTCCACCGGCTTGGAGCGAATGAAGCCTGCGATCATCATTTCGTCGAGATCCGGCGGTAGGGGCAAAATCGCGGAGTACATGGTAGCGGGATCCGCGCCAATCGCGACGGCCGCTTCCATGCGCCGCGCTTTGCCTTCGGCTTTCAAACGGCGGTAATGATCGGCTCCCTGTTTGTGGGTCTGCCAGTGCATGCCGGTGGTGCGCTCGTCGAAAATCTGAATCCGGTAGCAGCCGCAGTTGCGCTTGCCGGTTTCGGGGTTTTTCGAGAAGACCATGGGCAGCGTGATGTAGCGGCCGCCGTCGTCGGGCCAACATTGCAGGACGGGAAAATCGTTGAGCGAGAAATTGTCTTTCTTGACGACTTCCTGGCAAGGGCCGTCGCCCACGATCTTGGGGAAAAACGAGCCAATCTCGCCGAGCATCGGCAACATCTTGAGCTTGCCCATGATGCCGTCGGGCACCTTTAACTGGAGGTACTCAGTGATGCGGGCGGCAATCTCGTCGACCGCTCCGACGCCGAGGGCGATCTCCATGCGCTTCATGCTGGCGAAGGCATTGATGAGCACTGGGATATTCGAGCCCTTCGGCTTTTCAAAGAGCAAGGCGGGACCGCCGGTTTTTACCGAACGATCGGCAAACTCGGTGATCTCAAGCACCGGGTCTACTTCGAAGGGAATGCGCTTGAGCTCACCCGCTTTTTCGAGGGCGGCGATGAACTCCCGGAGGTCGCGGAATGCCATATGGTTCTATGATGACAAACAAACGGGGCGGGTTTTGTTTTTTGGAGTTCTGGCTAGGCGCCCCCTGCCTCCAGCCGGCAGTGAGTCTGCGGCGGCCTTCAGTCCGATACTTGCGGTACGCTGAATTTGAGGAGACCAGAGATGCAAGCCCCAGCGGGTATTTTCAAGCCAGCGGAAATCGCCAAAAGCGTAACAGCGGTGGCGCGAGAATTCCGCCCGGACGTGGTTAGAATTCGCTACAACGCCGATTCGGACTGGAGCGGAGACGCGGCCGTCTATTTTCGCGTCCTGTTATCGGACGAGGTAGCCGAAAAACGGCTGCACGAAATTGCCACGAAAGTCAGAAAGCGTATCGAGAGCAAACTGAAATTGGAGGATCGCGGCTTCCTAACCTATACCAGCTTCAGAACCGTGACGGAGCAGGCGGAGCTGCAGGAAGAATCCTGGGACTGAGCCGTGGCAGTGGCCTCCGATCTGCTGGAGCAGGCCTATCATCTGGCGCGCAAAGAGTCCAGGAAGCCCAAGCAGGCCAGTTTGCGCCGGGCAATATCCGCTGCCTACTACGCTCTGTTTCATCTTCTGGTTGGTGAAGTCGTAGCCAAATGGGGCGGGACGAACCGGGCTCGGCTTGCTCGCGGTTGCGACCACGGCCGCATGAAAGAAGCGGCCAGAAAGATCCGGGGCGAAGCTTTTACCGGCCTGGATCGACGCGTAGCCGGCGATCTCAAAAAAGTGGCGGCCGCGTTCGTTCTTTTGCAAGAGCGGCGGCATCTGGCCGACTACGACTACCTCAAAAAGTGGTCTCGGGCTGAAGTTTTGGACCTGGCAATGATCGCCGATGCATTCGAGAGTTGGCAGGCCATCCGAAATGAACCGGTTGCCGATGACTTTCTCCTGCGGTGCTTGGTGAGCCGGTCTTAGGCGGCGGGGTTGGTCCGGCATCAATGGTTGGAGCGAGAGCGCTGGGGCTGCGTGAGAGGATTCGGCCACCCCCCGTCACGGTGTGCCCTTGGATTCACCAGGTGGTTCGGGATGACCTTGGCGCCGCCTGATACATTTTCTGACCGGCAACCCTACCGCCCGTCTTCGCGCATTTGGGGATAAACGCCGAAACACTCTTCCCAATTTGCTTCCGCAGCGGCCAGTGCATCCGCGGCGAGCCGCCAGCCGGTTTCGAATGGATCCATTGCGGTGGCGAGTTCCGAACGTAATCGAAGTATGCGTTCGCGCAGTTGGCGCCGACGGAACCGAAAGCGTTGACACTCCACCCGGTTCAGATCGATCGTTTCAATGGTGAATCGGCCCGAAGGGGAAAGCCCGGAAAGGAGTCCGTTTGACTCCTCCCAGAAATCGCTGTCAAACGGATCGGCCGCGCAAGGGTCCAGATAGCCGATGCCAGCATTGAGCAGACGCTCGTCTGGATAACGTGAGCCTTTCGTCGAGTTGCAATTCGCGCAGCAGTAGTAGTAGAGGTTCGTGTAGACTTCTGCGAGCTCAGGGAAAGTCGCCTTGGGGCGAAAGTGATCGACGCCAAAAATCTCGCTACCTCTGCGATAGCCCTCTGAGATGTTGCAGTAAGCGCATTGAAACCTGAAGTCTTCTCGCAGGCGGGGCTTATAGCGCCGACAGTCCGCGAATGGGCCTGGATGTGGAAGGCGGCGAGCGAACAAAGGCATCTAACCGGCGCGAGTCTTGAGAGTCGCGATGTAGTCTTCGAGTCGACTAAGGCTGGCATCTAATTTTCCGGCAGGGGTCTGCTGGTACGACTGATCAAATTCGTCAGCTTGGCGCAGCCCAATTTCGTGCAACTGCCGATCAGATCCTGAAGCCGCAATGCCTGCTCGGCGCCAAGTTCCCCTCGAGCCTTCGTTGTGATCAACAGAAATCGTTCTTCGAGCAGCGACTCGCTCGGCACATTCGGGGAGGCGATGGCTGATACCTGGTGTGCCGGCGAATCGAGGGCGGCGGGACGCGCGCTACTTATCTCGCTAATCATTACCGACAGGTAGAAAACGAAGACCCCAATCAGCGCCAAGAGCCACCAGTAGTCGCTCGTCGTGCTAACTTCGAAAATAAGGTTACTCCACACAGCCACGCATACGACGAGAGATAGGAGCCTTGCTACCTGACGGCGCTTATGTGCCTGAATTACCTCGAAAGCCTTCATAGGACCGAATTCGGACCTCGATTCAATGATGCCACAACCCCAGTAATGCCCGTCGATATGCCATATTGATTGATGATGACGAATCGGGTCGCTTTTGTTTCGGGGGCCAGCCGCGGGATTGGCCGGGCGTGTGCGTTGGAATTGGCCAAAGCCGGTGCGCGCGTCGTGCTGGCCGCGCGAGATCGCGTGAAGCTGGAAGAGACGGCGGCGCTGGCGCCAGGCTCATTCGTGGTCGAGATGGACATGAGCCAGCCGGACTCAATCAAGGAAGCTTTCGCGCGGACCGCCAAGGACTTCGGCGCGGTCACGATTCTGGTGAACAACGCCGGCATCACGCGTGACACGCTGGCGCTACGCATGAAGAAAGACGATTGGGACGCCGTGTTGCAGACCAACCTCACTGGCTCTTTCCTGTGCTGCCAGCAGGTTTTGCAGGGCATGATGCGTGAGCGGTGGGGACGCATCATCAACATTTCGTCGGTGGTCGGGGAGTCGGGCAACGCGGGCCAGGCCAACTATGCGGCTTCGAAGGCAGGGCTGATCGGACTGACCAAGTCGCTCGCGCAGGAGATGGGCGCGCGCAATATCACCGTGAACGCGGTCACCCCCGGCTTCATCGAAACCGACATGACCTCCGTGCTGTCACAGGAAGTTCGCGACGGCATCATGGCGAAGATTCCCTTGAAGCGGCTCGGGTCCGCGGCCGATGTTGCGGGCGCCGTGCGATTCCTGGCGAGCGACGAGGCCAGCTACATCACCGGTCACGTGTTAAGCGTGAACGGCGGGATGTACATGTAGTTAGCGCGGCCGGCGGAGCCAGTGTCGCAGTTCGGCGACTATGTCGCAAAGGCGGAGGTCCACGACCATCGGGCCCCTCGGATTGGCCAAGCAATTCATTGGCCCGGCCAATAGCCCTGCGGTTCTCTTGGGCTGGCTTGCGGTTGGAGAAGTAAACGAGTAGGCGACTGTTGCCCGACCAACTCAGCGGCGAGGGCGCCCATGGCAACGATATCGGCGCTAAAGAAAGCGGGCTGGCCCTCCGATGGAAGCATTGAGGCGACAGCTCAATGACCACTTCCACGATCGCCATCGAAAATGGCCCCGTTTCGGCCGACGAATTGAAGACCGAAATCCTCGCGTTGGTGCGTCAATACAGCGCGACCGTCCCAGCGGAAGGCCGTTGCGACGCGGCTGGGTTGGCGGCTTTGATCGAGTCGCTTTTGGACGCCGAGTTGGGTGGCGGGCGATACGCCGAGCGTTTCGAGGATAAGCTGACGCAGTTGTTCGGCGCGCGTGAAGCGCTGCTGGTGAATTCCGGCACATCCGCCAATCTGGTGGCTGTCTCCGCTTTGACCTCACCGAGAATGGGGAAGTTGCGTCTCAAGGCCGGCGATGAAGTCATCACGTTGGCCACCGGTTCTCCGTCCCTGACCGCAGCGATCGCTCAGAACCAGTTGGCGCCGGTTTTCGTCGATCTCTCACTGCCTGGATTCAATGTCGATGTCCGGCAGTTACAGGGCGCGCTCTCCTCGCGCGCCCGTGCTATCGTTCTCCCGCACCTATGTGGAAATCCTTTTGACCTGGACGCGGTGACGATGTTCGCCGCTTTCAACAATCTGCTGCTGATTGAAGATTGCCGCGATGCGGTGGGCGCAACTTTTGGCGGGCGGCCCGTCGGCTGCTTCGGCCAATTCGCAACGGCTAGCTTTCGTGACGGCCGGCAACTAGCTACCGGCGAAGGCGGCGCGGTTCTGGCCTCGACGCCGCTATACCGCTCCATCGCCGAATCTTTCCGCGACGGGGGCCGAAGCGAATCCGCTGGCGCCCGCACTCATGCCGGCTACAATTTGCGCGCGACCGAAATGCAAGCGGCGCTCGGTTCGGCGCAAGTGGTTGGACTGGCCGCGCGACTGGACGAACGAAGCAACAACGCCATGACGCTAATCGATGGCTTGGCCGGTCTGGCGGAACACATTATTTTGCCCGAGAGTTTGCGTGCTGCACGGCCGAGTTGGCTTGAGCTTCCCATCGCCATCCGTGAAAGCGCCCGGTTCACGCGGAACAGGCTTCTCCAGTTGCTGGCCGCAGGTGGAATCGCGGCGCGGCCGTTTTTGCCAGATCTCCGGTCCGATCCGGCCTTTGAGAATCGCGCTCACCGGACAGTGGGCGCGCTCCCAGTAAGCCGGTTGTTGGCCTCGCACGGGCTGCTGGTCAAAGTGCCGCCGAGCGCGATGCAGGCGGATGTTACGACGATCATAGAGACGTTTCACTCCGCCGTCGCCGATCTGCGATAGCTGGTTACTTCGAAGAGCCGACAAAACCGGCATCGTATAAACGCCGGTCCATGCGATAGCGCCGCGTGGCTGCCGGCTCAGGCAAAACCGGACGGTGAACGATCTCACAGAGATATTCAGGCACTGCCCAGACGTTGTCGTGGCTCGTGCGCCAGTCGACTGTCGGATCGAATCGTCGCAACGAGACCGGCCGTGCGCCGTAACCGCGTAGCGTCTTCTCTCCCCTCGGGTTGTAGTAGTGCTCGAAATAAGACATGGCCAATTCGCGGAGCGTGCGATACACAGGAGCGCGATGGCGAAGGCCCGAGTAATTCGATTTGGCCAGGGAGCCCCAACAGCCGTTTTCCTGGTAGAGCGCCAACACATGATCGTCGTCGCGCACGGCCTCAAGGTCCCAGATCAAAGGCGCGCGCCCTTGGAGCTCAAGCGCGGCGCCAGCCAGGAGAGCGCCTTCGACGCAATGCGCCACGCCCTCCTTCAATACGCTGCGGGCCGAGTGGCAAGTGATGCCATCGGGTTCTTTGTTGTAGACGATCTTGTCGTCTAGAAAACGCGCGACCTTTTCGGGAGTATTGAGCTGTTTGAGAATGCGCAGCTCGCGCTTGTTGAAGCCGTCCGGCGGCATAACGCACTAGTTTGGCACAACTGGCTTCAGGCGGGCACGGCCCCGAAGCGGCGGGTGCGGCGATGGAAATCGGCGACGGCTGCGGCCAGGTCCGACGTCGACATGTCGGGCCACAACGCCGAGAGGAACGACAACTCCGCGTAGGCGCTTTCCCAGAGCAGGAAATCGCTCAGACGCTGCTCGCCGCCGGTGCGAAGCAGCAGGTCGACCGGAGGCACCGTCAGCAGACGATCGAACTCTTCCCGCGAGCGAGGCTTCGCCTGCGCCGCATCAAGCATGGAATCGCGCGACGAGTAGTCAACGGCTACCCGCAGATGCATGCGCTTGCCGGCCACGGTCGCGACCTCGGCGCCGAGCATGGCCGCCGCAACCAGCCCCGGCAGGCGATCCCGCCGCCCGATGAAGGTGAGCCGCGTCCGGTTTGCCGCCAGTTCGGCCGCGTCCTTCAAGGCGAACTCCGCGATCATCCCAAGGATGCCGTTTGACTCGCTCGTCTCGCGCTTCCAGTTGTCAGAAGAGAACGCGTACAACGTCAGATCGGTGACCGCCAAGCCTGGCGCGGCCCGGACGATTCGCCGTAGAGTCTCAACGCCTTGGCGATGTCCGGCGAGGCGTGGCAACCCACGCGCCTGCGCCCAACGCCCATTGCCATCCATGATGATTGCCACGTGCAACACAGCACCAGCTTACAACGGCGGCAGCTTTGTGTAAAGTACTTTTTATTAAAAAGTGTACGGCGTATTTTCAAGAAAGTTGGTGGCGGTAGTCCCAGGCGTTACACTTTAGCGGGCTCCATCCAAACGAAATCGAACTGGAACCGGAATACGAAGCACGGGCTGGAGCGTGACGTTCAAGACATCGCGGTCGCGGACGCTCACAACGGTCGATGCCAATGACTCCGGTGCGTTGATGTCGCCCGACAGCGCGGCGAGGCGATAGTCGCCCCGGATGAAGATCACAGATCCTGACACGGCCATCGGGACCCGATTCGCCGGTGAGCGGATTCGATGTCGTTCCACCGCTAGGCCCCATCCCAACCGTGAGATTCGCTTCATGAAATTGGAGCGTCATCGCCGCTGACCGGCCCGCCGCCGTGGTCAGTAGCGCTTCGAGTACGACGCAGTTCGCGGCAAGCGTAGATCGATGCCTTCTTTCTTCTCCCCTCCGCGCAACGTAATCGCCGTGGCGCCTTCGGCTTCGGGCGAGCCTGGGTAGTAAGCCGGAGCGAAGGCAGCGCGCCGCGCCGGAAAAGCCCGTTGACGCCGAACTGGGCCTCTCGCTGATCTCAATGACGCGCTCGTTTGGCGCATTCGCCGGCACCCGCCCAGACGGTACGTCAGGCAAATCGAGTCTGGGCGACGTCCTGATGGATGCCTATTACCTCCGGGTCAACGGGTTGAAGGATCGCCTTTACGTGAAAGAGATCGTCTACGGCAGCGAGAACGTCACGCACGCGCCGCTTCGCGTGGGCAGTGCGAGCGCAGGAACGCCCGTGCGTGTTCTGGTAGGGCATGATGGACTGCCATACCGAACGCCTCCGTGGTGGTGGTGACTTCACTTCACGCGGACTCGCTCCCGGGAAGTATTTCGTCCTGGCCGTCAAATCACAAATTGAGGGCAGAGACTTCTCGCCCAAGTTGGTTGCCAGGTTGCAGGCCGCGCGCAATCGGGCTCGCGAGGTGACAGTCGATTCCGGTGCAACCCCTCGAGCAGACGCTGCAACCGGTGGATCTGCCGCAGCGCTACGGCTTCACCACGCTGCCGTCAAGCCCGCGATCCAAACGATAGGGCTCGCCATCGGTGATCGGCTTCAGAGGAAACTTCGCCGCCAGCGCTTCATCGATGTCGAGTCCCAGCCCCGGCTTGCCACTGCCGTATAGGTAGCCTCGGCGAATCTCGCCCATCCCGGGCATCATGTCCTTCACCGATTGCGGAAAGTGGTTCTCTTCCTGGATGCCGAAGCCAGGGCTGGAAATGTCGACGTGGAAAGCGGCGATTTGATTCAC
The DNA here is from genome assembly GCA_043755595.1 of Acidobacteriota bacterium. Taxonomy (GTDB): domain Bacteria; phylum Acidobacteriota; class Terriglobia; order Bryobacterales; family Bryobacteraceae; genus VFZP01. The sequence goes on along the minus strand of JAYUSQ010000128.1, from coordinate 429 downwards.
TGGGTCGTTCTCGCCGCCCTCTTGAAACGGGGTCCTGCAGCCGAACGCTTCGCACATGTGCGCCACTTTTTTCGCCGGCGTGATGCCGCCGATCGACGAGACACGGCAGCGGACAAAGTCGATCAGCTTTTCGCTGATCAGCGGCATGTACTCAAACGGGTGGGTGAAGAGTTCGCCGACAGCTTGCGGCGTGGTGGTGAGCCGGCGCAGTTCTTTGTACCAGGAGAGTTGCTCTGGCGCGAGCACGTCTTCGACAAAAAACATCTGCAGATGTTGCAGGCGGCGGCAGAATTCGGCCGCGTTCATGCCGGTGAGGTGCGAATGAACGTCGTGGCAAAGCTTGGGACCCATGCCGACCTTGGCGCGGATCTGCTCGAACATTTTCGGGACCTGATCGACGTATAGCTCCTCATCGAACGCCGAATCCGC
>JAYUSQ010000127.1:0-20697 GCA_043755595.1 Acidobacteriota bacterium | reverse complement strand
GTGCGGGTGCGGCAATCGCGGCTGTCTTGAAAAACACGCCTCAGCCACGGCGATCGAGAGTATGGCGAACCTGATGGCGCTGGGTGAAAATGTCACGTCGCGGCAGGTGTATGAACTGGCGCTGAGCGGTGAGCCGCGCGCCAAAAGAATTTTCGAGAGCATGGGCCGGGCGCTTGGGCTTGGTTTGGCTACTTTGATCAACATCTTCAATTTCCCTTTGTTCCTTTTAAGTGGCGGCGTGCTTCCGGCCTGGGACTTTTTTGCGCCGCCCATGTTCGAGGAAGTGAGAGAGCGATCGTTCACTTACAGAAACACCAAGACCAGGATCGAAAAAGCGATTCTCGGCAACGAAGCCGGACTGTACGGCGCGGCGTATCTGCCTTTCCAGGGGAAGTGAGACACCTCCAGATGTATTGGTTGGGTATCGATATCGGAACCGGTGGCAGCCGGGCGCTGCTGGTTGACGAACATGGAGCCGTGCATGCGGGTTTCACGGCTGCGCATGAAGAGATGATCATGGCCCGGCCTTTATGGGCGGAGCAACGTCCGGAGAATTGGTGGGCAGCGACGCAACAGGCGGTGCGTGGCGTGTTGGCGCAGGCGGGTGTGACCGGCGGCCAAGTGCGCGCGGTGGGGCTGTCAGGCCAGATGCACGGGCTGAGTTTGCTGGATGCAGCCAATGAAGTGGTGCGGCCCGCGCTCATCTGGTGCGATCAGCGGAGCCAGACGCAAGTGGATTGGATCAATGAGACGGTGGGCGCAGCCAAGATTCTCGAGTGGACCGCCAATCCGGTACTGACCGGGTTCACGTTGCCCAAGTTGCTTTGGGTTCGCGACAACGAACCGGCGCAGTTTGACCGGATCCGGCATGTCCTGCTGCCCAAGGACTACGTGCGGTTTCAACTGACCGGCGATTATGCCACCGAAGTGAGCGATGCTTCGGGCACGGCGATGTTCGATGTCGTGGGCCGGCAGTGGTCTCATCCGCTGATGGAGAAATTGGGCCTGGATAAGGGCATCCTTCCCAAAGTGTTTGAATCGCAGGAAGTAACCGGCGCGATTTCGGCGGCGGGAGCGTTGGCCACGGGATTGAAGGCGGGAACGCCAGTGGTCGGCGGTGGGGGCGATCAGGCTGCCAGTGCGGTAGGGAATGGCATTGTTGAGACTGGCATTGCCTCATGCACGCTGGGAACTTCGGGTGTGGTCTTTGCTCATCAGGACACGCCGGCTTACGACGCCCGAGGCCGCGTCCATACCTTTTGTCATGCCGTGCCCGGTAAGTGGCATGTCATGGGCGTGACGCAAGGGGCGGGCTTGAGCTTGCAGTGGTTCCGCAATCAACTGGCGCCCGGTGTTGCGTACGACCAATTAACGGCCGAAGCCGCTACCTCTCCTCTAGGTGCGCAAGGACTATTCTGGCTGCCATATCTAATGGGTGAGCGTACGCCGCATCTTGATGCAACGGCCCGAGCGGCTTGGGTTGGATTGACTGCAAGCCATCGCCGCGCCGATATGATTCGCGCCGTGATTGAGGGCGTATCGTTCTCGCAGATGGATTGTCTTGGCATCATCGATTCTCTGGGTGCGGGCATCGCTTCAGTGCGGCTGTCGGGCGGAGGCGCCCACAGTCCGTTCTGGCGGCAAATGCTGGCCGATGTCTTTGGCCGGCGAGTGTCGACACTGGCTACGCAGGAAGGCTCAGCCTTCGGGGCGGCGTTGCTGGCGATGACGGGCACCGGGACTTTCGCTTCGGTTCCGGAAGCGTGCCGGGCGACGATCCGAGAGACTGAAAGCCTGCAACCGGGGAGCGGTTCGATGGAAGCTTACCGCGAGCGGTATCGACTATTCACCGAAATTTATCCGGCGTTGAAGCCGATTTACTCGCGGCTGTGACGAGCGAATCATTTACCGCCTTCCTGCAATCTCTCTCAGCAGCTCCAGCGCCTCTTGCCTGACGGCGGGATCGGCGGCTGCGGCGGTGCGCTCCAGATGTTGGCGAGCCCCCGCCAGATCGCGTTGGGCCGCCAGCACGGTTCCAAGCCCGAGTTCGGCCCGCGCCAACCCCGGCTGCGCGGCGAGCGCTTTTTGAAAATGCCCCGAGGCCTCAGCCCAACGGGCTTGCCGGGCAGCGAGATTCCCGAGTAACTCCCACGCCGCAGCATGGTTCGGGGACAACTTCACGGCAGTCTGGCCTTCAGACTGCGCTTCGGTGAAGCGTGCTAGCGCCGCCAACGCCGCAGCCTTGCCAAACCGGGCTCCCGCCGATTGAGGGTCGAGCCGTACGGCGGCGTCGAATTCGAAAAGCGCCTCGTCAAAACGGCCCTCCGCTCCAAGGACTCCGGCCAGATTCTCATGGAGCGGCGCAAGGTCGGGTTGATGGCGAATGGCTTCGCGGAACAACCGGTCGGCGTCCGCGGTCTGTCCAACGTCCTTGTGCAGCGAGCCGAGCAGGTTGAGGGCATCGGGCGATTCCGGGGCTGCCCCCACTGCCTTGGCCGCATCCGATATCTGCCGCGTGAAGCGCGCCATTTGATAGAGCGCGGCTGCGTCGCCCGGTTGTTCGGCGAGTAAACGCCGGAGGACTTCCAACGATCGCTCGGGCGCGGTCTCCGTATCGGCGAGACCTCGAAGCGCCCCGGTATCGCGTGGGCTCCGCTCGAGTATTCGCATGAAGATCGCCCGCGCTTTTCCGGTCTGCCCGTCGGACAGCAGCGCGGCCGCTAAGTGGGGAACGAAGGGTTGTCCTGCCGTGTTGTGTTTGGCTATAGCCGTTTCGAGTTGACCGATGCCAGCTTTGAGGTTGCTCTTCTGCACTACCTGCGCGAGTGCGGTGTAGAGGTCACGATCGGCCTCGTTGGGCAGAGACGGCGGATAGTAGAGCGCCACTTCCCCGCGATAGGAATTGATGCCACTGGTCTCAATGCGCTCGGCTCTTGGAGCGGTGAGATCTCCCGTTGGCGTCCGGCGTTGAATGAAGTGATCGGTCATCACCGCGTGAACCACGTCTTCGGTCCGCCGCTTGGGCATGTGGCAACCGGAGCAATCGGGCGCGGCTCCGCGGTGGGCCGGCGTGGACGGCAGCTTCTCCGCTTTGTGGCACTGCCGGCAAGAGCCGTTGTAATGCTGGGTGGCAGCGACGCCGCGCGGTGCATGATGAGCCGGATGGCACGTGGTGCAAGTCATCTCGCTTTTTGCAAAACATAGAGACTGCCGGAGCCGGTAGGCCGCACTGACAATCTCAAACTTCCCTTCGTGCCCTGAGCCAGAGGCGTGGTCAAAATGAATGGCGTAAGAGCTCAGTGGTTCGGCGGGCGAATAGCTAAACACACCGCGCCCGAGGCGCAACGCCGCGTGAGGCAGGGAAAAGCTGGTCGACTCCAAATGGCATTGCAGGCAGACTTCCAGTTGGCGATTGCGGTCGAGCGATTTGGGCTGAAGGATCGTGGATTTGATTTTGTTCGTGTCGCCTTTGGAAGCTGCCTCCACATGCGCCGCGCCGGGGCCGTGGCACCGCTGACAATCGATTCCTTCCGGCAGCACCGTTGGATACACGGACGCAGCCTCCTGCGCGTCCGCTCCCGCCGCCATGCCTGACGGATAGCCGTTGTGGCAGAACATGCAGCCAAACCCAATCTCGCGCCGAAAACCCGAATGATCGGGGCGATCATAGCCGGGGTTCATCGCCCACTGCCCGCCCGCCTCTGGATACCAACCCAGCGGAAGTTGAAACAGCCTGTTGTCAGGCGTGCGATGGAGGTAGGTGCGCGCATGGTTGCCCGAGCCGATGACATAGTGAATCTCTTTTTCGATCACGTTTGATTCGGCTCCCTTAAAGCCCAACTGATGCCGCCGCTGGAAGAATCGATCGCCGCGCCGGATCATGCGATAGTGCCGATCGGAGGGCTGGTGGAAAAATGTGTTCCGGACGATGAAGTCTTCACGATCCAGGACGGCGGGCGTCGCGCGTGCAAAGGCGCGGCTCATTCCGGTTTGGGCATAGGTCCCGGCCTGAGCCGCATGGCAGCCAGCGCAGGAGTTGGCGGCTGCATACGGGCCGGGGGGAGCGGCGGCCGTTCCCGAAGGCTGTTGCGGCCTGGAGCATGAGAATGCCGACGCCAACGCCGTCGCAAGGAGTAATGAGAGACGCACTCTGATCATCATAGGTGAGGGCCAGACGCACGGGCCGGGGGCCGCCCTGTGATATCCTGATTTCCGATCGTGTTCAGCCGCCATCACCGTAAGGCTGTGCTGCTGTTTGCGCTAGCCGATGTCGTGCTGGCTTCGTGCGCCTTCGCCGCCGCCTATCAGTTTCGCCACTGGCTTCCACTCGAGAGAGAGTTCTTTCTGCCCCTGGCCGTGAACGGTCTTCTCCTCGGGGCGTGCGCATTGTTGTGGCCTGCGATAGGGTACTGGCTGCAGGTCTACGAGCGTCTCGATTCGGCGCACCCAAGCAAAATCCTTCGCGATAGTTTTCAGCAGAGTTTTTTCGGCATCGTTGGCTTGGTGCTCATTGAGTTTCTGTTGCGGCTGGATCTGAGCCGAAGCTTCATTGCAATGCTGGCGGTATTTAGCTGGTCGTTTCTATGCCTGTTTCGTTTGAACGCCGGCACGCTGGTCGGTTGGATTAGGCGCGAGTTCGGCGGCGAACGCTTTGTGCTGTTAGTGGGTCTGGGGCCGCGCGCCCAGAAGATTGCCCAGTCGCTTGAAAAGTCTCACGCGTACGGAGTTCGTATGGTGGGCTATCTCTCCGACTCAGACGACGAACCGGTTCCCGACCGGATTGGCGGCCAACCCGTATTCCTGGCGGCCATGCTGTCGCGCCTCCTGGAAAGCCACGTAATAGACGAAGTTATCTTCGCCGTGGAACACGCGCGTTTGGCTGCACTGGAGGATATGCTTCTGCTCTGCGACGAAGACGGTGTGCGCACTCGCGTGGCCGTCGACTTTTTTCCGCACGTCAATAGCGAGGTGTATCTCGACCGGTTGGACCAGGCGCCATTGCTGACCTTCGCCGCCGCCCCACACGACGAGATCCGGTTGTTTGCCAAGCGCATCGTTGACGTTTGCCTGGCGGCCGCGGGGCTGTTGTTGCTTTCGCCCGTGCTGGGGTTGGTGGCGCTGACGATTCGCGCCACGTCTCCGGGTCCGGCGATTTTCAGTCAAGTGCGCTGCGGCTTGAACGGGCGCCGGTTTGTCTTTTACAAATTCCGTTCTATGGTCGCCAACGCCGAAGGGATGAAGGAGTCGCTTTCTCATCTCAACGAAAAAGCGGTGGCGTTCAAAATCGCCAATGACCCGCGGCTGACCGGCATCGGCCGCTATCTGCGCCGTTTTTCGATCGACGAATTGCCACAGCTTTGGAATGTCCTGCGCGGCGACATGTCTTTGGTTGGCCCCAGGCCCGCCGTGCCGTCCGAAGTTGAGCATTACGAGCGTTGGCAGCGCCGGCGTCTACGGATGCGGCCCGGGTTGACCTGTCTGTGGGCGCTGGAAGGCCGCGATACATTAGACTTTGAAACCTGGATGCGAAAAGACATGGAGTACATCGATAACTGGTCGCTGGCGCTCGACTGGAAGATTATCTTTCGCACGATCCCGCGCGTGTTATCGGGGCGTGGGGCAAACTAGGGAGTATACATATGGAACTGATTCCCACGCAGGAAGAAGTGGTGGCGCTTTTGCGGGAAACCGGCGCGCTCCGCACGGGATTCTTTGAGTACGAGAATGGCTTCTACTCGAACGAACACCTGCAGATGGCGCTGGCCTTTCGAAACTACCAGCACTCAAAGACGCTCAGTGTGGCGTTGAGCCGTCTGGTGCGGACGAATAGCGAACTGCGCACCGCGATTCCAAAGCTCAGCGTCGTTGCGCCGGCGCCGGCTGGACTGCCGGTGGCTTTCGGGGTTTGCGAGGCTCTGCGCGCGCGGCGGGTATATTGGGGCGAGCGCGAGAACGCAAATGAGCCGCTTCGCTTCCGCCAGTTTCTCGATCAGGATCCAGGGGAGAAAGTGCTGCTGGTGGATGATATTTTTCGCAGCGGCCGCAAGCTGGGTGAGTTGAAGGCGCTCTGCGAAGCCAACGGCGCCGAGGTAATTGGTTTGGCGACAGTGGTGTACCAGCCCAATCCGGACTGTGTCGAGTTCAAGGATATTCCGATGTTTTATCTGGCGAAACTCAATTCGACGTTCAAGACGGCCGAAGACACTTGGACCGGCCTGAAGCCGGGCCAAGATCCTGTCAAGATTTGGGGTTAATGTGCGACGGCTAGTCTTATCTCAGTTACTGATCCTGGCGGCGTATGCCGGCATGAAACCCGAGTTCAAAGCCGGGGTCGCGACCGTCGATATTACGCCTGCGGGATCGATTTGGATGTCCGGCTACGGCGCGCGGACCAAGCCTAGCGACGGCGTGGACACGCCTCTTCACGCCAAGGCATTAGCAATCGAAGACAACAAAGGCAACCGAGTGGTGATCGTCACGACCGATCTCATCGGCTTGCCCCGGCAGATCACCGATCCACTGTCGGCCCGGCTGGGCGCTACGCACAATCTTCGGCGCTCGGAGATACTGTTCAACTCCTCCCACACTCACGCCGGCCCTGTCGTGTGGCCCAATCTCAGCGCCATGTACCCACTTGACCCTGAGCAGTTGAAGACCGTTGAAGCCTATTCCCGGCGGCTGAGCGAAGACCTCTTTACCGTGGTCACTAGCGCCTTGGGAAAACTGGCGCCGGTCACGTTGCGCTATGGCGAAGGCACAGCGGCTTTCGCCATCAACCGGCGTGAATTCCGCAAGACGGGCGTGGCGATCGGCATCAATCCCCAGGGACCGGCCGATCACAAAGTTCCCGTCGTTGAGTTTCGAAACTCGGCCGGCGGCCGCGTGGCTATCCTTTTCGGATACACCTGCCACAACACAACCCTAGGCGCCAACGTGACGCGGTTGAACGGCGATTACGCCGGCGCGGCGCAACGTGAGATTGAAACGCGATTTCCCGGCGCGACGGCGCTTTTTCTACTATTGTGCGGAGCCGACCAGAACCCAAATCCCCGCGGGAAACCGGAACACGTGGAAGCGTACGGCAAGCAGTTAGCCGACGGCGTGTCGCAAGCTTTGGCGGGCAAACTGGAAGCCATCCATGCGCCGCTGCGTACCGCGTTTCAGATGGTTGATGTCGCTTTTGCGCCGCATACTCGTGACCAGTTTGAGGAGGAGGTCAAAGACGCGGATGTCTATCGTGTGCGCCGCGCTCGCCTGATGCTCGCCAAATACGATGCCGGGCAACCGATACGGAAGTTGCCGTACCCGGTGCAGGCGATTCGCTTTCATAAAGATTTAACCGTATTGGCGTTGGGCGGTGAAGTTGTGGTCGACTATCAACTCCGCGCCGGCCGTCATTATCCGGCGGAGCGGCTGATCGTGGCGGGCTATTCCAACGATGTGATGTGCTACATCCCGTCGTTGCGGGTGCTGCGCGAAGGCGGCTACGAGGCCGAGACCAGCATGATCTACTACGGCCAGCCCGGCAAATTCAGCGAGGATGTGGAAGAGACTATTTTCGCAACGATCCGGCGGGTGATGAAACAGGTTGGGGCGAAGTAGCCGCCAGAACCTTGTCAGCGTCCACGCGCGCGTCAAAAGCCACTTCGACAAAGCCGATATGCATCTCGTCCCGGCTCTGATCGCCCCAGGATATCGGGAGTTTTGGATCGGGGTTGTACTTGTTGTTGGGCGAGTTATCGAACCAGGCGGCGCAATCGAGGCGCGACCCGGCCGGCAGCGAGATCGGATCACGTAGAAAGTAAGTGGTCTGCCACATGAAATCGTACCTTGGCACGTCGATCACCGGCTTAGTCACGCTACCGCCGCCCGCGACCGCCGCTTCGATGCGCATGGCTTTGCCGCGTAGATGCATGTGAGGTTGGACTGAGACGATCTTCACGGGAGTGTCGAAAGTTACTGAGGCGTCCGAACGGAAGTTGCCGTCGCCTGGCGGGATCACGAAATTCATGTTTTGAACGCTGAGGCTGATCACGCGCTCCGCTGGCGTTTGCTTGGCGAAGTAAATGCCGAGTTCCGAATTGTCGATGGCTTCGACGCCATTCGGGTTGAAGTGGATCTCAAGGACAATGTCGGAGCCTGCCTTGATTAACTTTCCTTGTGACGGACCCCAGGGAATGGGCGCGTAGCCAGGTTCATAACCGACCAGTAACTCACGGCGTTCGTAGGAGCCTTCACCAGGTCTTCCAACGCGGCGCTGCGTCAGGTTGGGAACGAAAAACTCCAGCGGCTTGTACCCCTCCACGTAGCTTGACCCCGGCGGACGCACGAACGCGTTCATGTGATGAACTACCGAACGTTTGTCGATCCGCCATTCAGCGGCGTGGATCCACGTATCTTGCGTCAGCTTGGTTGGAAAGGCGACGAAGGTATAAGGTACGTCGCCCTTGGCCGGCACCTGATAGCCAGGAACCTTGAACACGAGATCCGGCTTGCCTAGTTTCCAGCCCGAGTCATTCCGCCTGGGGGCGGGGTACGCGATCGGCCGGCCTTCCTTGGCGCCCAGATGCGGCCCAGGCGATAACGACCTCGCGCTCAGCGGCGTTCAGCGAGCGGTCATTGTGAAACGCCACGCTGGCCTTCGCCTCCGCATGCCAGGGCGGCATGGCGCCGCGCACTACGGCGTCGCGAATAGCGTTAGCCCAAGGCCGTGTGTCCTGGTAGGTTGTGAACGCCATGGGCGCGACTTCGCCCTGCTGGTGACAGCCCTGGCACTTGGCCTTGATAATCGGGTAGACGTCACTGGAAAACGTTGGCGGCCGCGCCGCGAAGCCTAGTGCTGCGGTGGCGAGTCCAGCAAGAATGCGTTTCACGTTGCTATTGTGTCACGATTCCGGTTAGAGTCTCTTCCAGGCGCGCTGCGAGATTCTCGCCAGACTCGGACCAGAGCGTTTGTTTCTCGATGGGGACACTCTTGGCCACGTCGGTAGTCAAGTGCAACAGGCTTCGGATGTTGGATTGCACCGCCAGCAACTCGCCTCTGGCTTCAGCTTCGGGGAGGAATCGTGCGTCTAACCCGAAGTCGATGAGCATCTGCTCGCCAAGGTCGCTTTCAAACAAGGGAGCGTAACAGGTGAGCGAAACCGGGGCCGGGCCTAGCTTCCATTCGCCCGTGTCGTCTTTCGACCAGAGATCCCAGAAGGTTTCAAACTGGTAGGCGCAATCGATATTGTCGAACTCGCGGCAGAGTGCGATGATTTCGGCGGGCTCCGGCTTACCCTCGAAGCGGCGTTCGTCCAAAGCGGGCTCGGCGTAGCTGACCGCGTGAATGGTCAACACCGCTTCGGGCCTAAGCCGTGAAACCGGAACCAGGCGCAAGAGCTTCTCAAACGAGTTGAACATATTGTGCTGCGTGAAGCCGCGCAGCCATGCGGAAAAATAAACGCGATCCATTCAATTTCAGATTACGCTACCAGGCCTTGGCCGCTTGAGCCACCATCACAGTACCTAGGATCGTGACTACCAGCGCGCTGGCGATGGGCAAATGCTTCAACCAGTAGGCGCCGCCGGTGGCTCTCTTCATGGCCGGTCCCGCGTAGACCATGGCGACACCAATAGCGATGAGCACCGCCGCGAGACCCACGCTGAATGCCGCCAGTAACGCGAGGCCGAAGGCGATGCGTTGAATCGAAACCGCGTAAATCAAAACGATCAGCGCTTCGGGGCAGGGAACAAGCCCGCCGGAAATCCCGAGTGATAACAGACTCCCTTGGCCGATCGCGGCGTGTGAGTGGCTATGGGAATGCGAGTGGGAGTGACTATGATGATGAACGCCGGGTTCGTGCGGGCCGTCATCGTCATGGTGATGATGCCCACCTTCGCCGCGCGCCCTCTGGATGAGCAGCCAAAGGCCAATTCCGGTCACCAGCGCTCCGCTGAATAGCGCCAGCCAGCGAGAAACGGTATTGGGGTCGAATTGTTGCGATGCGTAGAGTGTGGCGATGCCCAGCACGAACACGCTGGCAGTGTGAGTAAACGTGACGACTGAGCCGAGATACACGGCATCCCAGACTCGCCCTCTGCTGCCAACCAGGTACGCCGCGACGACTGTCTTGCCATGACCCGGCGTCAGTGCGTGCGCCGCGCCGAGGAAAAACGCGATGCCGATGGCGGTTGCGATCGTCAGCGGGTCAGCGGTGGGGTTGGCCAGGAAGCGTCGCAGGCCAGCGTCCTGTTGTAGCAGGATCAGCAGAGGCGGTAGCGTCAACCGGCGATCTCCCGGACCGCGGCGACGGCGCGATCCATTTCCTCCATCGTGTTGTAGATGTGAGGCGAGAATCGCAGGCCCTTGGCGTCGCCCGAGGGGGTTTGCGCTATGGCGAGTTTGTGGCGTTCGTAGAGCTTGTCGTAGGCGGGTTTGGTCTCAAGGTTCTTCAGATTGAATTTCACGACACCGCCCGATAGGGCAGGCTCGACGTTAGTCTTGAGTTCGACGCCGGGGATCTCCCGCAACTGCTGTTTGAGACGTGACGCGAGCGCCCGCATGCGGGCTTCGATGTGCGGCATTCCTACCAGCGACAGGAAATCAAGCGCCGCTTCGACCGCCACCAGCCGCGGATTGTCGCGCTGGCCGAACACCTCCAGCTTGCGGGCACCCACGAGCGTGTCGGACCAGCCTGCGGTGACGATGGCAGGCCACACCTGCGGAATCCGCTCGGCGCGGACATACAAGAGACCGGCTTCGAGCGGGCCCATCATCCACTTGTGCGCCGAACCGGCGTAGGAGTCACAGCCTATTTCCCGCACGTTGACTTCGAGCGCAGCAAGCGTCTGCGCTCCGTCCAAGTGCATCCAAATACCGCGGCGTTTGGCGAGTTCGGCGATCTCGCGCGCCGGATACAGGATGCCGGTGGTGCTGGTGCAATGCGTGATGGCGATGACGCGCGTGCGTGCTGTCACGGCTTTTTCGATGCCGTCGAAAAGATGCTCCCGGGAAATGGCGGGGACCGCCACGGCGACTTCTTTGATCACCAGGCCGAGGCGCTTGGCCAGCACCTTCCACGAGTCATTGTTCGAAGGATGATTGTGCGCGGTAATGACAATCTCGTCGCCTGCTTTGAGGTCGACGCCATGAACGATGAGGTTCGAGCCCTCGCTGGTGTTGCGCACGAAGGCGATCTCGTCTTTATCGGCGCCAAGCAGCCGCGCAGCCTTTTCGCGGGCTCGTTCGGACAGCGCGTCGTACTTTTCGCGGTTCTGAAAACTGGGATTGGCCTGGAAATCGCGGAGGTACTCCTGGTGCCGGTCCATCACGCCCCGTGAGGCGGGGCAGACATTTGCCGCATTGAGGTAGAGCAAGCTTTCATCCAGCGGGAACTGGCGTTTGACGAGTTTCCAGTAGTCTTCACCGGCGGCGCCCGGTCCGGCTGGCGAGGCGCGTAACGCCTGACTCATAGCCGCCCACGTGGCCGTTGCGCCAAAGAAAAGATCGCGACGCGTCGAAATAGGCATGGGCACATTGTAGCCTGTAAGAGTGATCACTGATCTGGTGCAGATAGAACGCTTGGGTGAGAAGAAGCGCAAAGAGAACGAGGCGCTGCGCCGGCACATGAAGATTCACGACTTGCCGGAGCGGCGGTTGCGGAAGATTGCCGAGGAGATCGAAGGGCAGATCGACTGTACCGCGTGCGCCAATTGCTGCCGTGTGGCGACGGCGCAATTGATCGAGCGTGACGTCGAGCGATTGGCGAAGCAGTTCCGGCTGTCCCTGGAAGCCTTCAAGAAACAGTACACGGTGGAAGACCGCGAGGAGGGATTGATCCTGAAACGCGACGACAAGACTGGCTGTGTGTTTCTGGATGGAAATACTTGCACGATTTACGACTCGCGCCCGGCGTCGTGCGAGAACTTCCCGCACCTTGTGCGCGGCCAAGGCTCGATTCCCGCGCGGATGTGGCAGTTGATCGACCGGGCGACATATTGCCCGATCGTCTACAACACGCTGGAAGCGTTTAAGCCTGCGGTGGGCTTCAAGACGGCCCTGAAGTAGGCGCAGTGCGTTATTACCGGTCCCAAGGCAGCGTCAGGGTGGGCTGGTTGGAATAACGGCGCATAGATCTTGTAAGTCCTATCGCCAGCGGTCACTTCGAGGGCGGTGTGCTCGGCGTAAGCCCCGGTTTGCACGATCAGGGTTCGTTCCGCAGTTTGACTGAGATTCACTAACGTGACGGTAGCTGCGCCGTCTTCCAGCGAATCCACCAACCCGCCAACGTCCTCCGGGAGGCCGGCGCGCCCATGTTCCGGATCGAAATAGCGAGAGCGGGCATGGAGTAAGTTGCCTGAGGCGCCCGGATCGTTAGCTCCGTTCATCAGGTTCAACAGCGGCGTGGTCACGACAGGATTGAATCGTTGCGCGTGATCGGAGGCGCGGCTGTCGGGCGTCGACGAGTCGTTGCGAAAGCCTTGGACGCGGCGGCGTATGTCGGAGAGCGAGCGGCGGAGTGTCTCTTCCGGATAGGCGGGGCCTTTCCCGGTGAGATAGGCGATCCAAGGATCGGCGGGCACGAGACGTTCGAGCAACTCGGCTCCATGGTTCAGGGATACAGATCTCGCTCGACATCAAAGTGAGAGTTGGCTCCGTAGGCCCACCAGCCGTTGTCGCCGAATTTGTTTGGCAGGAGTGTGCGCCCGTTCTCCTCTTTCTTCGCCGCGTAGAGATTCTCCATTTGACGGCGTAGCGGATCTAGAAACGTGGCGTCGCGCGTGAGGAACGCGTTGCCCATACCGATGAGTACCCCGGGCATGTAGTAGTTCCGCGAATTCGACGTGGCGTCGAAATTCCAGCCGAAGGTCCCGCCGTACCACTTACCGCCCCATTCGCCGCCAATCGTTCCGTCGAGACCGATGTTAGTGGGCACGTTGCCCTTGTTCTGCAATATAATATGTGATCGCGCCAGGCGCCGAGGACCCAATCGCGGTACCGCGTCTCGCCACTTAGTAAATATGCTGTCATCCCGAGTGTGGTGGCGCAAAGGTTCAGAGGATGATCGCCCCGTATGTTACCGGCAGTCTTGTAGCGCGTATGACGGTCTGATCCGGGTTCGGCTTCGCCTCCCCAGTCGAAGACGGAGGCTTCCGAAATCTTCGCCCCTCGGCTGCCGTTGTGAAGGCTGCGAATGATCTTGATTTTCTTGTCGTAGTTGGGAGCGAGCGGATCGTCGCCGTTGTAGAACGCGGCGAAGCGGAAGGCGCGCTGGCGATAAGTCAGATCGCTGCGGACGGCTGAGTCCGAAATGATAGAACGCGGCTAGACCCTCGCCGTTGTGTTCTCAGTCGAAGGCGGTTGGGAATTCCCTCCAGTGCATGCGTGGTGACCGATCAGGTTCCGATGGAGTGGGACAACGGGCGTCGCTGAATGGCGTCACACCGATTTATCGTGGCCATCATATCTGCATGGTTGCGCTGAATTGGGCTCACGGCCATCAAAATCCCGATCCTGTCGGTGAATACCTGCCTGCATGAACTGCTGCATGCGTTGTTGCACGACATCTTCGAAAGCCGGCCGAAGGGATGGACGGGGAATGCTCGCGAGATTCGTATCGACGCGATCGCAACCCGCGTTTGGCTCCCGGGAGATGGGTCAGCGATTCGCGAGCAGGCGCGCCAGTATTTGGAGCGGATGAGACGTTCAGTTCGAGAGTTTTTCGGTTAGCGTGACGGACTCCCAGAGCGAGAAGCTGAGCCGGGTTTCAACTACGAGCTCAGCGTCTTTGCCGCGTGTCATGACGACCGTGCCAGCGCCTGCGCCAGCCCCGGCTCCCGCGCCGATCGCCGCGCCTTTGCCACCGCCGGCAATTGCGCCTATGGCTGCGCCCACTGCGGATCCGATGGCTATTTTTTTGGCATCGTCGCGCCTCGAATTCTCACCTTCCTTGACGACGGGCGACGTACGAATTTGCACCTTCTGGCCGTCACTGGTGGTGAGTTGCGTAAGTTCGAGCGACAGCGCCGCCGTGCCTTGCACCTTGCCGGCGCGTTCGGATTGCACTACCCGGCCCTGAATGCGCGAATTGCGTTCGGCAATCACCATACCGTCGATGACTAACGGTTGCGCGAGAGTGGCCGAGAAGGTATCGCCGTTCTTATGCGTCTCGGTCGAAATACGTTCGGCGAGCCGAATGTTTAAAACGGAACCGGCCTTTACCGTGACCGAGGCAGCGGCGGGGGCTGGCGGGGGCGGAGGTGCTACGGCGTCCAGCCGGGGCTGTTCGCGCCGGATCACTTCCGGCAACGTCGGCGCCTGTGGCTCACTCGGCTTGGGTGCTTCGACAACCGTTGGGACTGGAGCCGACGTTGTCGCGGCTTGGCGCGGCGCGGGAGAAGCGGGAGGAGGCTGCCTCGGGGCCACTTTCGGCGCCGGTGTGCGAACCGGCCGCCAGGCACTCACGGCGGGCTTGACGGGCTCAGCCGGGAGAGCCTCTTGCGCAGCGGGGACAGACTCACTCGCCGGCGCTTCGACGGCAATCCTGGCCTCGGGCAGGCGAACGGCCACGGTTTCGCTGCGGCCGCTAAAAAACCAAGCTCCCGAACCCGCTACGCCGATGCCTAGCACGAATGCCAATAGTAGCTTCAGTTGGCCGTTGCTATCCGGTTGCGGTGTCATTGAATCCTCGCTGTTACGACCCTACTACATTTAACGCAGTCAACACCCACAAGGTTTCGGTAAAATGTTCTTAGCCCACCGATGAGTGTTCCCGCCGAGTTTCGAATTGGACAGCACACGATTGCTCCGGCCACTGTGCTGGCGCCCATGGCGGGCGTCACCGACACGGTCTTTCGCCGGTTGATTCGCAATCAATCCGGTTGTGGGCTGATCATGACGGAGTTTACGAGCTCACACGGCGTGGCGGCTTCGCAGGGGCGCGCGTTGACGCGCATGATGAAGTACCTGTATTTCGATCCGGACGAGCATCCGATTTCGGCGCAACTGTTTGGTTCCGACCCCAACGTGATGGCGCGTGCTGCGGCCGTGTGCGAGGAACTTGGCTTCGATTTCGTCGACATCAACTTCGGTTGCCCGGTGAAGAAAGTTGTACGGTGCAATGGGGGGTCAGGCTGTCTGCGCGATCTGCCTTTGGTGGACAGACTTCTCAAGTCCGTCCGCGCCGCGATTCGCATTCCGCTGACGATGAAGTTTCGCGCCGGCTGGAACGACAAGGAACTGGTTCACGTCGAGATGGCGAAGATGGCGGAGGACAATGGACTCGCCGCGATCGCGCTGCATCCTCGTACTCGCGAGCAGGGCTACAGCGGCAAGTCCGATTGGACGCGAATCGCCGACATCAAGGCTGCCGTGAAGATTCCCGTGATTGGCAACGGCGACATCCTCACTCCAGAAGACGCAGTGCGGATGGTGCGTGAGACCGGTTGCGATGCCGTGATGATCGGGCGGGCGGCTTCGTCGAATCCCTGGATCTTCCGGCAGATCGAAGAGCACGCCGCCACCGGCCGCTGGACGGAGCCGACCGAACGCGACCGTTACGAGATCATGCAGACGTACTACCGCATGATGGCAGAGCGTTCCGAGGGCGAAGACACGGTGGGCAAGATGAAGCAGTTCGCGACATATTTCACCCACGGCGTGCGAAATGGCACGCGGCTGCGCGTGGCGATTTACCATGCCAAGGAAGTCGCGCACATTCGCGATTTGGTGGACGAGTTCTTCCACGTCGAATTGACCGGCGCAGCGGCGTGAAGGGGATATGAGAAAAGTTCGACTGATAACCGACGGTTCCTGTCTTGGCAATCCCGGGCCTGGCGGATGGGCGGCGGTCTTGAAATTCACCGACGAAGCTGGTCAGATCCACGGGCGAGAGCTTTACGGCTTTGACCCGGCCACCACCAACAACCGGATGGAATTGATGGCGGCGATCGAAGGTCTGACCGCTTTGAAGGAAGCGTGCCAGGTAGAGGTCAAGACCGATTCTGAGTACGTGAAAAACGGCATCACGTCCTGGATGAAGGGTTGGAAGCGGAATGGCTGGATCACGTCGTCCAAGAAACCCGTGGTCAACCGCGATTTGTGGGAAGCCTTGGATCTGCAGGTGGCGCGCCACAAGACCGATTGGGTGTGGACCAAGGGGCACGCTGAAGACGCCGAAAACAATCGCTGCGACGAACTGGCGCAGATGGCTGCGCGGGAGCGGGTCTCGAAGCGGTAAAATCGTCTGAAACAAACGCGATGAAAATTGTTTGCTTGCTGCTTGCCGCCGTCCTCACCGCCTCTGGCCAGTCCGGCGTTTCGAGGGAAGAGAAGAAGGATGGGTACAAGCCGCTCTTCAATCGAAAAAACCTGAAACAGTGGCGCGGCGACTCACGCCTCTGGCGTGTCAACAATGGCGTGATTGTTGGCTCCACCGACGACACCCAGATCTTTCAGAATACGTTTTTGATCCACAAGAAGGAAGTCGGAGACTTTCATCTGAAACTGCAGGCGAAGCTCCGCAACGGCAACTCGGGCATTCAGTTTCGCAGCGAGGAATTGCCCGACTTCGTGGTGCGTGGCCTCCAAGCCGACATGGCGGCCGGCAACTGGTGGGGTTCGATCTACGACGAAAAAGGAAAGCGCGGAGTGATCGTCAACGGCTGGACCGGCAAGGCGGAGAAGGTCGTAAAGGCCGATGATTGGAACGATTATGAGATCCTGGCGAAGGGCGGCCAGATTACGGTGAAGGTGAATGGACTGGTCACTGGCGAGTTGAAGGACTCCACTCGCCTGAGCGGCGTGCTGGCGCTACAACTCCATCGTGGGCCCGGGATGAAAGTCTATTTCCGGAATCTGCGGATCAAACGCTTCAGCAAGTAAAACGATGCCGGAACGCCTCGCCATTTTCGGCGGCACTTTCGATCCGATCCACAACGCGCACTTGGCGGTTGCCCGTGAAGCTGCGCAACGGTTTTCGCTGGACAAGGTTCTGGTGATTCCCAACGGTAACCCGCCGCACAAGCAGGGAATCGAGCGCGCCGATTGGAAGGACCGATTCCGGATGGTGCAATTGGCCTGTGCGGGCGACCCTTGTCTGTCGCCTTCGCGGCTGGAAGAAGGGCAAGCGCGGAGTTACTCGATTCACACGATCGGACGCGTGAAAGCGGCGCATCCCCTGGACCGGATTTTTTTTCTCATCGGCGCCGATGCGTTTGCCGAGATTCATACCTGGCACATGTGGGAAGAAGTGCTCGCCGCCGTCGAATTCATTGTCGTGTCGCGCCCAGGCCATCGCTACGCCGTACCTGCGGGCGCGCGGGTGCTCCGGCTTGATGATGTGACGCTGGATTTATCGTCGAGCGAGGTTCGATCGGAACTGCGGGCCGGCCGTATGCCCACCGCCATGCTGCCGGATGCGGTCCGCGAATATATCGCTCGCCAGTCGCTGTATGGCTGCCGCTGATGTAGAATCGTGAGGGTCCATCATGATGTACGTTCGATATTTCCTCTTGCTCGCCGCGCCGGCGCTGTGCGCTCAAATCGGCCCGGCCGACTTCACCAAGAGCCCGCTTACAAAAGACGCCGCCAGTATCGAGGCTGGCCGGGTACTCTTTGCATCCTCCTGCTCAGGGTGCCACGGTCCAACCGGGGAAGGGGGACGTGGTCCAAACCTGATGACGGCCCGCCAGGTTAAACGCTACGGCGACGAGGTGCTTTTCACCGCTATCCAAAAAGGGCTGCCAGGAACGGATATGCCACCTACCGCGCTGCCTGACGAGCAGGTTTGGCAACTGGTCGCCTATGTCAGGTCGCTCAATGCCCCGGCTTACGACTTGATCCTGAAAGGCAACGAAGCCAAGGGCCGCGAGCTCTACTTTGGCAAGGGCGGCTGCAACCAGTGTCATGCCTTGCGCGGGCAGGGCGGCTCTTTAGGGCCCGATCTTACTAACATCGGCGGGTCTCGGCCACTGAACCAGATTCGCGATGCGTTGCTGGAACCGAGCAAGCGGATTGCCGACGGTTACCAACCGGCTACGGTGCATTTGAAGTCGGGCCAGGTGATTACTGGCGTTTTGCGCGACTATACCAACTACTCAACTTCGATGGTCGACAATCAGGGCAATCTCTATTTGTTGAAGCAATCCCAAGTGGCGGATAGGCAGATTCTGCGGACCAGTCCGATGCCTTCTTACAAAGACCGGCTCACGCCCGGAGAACAGACAGACCTAATTTATTTCGTTAGCCGCCAATCTGCGCGGCGCGAGGAGGGCAAATGATGAAAGCCGGCTTTTTCTTCCTGGCGGCCGTTTGCAGCGCCCAGGTGCGCTACGAAGATATCGTTCAGGGGCCGAATGAGAATTGGCTTACCTATGCCGGTAACTATTCGGGCCAGCGCCATTCTCCGCTGAAGCAGATCACCACGGAGAATGCGCGCAACATGGCGGCGCAGTGGGTCTATCATGTGCCGGATGCGAAGAAGCTGGAAGGTACGCCGATCGTCTATGACGGCGTCATGTATGTTACTAACTCCAACGCCGTCCATGCGCTTGACGCTCGGACTGGGCGCAAGATCTGGGCTTATATCGACGATCAGGCCGAGGGCGCGCGGGTTAACCGAGGGGCTGCGATCCTGGGGAACAGTGTCTATGTCGTCACCACCGATTGCCACCTTGTCTCTTTGAATCGCAAGACGGGAGCGCTGCTGTTTCATAAAAAGTATGCCGACACCAAAGACGGATACTTCGGCACTATGGCTCCTTTCGCCGCCAAGGACAAGATCATTGTCGGAATGGGCGGGGGCGATTCCGGCGCTCGCGGCTTCTTGGCCGCACTTTCGGCTACGACCGGAGAGGAACTCTGGCGAACATACACGGTGCCTCAGCGTGGAGAACCGGGTTCAGAGACCTGGTCGAAGGACTTCCCTTTGAAATGGGGCGGCGCGGCGACCTGGCTTTCCGGCACTTATGATCCTCAACTGGGCATGCTCTACTGGACCACTGGCAATCCCTGGCCGGATTTTTATGGCGGCGACCGCGAAGGCGCCAATTTGTATTCCGATTCGGTGATTGCGTTGGATGTCGATACCGGCAAGTTGAAGTGGTACTTCCAGTTCACCCCGCATGACACACACGATTGGGACGCGCAGTCTTGGCCTGTCTTAGTGGATCTTGAGTATCAGGGAAAGGCGCGCAAAGTTGTTCTGCATCCGAACCGCAACGGCTTCCTATACATGCTGGACCGGGTCACCGGCGAGTTCCTGCGTGGGTCGGCGATGGTTGACAAGCTTGATTGGGCTACCGGGCTTGACGCCAAGGGGAAACCGATTCTCGTTCCTGGCAAAGACCCAACGCCTGGCGGCAATAAGGCTTGCCCGTCTGTGCGCGGGGCGGCTAACTGGATGTCGCCATCCTACAACCCGGCCACCGGACTCTTCTACGTCCCCACGCTTGAGCAATGCGACACTTACTTCAGTTCTCAGAAAGAGCCCGTGCCGATGAAAGGTTTCGCCGGGACTGGCGGCGAAGTAATCGCTTCGGAGCCCGGCCAACTTGTTCTGCGAGCCTTCGATCCTCTCACCGGGAAGCGTGTCTGGGAACACCCGATGACCGGACCGGCCGTTGCCTGGGCCGGGACGGTTTCCACGGCTGGCGGGGTTCTGTTTTTTGGCGACGACAACGGCCAGTTAGTGGCGGCGGACGCCAAGAACGGCAAGCATCTCTGGCATTTCGGAACGTCGCAATCGATTACTGCCTCGCCGATCGCTTACATGGTGGATGGCAAGCAGTATGTCGCTATCTGCTCGGCCACTCATGTGTACTCGTTTGGGTTGTTTGAGCCGGCGGCGGAGTAAGATCTACGCTCGCTTTTCGAGGCGTTCGAGTTCAGTTAGCTCACGCTGCAAATCTCGCCGCCGCTGGCTTCTGAGGACAAACACGGCCACAATCCAGCCGACCAGCAGCGTAAAGAACGGAAACGTGTTTTGAAGTAATCCGCGCGTCCGAGCTGCGCTCAACAGTGGTACCACGAAAGCCCCGATCGCCAGGAATATCGGTCCCAGCGACCATCGCAACGCCCGGCGGAATAGACTGAGTTGCCGCTCGATTTCACGCCGGTACAGCTCGATCCCAGCCCCCGGGGCCGCCCCCGCGTCCCACATTCCCCGATGTAAGAAGTATTGACCTGCTAGCGCCCATGCAATCGCTGCCACGTAGGCCCCCTGTTGCAGCGGTTCTTGAGCGAGTCCCAAGTGAAAGCCCCCTATAACTATGACGGCTACCAACAGGACAGGTACGGCGATGTTCCGGAGTAACTCCCGCCGTGTCTGCTCCTCCAATTGTGTTGCCCTCCAGTGAATTGTCTCCAGCGTCATCTTGGGCGTCCCCTCCGGCTGCTGTTGCCAGACTCGCTTCGGGTTATTCGACATCGCTCCCTCCCTGGTGAAACCGGCGCGCGAGAATGTTCTTGATCCGGTGAATTCGCATAGCCACGTTGGCCGGTGTGAGTCCGGTGATTTCCGCTATGGACGCGGCGTCCATATCTTCGAGATAGGAAATGATGATTTGCCGGTCCAGCGGCTTGAGTTGCTGGATCAAGGCGGCGAGCCGTTCGAGATTCAAGCTTCGGTCCGCCGAGGGAATTCCCGGATCGGGCCGGCGCTCAAGTTCTTCGAGGTTCACCAGTTTGGAGAAGGTCCGGCGTTCGCGCAAGACGTG
>JAYUSQ010000126.1:0-20712 GCA_043755595.1 Acidobacteriota bacterium | reverse complement strand
CTGGCAATGCGGGCATCGAAAGCCATCTGGCCACCGCAGGCTCACCAAGTATGCTCGGCAACCGTCTTCGGTGGAAAACCGCTCCTCAAAATCCTGGACGGTGCGCGGATAATCTTCCACAGCCACCAAATCTACAGGTTGGGGCTGGCTGAGTCAAGGGGATAACTACTCACGGCTAAATGACTTTCGCTTTGTACTGCGAGAACCATCAACGGAAAGTGACAACAATCTTGATATCGTTACACGGATTCTCTGGACTCATCAGTCCCGCGATAGACTGACAGGCAGCATGGATTTCAATCGAATCATTTGGGCCGCCATGGTGTCGTCGCTGGTCGTATTCTTCGCCTTAACGCTGTTCTCTTCCCTCCCGGCACGCAAGACGGTTCGATTCTGAATATGAATTGTTCCGATCGTGGCGGTGGTCGACCTGGGGCTATCCTTCGTCGTGCCCAAGTTAATTAGTGCTGGCCGGGAAGACCGGCGTGGAAGCGCAACGGGCATCCATGTTGATTGCCTTGGCTCTTTGTGAGGCCGTCGGTCTGATGGGTTTCGTGCTGCATACGACTACGGGCTGGCCGTACGCGTGGACGCTGTTCCTGCTTGGCGGAGCCGGGCTCCTACTGCATTTTCCGCGCTGAGTCTAACTTCGCCGCGCGGGCATGCAGTTCCGGCGTGCGCAGCCGCTTCTCGCAAAATGCCAGGAACTCCGGAGCCGTTCCACGCCACCGCAAATCCTCCACCGTACCGAATACCGGCACGTTATGGACAAGCGTGGCCAGCGTGCGGTACAACAGCGCGTCTTCCCACTGCTCGAACAATACGCCGGCCAGGCGTTGCGCGCTGCGAAAGCCAGCGGGCCACTTGCGCCAGTCCTTCGGAATCTCTTCCAGCCGGACGTGCTGAGAGAGCATCGCGGCGGCCGCCTTTGCCCCCCAACCGGGCAAGCCCGGAAAGCCATCCGCGCTATCGCCCACCACCGCGAGGTAGTCCGGAATCGACGCCGGCCCCACGCCCCATTTTTCTTTCACGCCCGCTTCATCGCGCGTGATGCCGCGTTGCCGATCCAACTGCACGATGCGGACGCCTGAGACGCATTGCGCCAGATCCTTGTCCGGGGTGCAGATGATCACTTGTCGCACGCCGTCTTCCTGCGCAGCTTTCGCCGCAGCGGACGCGAGAGCGTCGTCAGCCTCATAACGAACCATCGGCCAGACCACCACGCCCATAGCCTCCAGCGCTTCTTCGAGGATAGGGAATTGAGAGAACAAACGGGGATCGATGCCTTCGCCGGTTTTGTATCCCGGATACACCTCGTTGCGGAACGATTCAATGACGTGATCGGTAGCGACGCCGACATGCGTGGCCCCGCCCTCGAGCAACCCAAGCACCGATGCCACCACGCCTCGCGCCGCCCCGATCTCCTGGCCACTGGCGTCATGCGCGGAGGGCACGGCGTAGAAGTGGCGGTAGAGTTCGTAGGTTCCGTCGATCAGATGTACGTCGATCATGCTGTTATCGACCAACTCTAGCGAGGTCCCACCCACCTAGAACTGTCCGTTGGAAAAACGAAGCAGCACCACGGTAACATTGTCAGTCCCGCCGGCATCGAGCGCCGACTCCACCAGCGCATCGGCAGCGGCTTGCAGCGGGCCGATATCGAGCAGGATCGCTGTGATCGCAAGATCTTTTAATGGATTGCTGAGGCCGTCCGAGCATAACAGGACCGTGTCGCCGTCTTCCAGCGCGCCGTGGCACATACGGCATTGGACCACCTCGCGCGTGCCGATAGCCATCGTGAGCGCGTTGCGTTGCGGGTAGCCGGCGATCTGTTCGTCGGTTAGTTGTAGGCTCTGTCGAAGATCGTTGGCCAGATTTTGGTCGTAGGAAAGCTGCCGCAACAAACCATTCCGTAGTATGTAGCCGCGGCTGTCGCCGACGTTGGCAACCCAGAGTTGACTCTCGCTCCAGTGCGCCATCACCAAGGTTGTACCCATGCCGTCGCAACCGTTGGGCGTTTGTGCGGCCTGCCACACGCGCTCGTTGGCAAAGCGAATCGATCCTTCAATCAACTCGACAGCGGGTAAGCCTTGCGAGACGGCGAAGTAGTCGTTCACCGCCTGAGCCGCCAGATTGGAAGCGATCTCGCCGCAAGCTGCGCCCCCCATTCCATCGGCCACCAGCGCTAGCCCGATATCGGGATGGATGGCGAACACGTCCTCATTATTTTTGCGGACGCGACCGACCGTGGTCACGCCAGCCTGCTGGCTAAGATGCATCACAACGCTGCTGTTTCCTCCGCAGTTCGGGTCGTGCCGATCAGTATTGCAAAATCGGAGCTGTAGCGGCAACCATCGATCAATTCAGGGCGATTGGAGTGGGTTCGCTGCTCAACCCTCCGGCTGTCACAATCACTGGCACCGAGGGTCCGGCGGCGGCGCCTTCCGGAATCAGCACGTTGATTTGATAGAGCCCGCTCAGTCCCGGCGTCAGTCCGGCAAAAAGCACCGTCGCGTTGACACCGCCGACGGTGACAGTCACGGGATTGCGCGGGATGGCCAGCGGATCGGCTGGAGAAATCTGGCCCGCCGTCAACGGCTGGTTCACCTGCCCGAGTCCTTCGCAGTAGATCACGATGGCTTTACCCGGCGTCAATGGGTTCGCCGGGTCGGCCGGGATCGTCACGAAAAGAGCCGGCTGAGCGGGAGCGATCGCCACGTCGCTATAGGCGGATCGCTGCGTGCCTCGCCACACGGCCACTTGCTCTGTGGTGTTGACCGCGACGAGGTATGGCATCACCGCGTTGACTTGCGTGAACGATCCCAGATCGCCGGCATAGAAGAGCGGCAGGTCGCGTTCACCGGCCACTACGCGCGTGGGACCCAGGAAGACTGGCAGGGGCAGACTGGGGGCGCGATTCTCCCCCTGCGCCAGTTGCAGACCATAGATGGTGAACAGGCTGCCGGGGGCAAGCGGCGAGCCCAACCCCTTGCCGGTCGCGCTTACGATCGCGTCCGCGCCGATCACCGGCACGTTGGACGCCGCAATCAGACCGGCCAGTGAGCCGGTGGTTTGGAGGTTGCGCTCCGGATCTTCCACGACATAATTTAGCGTCACCGCCGAAGCGGCATTCTGCTGCACGGGCCAGGTGCCGGTCCAGCGGCCATCGCCCGCCGGTTGTAAGTAGGCAACACCGGAATTTGTCGACGGGATTACCATGAACAGGCCGTTGTTCAGCGGATCCCCGCAATCGTCCACGACCCGGAAATCGACGCCGGCCGGTACTCCGCCCGTCACCTGAAATCCTTCGGCGATCGACAGGGGCGATGCGACCAGTCGCGTAGGTGTGCAACGCCCGGGCGGCGTCGCCACCAGGGTTACGTCCACGGCCCGCACTTGTGGATCGCCGGACGATTGGATGTAGAGCGCGGCTCGATGGACGCCAATGCCAATCGACGTCACATTGGCTTGCACTTCGATCCGGCGGGATTCGCCTGGTCCCAGTGTGCGGGCCGCGCTGGAGGTGGCCGCAAAAAGACGCGCATCGCCCACCAGTTGGTAGTCGACCACGATCGGTACGCGAGCGATGTTGCGAACCAGCAGTCCTTGCGCCGTCGTGGTGGCCCCTCCGGCCGGGGCCGTGAGAAAAAGCCCGGCAAACGGCAATTCAGGAAATGGAGTGGCCTGCGGCGGAAGAATCTCTAAGACGGTGGCAACCAGCCGAGGCGAATTGTCGGTGTTGGACGAAGTGATCCGCACGTCACCGTAATAGATATCGGGGGCTAGGCCTGCCGGGTCCGTGCGCACCTCGGTGCTGCTGGGCTGGCCTGGACGGCTGGCGTTGGACGACGGACTAATCGAGACAAACTGCCGTGCTCCCGCCGTGCCGGCCGTGGCCTCCCAGAAGTAGCCGGATGAGCCGGTAGAAAGCACGTGTACCAGGCGCGGCGATGGAGCGGGTCCGCCTTGCACCGCGGTGAAGCCGATGCCGGACTGCGCAACCACGAGCGTCTCGGGCGAGAACCCGATGGTGAGTGTCACCGGCACATTGACGGGCGGCAAACCAACGCTGGCGATGCGCACCGATGCTCGATAGGTTCCCGTGGCCAAGCCCTCGGCTGAGGCTCGCACGCGCACCAATCCTGTTTGGTTGTTACGGACAATGCCCCGCGCCGGCGTTGCCGATAACCATGGCGCTGTTGTCTCAACGGCGTAGTCCAGAGGTTGCGGCCCGGGGTTCGACAGTTGAATGCCTTGCCACGGCAGCAACCCGGACCCGCGGCCCGCCGCAAAGCGGAGCGCTACCGGACGCGGCACGATGGCAGGGCTTTGTACGTTCCCGATTACGAAATTGACGGGGACGGTTACCGTGCGATTGGTGGCCGCCTCGGTCGTGAGGATGACCGATCCGCGGTAGACTCCAGGTCCCAGGCCGCCGGGTTCGGTGGACACTCTGACGAGCGCAGGCATTCGTGTGGTGTCGGTGGTCACGCGGAGCCACGGCACGCCGGTTTCCACCGCCGCCTGCACGGAGAAAGGAAGGCCGCTGGCGCTGCCCGACACGGCCAGAATCTGGGGCGAAGCGGCAATACCTTGCGCGAACGCACTGAAACTGAGCGAGGCGGGGGCAGCCGTTAGCGGCCCCAGGATGCGCAGGCTACACGCGCGCGTCGTCGTGTTCGTACGGCTGTCGGTCGCGCTGACGGCCAGATCATAGACGCCGGCTTCGGTGGGCGTACCCGACAGCTCACCGGATGGGCGCAAAGAGATCCCGGGGGGCAGAGTTCCGGGCGCGATGCTGAAGGTGTACGGAGCGAAGCCGCCGGACGCCGTGAGCTGATTGGCGTACGGGTTGCGCAGCGAGCCATCGCGCAGCGGGCAAGGGTTGGAGATTTGCACGGGCGGCGCCACCAGGAAATTTTCGACATTGGAGAACACCGTGCGCGTGAGGACCGTGCCGCGAACGGCAATTGGGAAGGACCCCGGATTGGCCAGTAGGTTCGCGGGAATGGTGGCGATCAGAAAGCGCGGGTCGCCCTCCCAGCGGGTCGGCAGATCGACGGCCGTGCCCGCGCCGGAATTCCAAACGACAATCGTGCCGCTGGAATAGCCGTCGCCCCGCAAGCGGATCTGCGTGTTTCCGCTGCCGGCCAGGGCGCCGGGTGGATCGATCTGCGTGATGAAAAGCGATTGGCCTTCGGAACTGGCGATGACGCGCAGCGAGCAGGCTTTCGAGGCGGAATTGTTCTGATTGTCGGTGACGCGCACCGTGAAGCCAAACTCGCCGGCGGTGGTGGGTGCGCCGCGAATCGCGCCGACTGAGAAGGAGAGCCCAGGCGGGATCGCACCGGCCGTGATGCTCCACACATAGGGTGGCAGACCGCCGTTAGGAACGAACTGCGCTTCGTAGGCCCGGCCCACAACTCCGTTCGGCAGGGGGCAGGCGGTTGAAATCGTCATGCCGGGAACGACCGTGAAAATCACTTCGCCTGAGGTGAGCGTCGTGCCGAAATCGCCAGGCTGAGTGACGGTGACTGGAAATGATCCAGGCTGTTCCAGCAGGCTGGACGGGACCGTAGCGGTGAGCAGCGTTTCATTGACGAAGGCCGTGGCGAGGTTGATCGCGCCCAGTCCTCCGGCACGCCACACCACGCGCGAGGACTGCGTGAAGCGTGTCCCCTCGACGCGCATGGCGAACCCAGGGCTGCCGGCCACGACGGCGTTCGGCAGCAGCGAGTTCAAAGAAGGAGACGGCAGTTGCTGTTGCGCGTGCGCGACGGAAACGCCCAAAATGGCAAAAAACGTAGCAGGATATAAATGTTTCAAAGCAAACCTCCACCAGAGCCGGTGGACGCGGTTCCCGGTGGCCTTCACCGATCAGTATAGAGGTTTTGCGAATGTTCAATCCGGAGCCATTGCTACAATGCGCATGTGCTCCGGACTATCGCCTCGCTCCTGATTTCGTCAGCCGCTTTCGCCGCCGCTCCACCCGACTGGCCGCAGTTTCGCGGGCCGGGCTCCAATGGCGTGGCCGAAGAAGCGGGTCTGCCAACGCGGTGGAGCGCTACGGAAAACGTCGTTTGGAAAGCCTCGATCCCCGGTGTGGGCTGGTCCTCGCCCATCGTTGCGGGCGATCGGGTGTTTCTCACTTCAGCGATTAGTGAAGCCGAAAAAGAGCCGCCGAAGAAGGGCCTCTACTTTGGGGGTGATCGCGGCAAGCCGAGCGACGTGCATCGTTCGATGGTTTACGCCGTGAGTGTCTCAACTGGCAAGATCGCCTGGGAGCGCGAAGTGCATCGCAGCGTCCCGGCCACCGCGCGCCATCTCAAGAACAGCTATGCCTCCGAGACACCCGCGACTGACGGCGAGCGGGTCTATGCGCAGTTTGGCGGGCATGGGCTCTACTGCCTTGATGCCAAATCGGGCAAAGTCTTGTGGTCGAAACCGTGGGAGCCGCGCGAGACTCGCTATGGCTGGGGAACCGCCGCGTCGCCCGTGTTGCATCAGGGGCGTGTCTACATCGCCAGTGACAACGACGTCGATTCGTTCCTGACCGCGCTGGACGCCAAGACCGGCCGCGAAATCTGGCGCGTCAAACGAGACGAAAAGAGTAACTGGGCGACGCCGTTTATTTGGAACCACGACGGTCGCACTGAGATCGTCACCCCCGGCACCACGCGCGTGCGGTCTTATGATTTGGACGGGAAGGCGTTGTGGGAACTCGGCGGCATGTCTTCGATCACGATCCCGACACCGTTTACGCGCCACGGATTGCTCTACGTGACGTCGGGCTATGTGGGTGACCAGACTCGCCCGGTCTTCGTGATCAAACCCGGCGCGCGTGGAGATATTTCGTTGAAAGCGGGGGAGACGTCGAATCAATTCATCGCGTGGTTTTATCCGCAGGCGGGTCCGTACAATCCGTCGCCGCTGGTCTATGGCGATATCTACTACACGCTTTTCGACCGGGGCTTTTTCACGGCGCATGATGCCAAAACGGGGGTGCCCACTTACGCTAGAGTGCGTATCGATGAGGCGGCCGCGGCCTTCACGGCCTCACCCTGGGCCTACGATGGCAAGGTTTTCGCACTGAGCGAAGACGGCGACACGTTTGTGATTCAGGCCGGAAAAGAATACAAGCTGCTGGGCAAGAACGAGCTGGGCGAAATGTGTATGGCCACGCCCGCTATTGCCCGAGGCAGCTTGTTTATCAGAGGTGCGTTGAATTTATACCGGATCGCCAATAAGCCTTAATGGCCCATCACGTCGATTGACGCGATGGTGTCGTCCCACATGACCTTGAGCGTCACTTCGTGGTCGTTCTTCTTCTCCAGCGCGATCGTCATCTGCTCGACCGTGGCGGCGGGCTTGGAAACCTTCATCGCGGCGCGCCCGTAATCCTGCGCTTGATCGTACTTGAATGCGCCCCACTGCTTGGCCGTCTTGTTCAACACAAGCGTCCACTCAGTCTTGCCGGGAACCGTGAACAGCGAGTAAGTGCCCGCGACCACATGCAAAGGGCCAATCATCGCGTCGGCTTCCAGCGTGATCGTGGTGGCTTCGTCGGCTCCTGTGCGCCATACTTTGCCCATGGGCTCCAGGCCGCCGAAAATCTCCCGGCCCTTCTTGAACGGGCGGCCGTAAGCGATCGAGATTTTCTTCCCGTTGACCATGGCTGTCACCGTTTCATGCGGGCTGGCCCGCTTGTCCTGCGCGACGGCCAAGCCGGCGAACGACAACAATGCGAACGAAGCGACTCCCAAACTCAATGCAATTTTGTTTTTCAATCGAGTGACCTTTCTTCCTGCATTGTAGCCCGCCGGAAGATACGGTCACGCCCGCTATTACTTTTCCCAATAGGAGCGGTCGAGCCGTCCAATTCGGATCTCAACTGTCGCTTGCGCCATGGGAGTCACCAGGTTTTCGTGCAGCAGCCGCTTGTGCTGGTCGTCGATTAGCGACAAGAGCCTAGCCCGAGCGCGAAATTCAACTTGGAGGTTTCGGCCTAAGTTCCGATAGTGACCGGCTTCATGTAAAAGTCCTCCAAGGATAGGAGCCAAGAGGACGCCGTATTTCAACAAACCCCAAGATCTAGACTCCGCTGCATGCAAGACAAGCCAAGCGAATACGGCAAGAAATGTAAGGGCTGTCGCGATCATCTGGATCTTCACCCGGCTGATCGACTCCAACGTTATGTCTACGGTCGCAGTCGACGCCTCCGCGAGCTTCAGCATCTCGTCGAGTTCGGCGGCAATACTCGATGTCTTCGAGCCGGTTTCGATCGTCCCAGTCTCGATCATGCGTAAATCTCCGAAAGCCGTACGACCACGC
Source organism: Acidobacteriota bacterium (assembly GCA_043755595.1). Taxonomy (GTDB): domain Bacteria; phylum Acidobacteriota; class Terriglobia; order Bryobacterales; family Bryobacteraceae; genus VFZP01. Next base: position 12,381 of record JAYUSQ010000126.1, on the reverse strand, counting down.
CAGTTAGTTCCCGGAGAATCGGGTTCTGCCGTTGCCTCGGAAGCAATGATGGCACGACGTGGCCGTTCCAAGTAAAGTCGACTTCATATGCGCAAGATGGCGCTACGTGTATCCCGAAATTCTGACTGCCAACGCGATTCTGAAACCCGGCCAGGGCCTTTCCAAAATCGCTCACGCCGGTTGGGTGATAGGCGGCCAATGCTTCGTCCTGATGTTCCAGTACAAATCAACCTTATTCACGGCGACAAGCAGCCATTTCGGGCGCTTGTGCTTGTTGAAAGCCCGATTGACCGCGAACAACAAGGCATCGAGCGCCTTCACCTCCGACTCCATGTTGTAAGCTCGCAACTTCCCGACGGTGTCGAGGCCGTTCCGCTCAAGCAGCGATTTTGCGGCAAACGCATCTCGCGGCACAACGTAGCCGAAATCAACCACGTGGATTACACCCTCGACTTCGTCGTTCCGGTCCAGCAATTCAACTTCTTCCTGACTTCGCCTTGCCCCCTGCCCAGGTAAAACCCGAACCAGCTTCGACCAAGGTTCCAACGCGATGGCTTCCACTTCCACTTTGTTCGATTGCGGAGGCGCTTCGTAATACAGATCCCGAGCCCGGCCATGCATCTGCGCAACCAGGACAGACTTGCCGGCTCCAGAAGCGCCTGTTACAACGATCTGAGTTTGACCGAGGTCAAGGTAAGCCTTGGCCTTCGTGAAGTACTGTTGGATTGTGTGGCGCTGATCGTAGCTCTGCTTGCCGGCTCGCGCCGCCAGACTAGCGAGTGTCGTCCATTCCATACCAGAACTCCAGCAATTTCGTCAAGCGTGGTAGCGCCGAAAATGCCGCCCCACGCAGTCAATCTTACCATTCAGCCATCGTTCCGCAATGCGGCGAGCGGGTTCACGCGGGTTGCTTTGATGGACGGCGCCAGAATAGCCACCAACCCTACCGCCGCTAGAAAAGAAGCGATCCCGAAGTAAGTAGATACAGGCGAAGCCGGGAGCAGTCGCAGTGAGGCCGTCAGCACGCGTTCGGTCGCGGCCGCCAGGGCTGAGCCGAACGCCAGACCCGCGAGCACCAGCCAACCGCCTTGCCGCACCATCATCCGCAGCACATCGGACGGTTGAGCGCCGAGCGCCATACGTATACCGATCTTTCGTCCGGCGCGCGGCCAGGTAAGCTGTGACGCCGTAGAGCCCGATGGCGGACATCCACAACGACGCCAGTGAGACTATCAGTGAGACTATCAGTGAGACTGCGGAGACCAGCCGCGGCGACCATCGGATGAACTTGACGATCGCTTCGAGCGAGTTCACGTTCACCGCCATGCGCGGATCCAGATCGCGAATGAGATTCCGCACGGCGATCATCGTGGCGTTGCGATCGCCTCTGGTGCGGATCTGCAGAACCCCCTCCACCGGCGGCCCATACGGGCGGAAAATCGTCTGGCCTCCCGCTCCCTTCAGAGTGAGCGCCTTCTCGGTCACGACGCCGATCACTTCCTGCCAGGGTTCGGGCTGCCCTTTCGACCAGACGCGGATGCGCTGCCCGAGAGCATTCGTACCGGGCCATAGCTCACGCGCCATGACGCCGTTAATCAACACCACGGGCGCCGCCGTTCGGGATTCGGCGGGAGAGAAATCGCGCCCGCTCGACAGCTGAAAACCGAACACGCGAACGCACCCATCCGAAACAATCCCGCCCATTCCCGGCGCGGGCGCTCTGCCAGCGCGGCCTTCGATTTCGATCTCTGCTCCGGCCCCTTGGCCCAGCATCCGCATCATCGGGAATCGTGTGATCCCGACAGTCTCCACTCCCGCTAGCCCGGCGATGCCTTCCCGGGCGCGCTCCATCAGACTCTGCGCCGCCGCGCGCGAATAGCCGAAGCCACCCGGGCGCATGTCGGCCTGTACCACCGATGCCGAATCAAGCGAGGTGAGAAAGTCGTCCAAAACCGACATGGCGCCGTTCAGATTGGACGCCAGAATGAGCAAGACCATGCAAGCGGCCATCTGCATCGCAATCAGAAACCCGCGCAACTTGGCGCCGGTCGATCCTCCGCCCTTCGACGACGCAGGCGCATCGCCCTTCATCGTACTGGCGACATCGGTGCGGGTGGCTTCGAGCGCGGGCGCGAGGCCGAATAAACACGCCGTCGCCGCGCAAAGCGAGAATGTGTAAAAGAAAACCGAGCCATTGACTCCGAGGTCGAACCAGGGCATCGCCGCTTCAGGAGGCAGATAGATCGGCATAGCGGCTTGCGCCATGCGAAGGACACCGTTGGCGGCGGCCATCCCGAGTAGCCCGGCGAGCATGGTCAACAGGAAACATTCGGTGAGGAGCTGGCGGATCAACCGCGCGCGCGAGGCTCCAAGCGAAAGGCGCATGGCCATCTCCCTGCGCCGCGCATCGGCGCGCGCCAGCAAGAGATTGGTTAGGTTGGCGCACGCGATGATCAACACCAGTAACACGGCCACCAGCAACAGAAACTCCGGCCCGTGGTTGGTTTGTAGCCCGGAGGTGCCGGACAGGCGCGCCGGCAAGACGATCGGGCGATAGATGTACGTGTCTTCCGGATGCAAGGCGCGCCAACGTTGCGCAACCAGGCCGAGCGCCGCTTGCACCTGTTCTGTGCCCGTTTCGCGACGAAGCCTTCCAACCAACCGCAAGCGTGAGGTAACTTCCGGAAGCCGCAAGACGGCCGCGGCGCGTAAAGGCAGGACGATGTCGGCAGCGGCGCCAGTGAGATCGCGAGAGATTTGTCCGCCACCACGCCCGCGATGCTAAACGGAAATCCGTTGAGCGTGAGATGGGCGCCGACGGCGTCCGCCCTCGACAACAAACGCCGGCGCCACGCCGACTCGGTAATCAATAGGGAGCCGTCATCGCCCTGCGGCATTCGTCCGGCCACCAGCTCCACGCCGAGCGTCTCAAAGAAGTCCGGGGCCAGGAACGCCGCGATTCCGCGCGGAGCCGTGGCTTGCGGCCAATCTACGATCAGCCGGTCGTCCATAGCCACTCCCGTCAATGCTTCCAGTACTTCCGATTCGCGGTAGTGGCGGAGTTCGATTTCACTGAAACTGCGGCCCGCGCGGTCACCGCCGTCATCGCGGCCAACGCGCAACAGGCGAACGACGCGCTCGCCGTCTTTCACCGGCAGCGGCCGCCAATAGACCGCTTCGACTATAGAAAAGAAAGCGGTGTTAAGTCCGATGGCAAGTGTCAACCCGGTGAGCGAGACAAAGGTGAACAGCTTGTTGTGGCCAAGCTGGCGCAGCACCGTATCGCAGGTCTTGAACAACCGATCCAATGGCCGTTGGGATCCACACCGCGCGGGCTTCTTCGGCGCGAAAGGCGGGACTCGTTACCGAAGCGGCTCCGCGCATCCGGCGCTGCTCTTCGATCTCTTCACGCCGCTCACGTTCGTGGCGATCGCGGCGCACCCAGTATTGCAGCCGCCGGCCGAGTTTACGCAGGGCGTAGAACACGGAGCATAGCCTCCATCAACCGATCGAATTCAGTCATTTCCTTCTGAAGCTGACGCCGTCCGGAGGTCGTCAGTTTGTAGTAACGAGCGCGCCGGTTGTTCTCCGACTTACCCCACTCGCCCTCCAGCCAACCTTCGAGCAACAAGCGTTGGAGCGCCGGATACAGCGAACCTTCGTCGACGTCGAAGACGCCTTCGGTGGCGGCCGCCAGCGACTGCGCGATGCCATAGCCATGCATCGTCTGCTGGCGCGACAGCGTCTTGAGAATCAGCAGATCGAGCGTGCCCGGCAGCAGGTCCAGCTTCTTTCCCATAGTTTGTCTATTGAAGTGTAGAATCCATGGCTGGCGGTTGTCAAGGCTTTCATGGCGCACCCCCGGCACCGGTTACACTGGGAGGATGGGTTTCCAGCTTAGCGTCGACTATCAACCGCGCGGCGATCAGCCCAATGCCATCGAACAACTAACTCGCGGAATCGCCGAAGGCGAGAAGCATCAGGTTCTGCTGGGTGTTACCGGCTCCGGCAAGACGTTCACCATGGCGAAGGTCATCGAACTGACCGGCCGGCCATCGCTGGTCCTGGCTCACAACAAGACCCTCGCCGCCCAGCTGTTTCACGAATTCAAATCTTTTTTTCCGAACAACGCAGTCGAGTACTTCGTTAGTTACTACGACTATTACCAGCCGGAAGCCTACATGCCGGCGTCGGACACTTACATTGAGAAGGAGTCCACCGTCAACAATGAGCTCGACAAGCTCCGGCTGGCGGCTACTCGATCCCTCTTTGAACGGCGAGACTGTATCATTGTCGCCAGCGTCAGTTGCATCTACGGATTGGGTTCCCCTGAAGCCTACTATGGGATGTTGATGATGCTCGAAAAAGGCCAGAAAATCCAGCGAAAACAAATCACCGAGCGTCTGGTGGAGATCCTGTACGACCGGAGCGAAGGTAACTTTACGCGCGGCACTTTTCGCGTGCGGGGCGACGTGGTGGAGGTGTTCCCTACCTATGACGACTACGCGTTCCGGATTGAGTTATGGGGAGATGAGATTGAATCGCTCAGTCAGATCGATCCTGTCACAGGGCAGGTCAGGCGGAGTTACCAGCGGCTGCCTATTTATCCGAAAACGCACTATGTGATGAGCCGCGACACCAAAGAGCAGGCGATCGTCAGCATCCAACATGAGCTGGAGTGGTGGACTAAAGAGCTGTTGGACAAAGGCAAGGCGATTGAGGCGCAGCGGCTGCATCAGCGCACCATGTTTGACTTGGAAATGATGAAGCAGGTGGGATACTGCCACGGTATCGAAAACTACTCCCGCCATTTCACCAACCGTCTGCCCGGCGAAGCGCCGCCGACCCTGCTGGACTACCTGCCCGCGGATTCGCTGATCTTCCTCGACGAGAGCCATCAGACCGTGCCCCAACTAGGCGCGATGTTCAACGGCGACCGCGCCCGCAAGAACGTCCTGGTCAGCCATGGCTTTCGTCTACCGAGCGCGCTCGACAACCGCCCATTGACGTTCGAAGAGTATGAGAATCGCGTTCACCAGATCGTCTATGTTTCGGCGACTCCCGGGCCTTACGAATTGACCAAGGCCGCCGGCGTGGTGGTGGAGCAGGTGATCCGGCCTACCGGACTGATCGATCCCGAAGTCGACATCCGGCCCATCAAGGGGCAAGTGGACGATCTTCTCAAGGAGATTCGGCTTCGCACCGGGCGAAATGAGCGCGTGCTGGTCACCACGCTCACCAAGCGCATGTCGGAAGACCTCGCGCAATACTACACAGAAGCGGGCGTCAAGTGTACGTATCTCCATTCGGAAATCACCACCTTCGATCGCATTAAAATTCTCCGCAATCTGCGCCGCGGCGACCTCGACGTGCTGGTCGGCATCAACTTGTTGCGCGAAGGCCTGGACCTGCCGGAGGTTTCATTGGTCGCCATTCTTGACGCCGACAAAGAAGGCTTTCTGCGCTCCACCGGATCGTTGATTCAGACGATCGGTCGGGCCGCTCGCAATCTGAACGGACGCGCATTGCTCTACGCCGATGTTATGACTGATAGTATGCGGCGCGCTATCGATGAAACCAGCCGCCGCCGGCGCATTCAACAAACTTACAACGAAGAGAACGGCATCACACCGCAAAGCATTATTAAACCCATCGACATGTGTCTGGTGGCGATCGCCGAAGCGGACTACATCACCGTGCCGCTTGAGGAACCGCCGCCTGGCGACGATGTGGAGTTGTCCCCGGAGGACCGTGGGCGCCTATTGGTGGAGTTGGAAGAACGGATGAAAGATTCCGCGAGAAAGTTCGAATTCGAGAAGGCGGCGCAGTATCGAGATCGTTTGAAAGCGCTGCGTCTCCAGGTTCCCCATGAAACAAGTTCCCCGGCTCACGCTCATCACCTCGGGACCGACGCGGCATAATGTCTTCGCTCGCTTCCCTAAACTGGCCCGTTCACTTGGACCGATCCGGGCTACCTCACCCAGAACAGCCACCCGCGCCGCCACTTTGTTTCGCGCGGGATGGGCGGCTGAGTCCTGGACTGAGGTCCTGGCCGCGCCGCTGATCGTTATTCAAAACGCAGCTCCAAAAATGTTCACGGAGATGCTCGTGCTGGGCAAGGCTTGGGCAGGCCGCCGTATACTCGCTTGCGACGCGGAGAAAGACCTGCGGCATCTGGCCGCCCTTGAATCGCTGGGAGCCTCGATTGCCCACATCCATTCTCTCGATCCGCGGGAGCCGCTCATGGCGCTCAGCGGCGACGACGAGGCGGCGGCCAGCGCTCGGCGTGTTTTGACCGGCGCGGGAATACGTTGTTTGACAGTACGTGACGGAGCCGGCCCGCGTCTGCTGACGGTTATCAATTCGCTTGAGGAACAAATTACTTCGGCTCTTCGCGAAGGCGATCGCGCCTTTTTGCATGTGGGCTTGCGGCGCGCCGAAGCTCGCCTGGTCGGCGTCGGTGCGGCGCTGCGGGCGTTGCGGCGCTAGCCGCCGAAGTCAGTAGTGAATCAGCGAGGAAACGGCGTGGCTGCCGAGTTTCCCGCGTCCGCTGAGGAAGTCGAGCTCGATCACAAAAGCGAATCCGGCCACCTTGCCGCCGAGAGTCTCGACCAACTTGCCAACCGCCCCGGCCGTCCCGCCAGTGGCCAGTACGTCGTCGACAATCAAAACGCGTTGGCCAGGTTCAATGGCGTCTGTATGAATCTCAAGTGTGTCGTGGCCATACTCAAGCGCGTAATCGACCCGAGTGGTCTCATGTGGGAGTTTGCCGGGTTTTCGCACAGGCACAAAACCCTTGCCCATCGCGTAAGCCACGGTGGGAGCAAACATGAATCCGCGCGCTTCGATCCCGAGAACGACGTCGCACGGCATGGCTGTCGCCGCGCTCTGCAATCCGTCGATTACGCTGCGGAACCCGGCTTGGTTCTTCAGTAGCGTGGTGATGTCGTAGAAATTGATCCCGGGCTTGGGAAAGTCTGGCACTTCACGAATGAGAGCTTTCAGTTGATTCATTTTTTGGGTCGAATACTGTGGGTCGGGCGGTGACGCGAAAACCCTCGTATTGTAGCATCGCCGCTTCGCTCTCCTCGACGCCGCGTACGTCGGGCTATTTCAGCTCTACGCGTTCGTAAATCTCGCGCGCCTGTTCTTGCGTCGCAAACGAGATGCCCGGCAATTGTGCCGAAGCCGTACCGGCCGAAACAGCCCACCGCACGGCATCCGAAAAACTACCGGATCGCTCCAGCGCCCAGACATAGGCGGCATTGAGCGCGTCGCCCGATCCGATTGGGCAAACCGCTTCGACGCGCGGCGGGACCGCTTCCACAATCTCACTACCGCGCATGCCAATCGCGCCACGGCTGCCGAGCGATAGCACCGCCGCCTCGGCGCCCATCTCGCAAATTCGTTGAGTCGCGGCGCGGAAGTGTTGCCGCGTAATCAGCGCCCGGTTCAGCAGCGCCGCCGCCTCGCTCCGATTCGGCGTCACCGCCGTCGGCCGCTCCAACAGCGCGTCCTGCAGCGCCTCACCATCGGTGTCAACCAGGCTCTTCACGCCAGCCTCGCGCGCCGCGACCACCAGCCGGCGGACATAACTCGATGGCACTCCCGGAGGCAGGCTCCCGCACACCAAAAGCCAGGTTGCGCCAGGCAGCCGCCGCCGCACAGCCGCTTCAATCGCGTTCAACTCATCCTGCGTCAGCGCCGGGCCCGGCTCGTTCAACTTAACGGTCATGCCCCGTTGATCGGTAATGATCAGATTCGACCGAACATTCTGCCGCACCGGCACGGCTTCATAAGGAAACCCAAGCCGCGCCAGATGAGCCTCAAAACGCGGCCCGGATTCGCCGCCGGAAGGCACAATCGCCAGCGTAGGCGCACCCCAGGAGTGCAGCACCGCCGAAGTATTCAAACCGCGGCCGCCAACCGATTCGCCGCGCGCCTGAATATAGGCGCGATCGTCGAAAACCAGCCGGTCAGCCGTGATCGTCCGGTCAATCGCCGGATTCAATGTGACAGTAACGAACAAGTTTCTATTGTAACTGTCCCGGCACCGGTTACCCTGAAAGATTGAGAGACCATCCGCACTTCAAGGCGTATCTCGCCTTGGCTTCCACGTGCTTCTTCTGGGGAACGACGTACCTGGGCATTCGCGTGGCGCTCGAATCGTTTTCGCCGGCCGTGCTGGTGGCCGTGCGCTTCCTGCTGTCCGGGTCCATCATGACGGCCGGGGTGTGGTGGGCGGGCCTTCCGTTTCCGCGCGGACGCGATCTGGCCTGGTCCGCGTTGCTCGGCTTGCTCATCCTGGGCGGAGGCACCAGTTGCCTGGTTTACGCGGAGACGCTGATTCCGTCGAGCCTCGCGGCTCTCATCGTCACGCTCTCGCCCTTCTGGTATTCCGGCCTCGAAGCGCTAATTCCCGGCGGCGAAAAGCTGCGTCCGGCCGTGTTGGCGGGCGTCGCCACCGGCTTTGCGGGCGTCGCGCTCCTGATCGTCCCCGACATCATGGAAAAGGGACTCAGCGGCCCGGTCTGGCAAGGCTTTCTGATTCTGCAACTCGGCAGTTTCAGTTGGTGCTTCGGCTCCATCATGCAACGCCGCCGGATCAAAGCCGGAGCCCATCCCTTCGCAATCGGAGCCATCCAACAGTTGGCGGCGGGGGTGCTATTCATCATTCCAGCGCTCCTCGAAACCGGCCAGAAGGCGGACTTCTCGGCGCGAGGCACCGGCGCGTTACTGTATCTGGTGACCTTCGGCTCAATCATCGGATTCAGTAGTTACATCTACACCTTGTCTAAGTTACCGGTCGCGTTGGTCTCTATCTATACTTACGTGAATCCCCTCGTAGCGGCGGCCCTCGGGCGCATCTTCTACAGCGAGCCATTCGGCTGGCTCGAAGCGGTCGCGATGATGATAATCTTCACCGGCGTGTGGATCGTCAAGCGCTTCAGCGGGCATTGACCCACAACAGCTAGCCGATTCAATCCACGGTAGTGACACCATCGAGCCAGACAAATGGGCGGTTGATCCGGCTGCTGGTAACAGGAGTTCGAAGCTGATGATACGATTGGCGCAGAGCAGGTTATTCCCCTGGCTAACTTTTTTCGTCATATTCTCTTGTTTACCGAATCCAGCGCGAAGTGGGGCGGAGTACCGGCGGTTGCGCGGAGAAATCCGGGAGTCTGAGTGGGTGCATACCGACGACACCGGCTGGCGGATGGGCGGCAAGCAGGCCTTTTTGCTGGGGTTTGAAACGAGCGGGGCGGCGGTAGATCAAATGGGTGTGGCTACTTTGGAACGACGGCTCTGGAGTTGGCGTGTAGCCGGTTTTGCTCCTGCAGGATGTGAAACAGCCAGTAGTTGTCGAAGTCGCCGCTGAGGTAGACGGCGCGTAGCTTCACAACGGCTTCAGCCATGGCTTCGGTCCAACGCATGCCAGAACGCTCCATCCGGTCTTTGATCAGATTCTTGCAGGCGCCTTCCACGGCGCCGCTGGCGATTCGGCCAGCCGTTGGCGAGATATGGGTCATAGCGCCTGCGCTGCCGATTGCGGTACAGGTAGGAGGCCACGCCGAGCAGAGTGGAGCGCTTGACGCCGGACAACTGGCGTTTGGTGACGCTCTGGCGAAGTCCTTTGACGACCTGGCTGACTTCGCCGGAGAGAAACGCGGAGCGCCCGCTCCAGCACCCAGAGTTCTGCTTCCAAGCTGCCCTCGGGATGGAACACGAAGGCGGCTTCCCAGAGCTTTTCCAGTACATGGATGAAGTCGAGGATCACTCCGGGTTTTTGATCGACCAGCGTTTGTAAAGCCCGTTCTTCCATCGGTCAGCGCTGTGCGGATTCGACGGCGTAGAGGGGCAGTTGAGTAGCGGGTGCGGAGGCGAGCCAGGATTCCAGCAAGGTGAACTCGGCGAGCGCGGGAGAGGCAGGGCGGATTGCATCGCTCATGTTCTCGCAGGAGTATTGCTGTAGGAGAATGTCGCGCCCGCTCGTTTGATCGATATGCCTGGAAAACCATCCCCTGCTGCCGCCGCGGCCCTGCAACGCCACCGGCAGCGCTTTGCCGAACTGATGGGTGAACTGCAGCAGTTGGAATTCTTCTGCAAAGGAACCGTACTGCGGCGCATGATGCGGGTGCGGCAAGGCCCGGTGTGCCTGTCAGAAGGACCCCGCCAAGCGCCATGGGCCCTACTTCCAATGGACCTATAACGCCAATGGCAAAACGGTCACCATCAAACTGACGCCGGAAACCGCTCCCATCTATCGAGCTGCGGCGCGTCAGTACCGCAAGCTCAAAACCGCCCTACGTCGCCTGGAGAAGCTCTCCGTGACTGCTCTCAGTCAGCACGCCAAGCTGGTCCAGTCCGCTCGTCGCCGCACCTAAACCCCGGGATATTCTCGTATCCCGGCCTTTTGCGTGCCCCTCATCGGCCCATCCGGCGCTCAACCCGCTGATTCTACGTTGCTTGCGCGTCGTTCCAAAGTAGCCACACCCAATTCACCTAATTACAGTGCCCTTCAACGGATATTGTAGTGCAGATCGGCTAAGCTAAACTGCCAAGACCTAGGCTCAAAACTCCTATAGTATGATGGCGCAACCTTGAAACATCGAATTGGCACGGCGTTCGGCGAATGGAGGTGTTAAATAGTCTCGGATAACATTGACGTTCGATAGTCGCCACGAAAGCCGCTAAGTGCCGCTCTACGGGGCCGGCCACGGGCTTCGTAGTGGCCCTACACGTAGTCGGCGCTAGCCACATTTGCAACCTGCCCGGTCGCTACTATAGGAGTTCTGAGGCTAAGGCTACGGCCATCGAACCGCGTGTTGACGGCTTGGGCGCCGAAGCCGCTTGGCGGCGAGTCGAATGCCGGATCGTACCCGGCTGGATGCAGGCTCAACGCAGCCGACAAGCGCGTCTTCGCTCAGATTCGCGAGCGCCTCGGTGGCCGCCTCCGCATGGCAATCTCGGGCGTCCGCTCCGCTCGGCAAGGATCTCGCGGATTTCTACGCCGCCATCCGCATGCCAATCGTTAGTAAGCAATTTATTATGGGACGGGGCGGGGAGTAAGGTTGTGATCGCCGAACCGTGCATCGGAGTCAAAGATACAGCGTGCGTCGACGCTTGCCCGGTAGATGTCATTCATCCGCGCCGGGACGAGGCCGGCCATGTCGAAGCGGCGCAACTCTACGTCTTTCCCGATGACTGCATCGACTGCGGAGCCTGCATACCCGTCTGCCCGGTATCGGCAATTTTTCCCCAGGAAGACTTGCCGGAAAAATGGGCTCACTGGGCCAAAATCAACGCCGATTGGTACCGGGCTCCCGAACCTGCGCTTTCTAGCGGTAGATGATTACCGTCACCGTTGCGACAAGATGTAGTTCACGTCGATCTGGGTCATGATGTAACAGGGTTTGCCATCCAACAGCGTCGGCTTGTACGCCCATTCCCGTGCCGACTTCAGGCTGGCGGGAATCAACTCGGGCGGTCCACTATCGACTCGTAAGTGCAGAACCCTGCCGTCGAGCCCGAGCACTGCGGTCATACGCACCGTTCCTTGAATACCTTGGGCGAGGGCTTGCGGCGGATAGACCGGCTTCGACTGTCGAATCAATTGAGAAGCCTGGACCTGCCCGCCTACGCGAAGCATTTGAGGCGGACGTTCGCCGCGCGCCGGGAGGGTCATCGGCGCCGTGAGCACGGCAATCGAGTCCGGCGCTGCGGCCTTGGCCTTCGCATGTAGTTGGTTGCCGAGAGGCGTGTAGTCCCAGTCCAACTTTCCATCAGCCCACAATAAGGCGCCGTCCTGCAAGATAGCCACCGAGGCGGCCTCAACCATTTCCGCGTCGGTGGCCGTCTCAAGGACTTGCTTGGCTCGCACGGCGAACGTGCGCTTTCGGAATTCCGGATCGGTTCCAGAAGGGTCACCGTTCTGATACCCCTTCCCCGTGATGCCCAGGACCGCGGCTGCATACAATCGGCCCAAACCGGCAAAATCGTTTGCCGCCGTAAGAACTCGTTCGGCTTCCTCAGGCGAGCAATACTGGATCTGATCGACGCCCGCCCGGCGTATTTCGGCGCTCTCGGGATTCTTGGCGATCTCTCTCAACCAGACGTCACTGGCGCGCTTGAGAGCCGCAGGATCGGCCAACTTATCGCCCTGACAATGGAGCCGGTGGATACCTTTCCAGATATGAAAGAGCCCGAGTCCGTCTTTCGGGTCGTTTTCGATCAGCCAGAGTATATGCCTTGCTCGCGCCTCTTTCACGGCCGTCAGATCCATGCCCACAGGAGGTTGAGCGTAGTGAAGTGGACCCCATCAGTTGGGCAAAAAATCGGCACTCTTTAGATGGAGCGGGCGGGCTAAGTGAGAACGGCAGT
>JAYUSQ010000125.1:0-53366 GCA_043755595.1 Acidobacteriota bacterium | reverse complement strand
CAGGCGGCCCGAACGCTTCGCCACCGCTGCCGCTGCGATGGAGAAGCGCGGCATCGGCTTCCTGCGTAGATCGCGGCTGCCGGAAGGCGCCGACGACGCGCGTGTGTTGTTGCTCGATTCCATGGGCGAATTGGCGGGCGTGTTTCGTATCGCCGATCTGGTATTTATCGGCGGCACGTTATCCGATCGCGGCGGCCACAATATCCTTGAACCGGCCTTCTTTGGCAAGCCCGTTATCATCGGCCCTCACATGGAGAATTTTCCGGAGATTGCCGAAGATTTTCGTGCGGCCGGCGCCTGCCTCACCGTACCGGATGGGGCCGGTCTTGAACTGGCGTTGCGTCAAGCGATCGGAAGCGACGCAATGCGTGCCGCTGTTGGCAGCGCCGGCCAACTTCTGGCGGTACGCAAGACCGGTGCGACGAAGGTAGCGGTCGAGGCTGCCCGTCAGCTCTATGAGGAGTCTTTGCCTCGCCCCTTTCCGTCGTTGTTCCTGTCCGCTCTCGCCGTCTTGTGGCGGACCGGCGGCCGTTGGAAAAGGACCTGGGATTTGGCGGCCGTCGAGACGCTATCGAAGCCGGTCATCAGCGTCGGTGGAATTGGGATCGGCGGCGTGGGAAAAACACCGCTGACCGTGCGCTTGGCCGAGTTGGCTACTGAGGCTGGTCTCAGCCCCGCCTTCCTGACACGCGGCTACCGCCGGTCTTCGCAGGAACGCTGCACCGTCATTCCTTCTGGAGGACCGGCGACAATCGAACAGACTGGCGACGAGGCGCAGATTCTGGTCCGCTCCGGTCTCGGTCCGGTTGGTATTTGCGGCCTCCGTGCAACTGCCGGGCACGCGCTACTGAAACAATTCTCCCCCGATTTGTTTCTGCTTGACGATGGTTTTCAGCACGCTCGTCTTTCCCGCGCGCTCGATCTGGTGCTCATCGACACGCTGGATCCTTTCGGCGGCTTCAACGTGATTCCCGCCGGCCGGTTGCGCGAGCCGTTGGAGGCGCTGGCGCGGGCAAACGCCTTCATCCTAATGCGATGCGAGCGAGTGCGAACGTACGAAGGCATCGTGCGCGTGCTGAGAAAATACAATGCGGCTGCTCCTATCTTCCGGGCGCGCTTTGAATCCGCCGGTTGGGTGGATGTAGCTACCGGAGCGTCGGCAAATGCCGCCGGCCCTGCCGGCGGCGCGTTCTGCGGGCTGGGGAATCCCGCCTCATTCTGGCGGACTCTCGAGTCGGAGAATCTCGCGCCCGGCTTCTGCATGGCTTTCCCGGATCACCACCGCTATCATCCGCGGGACCTCCTGCGTCTTGCGGAGCAAGCTCGTCAAAAGGGCGTCAGTGTCCTGTGGACCACAGAAAAAGATGCGATGAACCTGCCGCCAGACTGGCAGACTATGTGTCTTCCGCTTCGCATTTTGGCGCTGAGAATTGGCGCCCGGCTCGACGACGAGGCGCATTTTTCCGCCTGGCTTCGGGCCAAGGTTTTTCAGCAATCAAGAAGTGATTGAAGTCAGGTCCACCCTTGGTATACTAAAGGTTAACCAGATATGAGTTTGCCCGTTCCCGCCTCCAGTAACGGGGCTAGTGGAAAACGCGTGATCTTGCTTACGCCCCGTGGCTTTTGCGCCGGAGTAGTGCGTGCCATCGACGTTGTCAAGATCGCGCTCCAGATCTACTCCCCACCTATCTACGTCCGCAAGGAAATCGTACACAACCGTCACGTGGTGGATGAATTGCGAGCCATGGGGACGATCTTCGTCGACGAGTTGTCGGAAGTGCCGGAGGGCGGTCGTGTCATCTTCAGCGCTCACGGGGTTTCTCCGCAAGTTCGGACCGACGCGAAAGCGCGCAGTCTGGATGTCATCGACGCCACCTGTCCCCTGGTCACTAAGGTGCATTTGGAGGCCCGGCGGTTTGCGCGGCAGGGCTACACCATTCTTTTGATCGGGCATCGCGAGCATGACGAAGTAGTCGGAACCAGCGGTGAAGCGCCTGAACATACGATCATCGTTTCGGATGAAGCCGAGGCAGCCACCGTGCAGGTCCCCGATGCGTCAAGGGTCTGCTATTTGACGCAGACCACTTTAAGCCTGCAAGAGACCGAGGGTATCATCGCGAAACTTCAATCGCGTTTCCCGGCGATGATCGGCCCGCCCGCGCAGGATATCTGCTACGCCACGGAGAATCGGCAATTGGCCGTCCGTGACGTAGCCGGATTGTGCCAACTGTTACTCGTGGTTGGCTCTCAGAATAGTTCTAATTCACGCAGAATGGTGGAGGTTTGCCGCATTGCCGGAACCCCGGCCCAGTTGGTTGACGATGCCGACGATGTGAAGCCTGAATGGTTCAACGGAGTCGATACCGTCGTTGTTACCGCTGGCGCTTCCGCCCCTGAGCATTTGGTGCAGGAACTGATTCGTTCGTTGGGCCCTTACGGGTACGGCCAACTGGAGGAATTGGAAATCAAGCGAGAGGACGTACGGTTTTCACTGCCCTCCGAACTTCAACAAGCTTCGCAGCTTACTCAAATCGCCCTATGAGCCCCAGTCTTGCAGTCGCCGGAGCGCTTGAAATCAGCAGCGCGCAAGCTATGGAACGTGCGGCCCGGTCCTTGATCGACCGCCAGCATGTCGATGGATATTGGTGGGGCAATCTCACCGCCGATACTACGCTCGAAGCGGACTATCTGCTGCTCGAACTTTGGATGCACCCGCCGGTCGATGGCGTATGGACTCCGCCGAGCCGCGAACGAATGCAGCGCGCGGTTCATTCGATTTTGGCCCGCCAACTACCCGACAGCGGCTTCAATATCTATCCCCATGGGCCCAGCGAAATCAGCGCCAGCGTCAAAGCCTACTTCGCACTTAAGTTGGGTGGAATCGCAACAACGGATTCGCGTATGGAGCGCCTGCGCGAGCGCATTCTCGACTTAGGCGGATTGCAGGCCGCCAATAGCTACGTCAAGATCAACCTTTCGCTCTTCGGCCTCTACCCGCGTGAACATGCGCCGATCGTGCCGGTCGAGATCATGCTCATGCGCGACGGTATCTACGAGATGTCGTCGTGGACGCGCGCCATTGTGATTCCGTTGGCGATTGTGCAGGCGCATTCGCCCCGGCCTGCTCCAGCCGGTTTCACGCTGGACGAGTTGATCAAGCCGGGCGTTGGACTTGGTTTTCCCAACACCGACGGGTTTTTCAGTTGGCGGACATTCTTCATCTCGCTGGACAAAGCTTTTAAATTCTGGTCGGCGACGGCGTCCAAGGGTAGACCGCTGAATGGCGTGCGCGCCAAGGCGCTGCAAGCGGCGGAAACGTGGATTCTCCATCGCACCAAACACTCGGAGGGCTTAGCCGCGATCTATCCGCCGATGATGTATTTGATGATGGCGCTGGATGCCCTTGGGTATCCGCCGGATCACCCAGAGGCGGCGGCCGCGCGCCGTCAGTTTGAAGCGCTGATCGTGGATGATGGAGACAACTTCTTCTTTCAGCCCTGTTTCTCGCCGGTCTGGGACACCGGTATCGTGGCTTTCGCCCTGGGCGAAGCTGGCTTTTCTTCGCAGAAAGGCATGCAACGCTGCGCCGATTGGCTGATGACGAAAGAAGTCCGGCAGAAGGGCGATTGGAGCGTTAAGCGTCCTAACGTCGAACCGTCTGGCTGGTATTTTGAGTTCGCCAACGAATTTTATCCCGACATCGACGACACCGCACAGGTGTTGCTTGGACTCAAGCATGCCCGGTCGCTTGACCGGCAGAGCCAGCAAGCCTGTACTGACCGTGCCGTGAAATGGCTGCTCGCTATGCAGGGTTCCGATGGCGGCTGGGCGGCCTTCGATGTCGACAACAATTGGGACCTCCTCAACGCCGTTCCGTTCGCCGATCACAATGCGATGCTCGATCCGAGCTGCGCCGACATAACTGGCCGTGTCGTGGAGGCGCTGTCCGAGTTTGGGGTCGACAACCAACACCCGGCGATTCGCCGCGGTGTTGAGTTTCTTAAGAACACACAGGAAGCCGACGGTAGTTGGTTCGGGCGTTGGGGCGTGGCTTACGTCTACGGCACGTTTCTCGCGCTGCGCGGTTTGCGTGCCGCTGGCGAGGATGACCGCGAAGCCTACGTGCTGCGCGCCGGTGAATGGTTGCGCTCGATCCAAAACGCCGACGGCGGCTGGGGCGAAAGCTGCGAAAGCTACGACCGGAAGCAATTCGTCGCCGCCAAGAGCACTGCATCGCAAACCGCTTGGGGCGTGCTGGGACTGTTGGCTGGAGGAGACACGACTTCCCAGAGCCTACAAAAAGGAGTTGAGTTTCTGGTGCGCACTCAGGATTCGAGCGGTCGCTGGCATGAGGATCTCGCTACTGGAACCGGGTTCCCGAAAGTCTTTTACCTCACTTATCACTTGTACCGGGATTCATTCCCTTTGTTGGCTTTGGCGTCGTATCTGAAGACCCGATAACGGCACAACAATACTTTGAAACCCACACTCATCACAGGCGCAACCGGGTTCATCGGCTGGCACGTGGCTCATCACCTGTTGGAACAAGGCGCGAACGTGCGGGTGCTGGCGCGCGATCCACAACGAGTGCGTGACCTTGAAGGGGCCGAGGTCGCTCTCGGCGACTTGAAGGATCCCGATTCCCTGGCGCGGGCTGTGGCCGGTTGTGGCGTCGTGTATCACGTGGCGGCCGACTACCGGCTCTGGTCGAAAGATCCCGAGGAGCTGTATCGCTGCAACGTGGCAGGCACTAAAAATCTGCTGGAGGTTTCGCGCGCCGCCGGCATTGACAGGTTCGTTTACACGAGCACCGTCGGTTGCATTGGGTTACCGGCGGGTCAACTAGGCGACGAGAACACGCCGGTGGGTCTCGACGACATGGCCGGCGCCTACAAACGGTCGAAGTTCCTGGCCGAACAGGAAGCCTTGCGGTTTGCCGCCCAGGGATTTCCGGTGATCATCGTGAATCCCACCGCTCCTGTGGGCGACCGCGACGTGAAGCCGACGCCGACCGGCCGTATGATTCTCGATTTTCTGCGTGGCGGAATGCCGGCGTTTGTTGAGACCGGGCTGAATCTGGTGGATGTCCGCGACACCGCTCGTGGCCATATCCTGGCCTGCGAAGAAGGCACGCCTGGCGAACGCTACATACTTGGCGGAGAGAATCTGTCGCTTGTTCAGATTTTCCAGAAGCTGGCTGAACTGAGCGGAGTTCCGGCGCCCAAACACCAGATCCCCTATGCGGTCGCCTACGCGGCCGGAGTCGCCAGCACTGCGCTCGCGCATCTCACCGGGTGGGAGCCTCGTGCGCCTTTGGATGGCGTCCGAATGGCGCGGAAGAAAATGTTCGTTACCCCGGCCAAGGCCGTGCGGGAATTAGGCTTCAGCGCTGCGCCGGTGGAAGGCGCGTTGCGAAGGGCCGTCGATTGGTTCCGATCCCAGGGATATTGCAAGAATTAATGTGGAGACGATACTAGTGATCGCCGCCGAAGCACGGGAATTGGCCGGGTTCGCTCCGCGTCTCGGCGGCAGGCGCAAGCTCGACCTGCCCATTCGCTTCGCCGACGAAGGCGAGTTCGCCGGGCGGCGTTGGTTGCTGGCGGCCAACGGTCCAGGCCCTGAGTTGGCCGCTGCGGCGATGCGGGCGTTTGGACGGCCGGACCGTGTCGTCAGCACCGGGTATTGTGGCGCGCTCGATCCAGCCTTGCAGTTATCCGACATCGTGATCTGCAATCGCGTCATTGACACTGGTAAGGATCGGCGATTTCGGACGGCCGACGAGTTTGGCGCTACCTGCCTAAGCGGAGACCGGGTCATTCATACCGCCCGCGAGAAGCAGTTCCTGCGCCAGACCACCGGTGCGGGAGTGGTTGAAATGGAGGCCGCCGGCGTGGCGGCCGAGGCGGAAAAATTAGGCGTTCCGTTCCACTGCATCAAAGTTGTCACCGACACCGCTCACGAAGATATGGGAGTCGACTTCAACGCGGCGCGCGGTGAAGACGGCCGGTTCCACCTGAAGCGAATCGCGCTGTCGGCTTTGAAAAAACCCCACCGGAGGATTCCCGAATTGTTGAGGCTGAATAAGGCGGCCAGCGCGGCAACGGCCAGATTGGGAGCCTACCTTGGCACGCATGTTTACTAGATCGCTGCGAGAGCGCGTATGATGCACGCCGCTGTGTATCAGGGCAACAGCCGCGTCACGGTGGAGGCCATTCCAGTGCCGTCCATCGGCCTAGGTGAGCTGCTGGTCCGCGTGGAAAGCTGCGGCATTTGCCACACCGATCTGAAGAAGATCGAGTACAACCTGCTGTCCGGTCCCCGGGTCTACGGGCACGAAACGGCTGGCGAGGTGGTGGCGGTGGGCGAAGGCTCCGATTTCAAAGCCGGAGACCGCGTGGTGGCGTTCCATCACATCCCCTGCCTGAACTGTTTTTATTGCGCCCGGAAATTATTCGCCCAATGTTCCGTCTATAAAAAAGTGGGCATCACGGCCGGTTTTGAGCCGGCGGGCGGCGGCTTCGCCCAATACGTCCGGATCATGGACTGGATTGTGAGACGAGGCGTAGTGAAAATTCCCGACGGAGTTTCCTTCGATCAGGCCTGTTTTGTTGAGCCGGTTAACACGATATTAAAGGGCGTGGAGTCCGTCGAGGCAAGGCGAGGCGACTGTGTCCTGGTCCAGGGCCAAGGCCCGATCGGTTTGATCTTCACACGCATGTTGGCGCTCAGGGGCTGCCGCGTTTTGGCCACCGATACCATTTCGACCCGCTTGGAACTCTCACGCCGGATGGGCGCGGAGGCAGCCTGGGATCCTCGTGGCAACGACATCCCAGCCAATGTGAAGGATTTGACCGAAGGGCGCGGGGCCGATATCGTGGTCGCCGCCACCTCGGCACGCGGACTGGTTGACGAAGCCGTGCGCGCTTCGCGTCCTGGGGCCCGAATCCTTCTTTTCGCGCAGACATCCGATAAAGAAAGAATTGAACTGTCCGGCGCCGACATCTGCGTTGGTGAGCGGGTGCTGCTCGGTTCCTACAGCGCCTCGGTTGACTTGCAAAAAGAGTCGGCCCGGCTGGTTTTCAGCGGTGAATTGCGGGTGGAGGAACTAATCTCCCATCGCCTGCCGCTAGGGGAATTCGAGAGAGGAATCGACTTGGCGTTGCATCCTGACTCTAAATCGTTGAAAATTATAGTTCAGCCACAGAGGTTGCTCTAGTGACAAAACAAATGATGGCGGCGGTACTATACGGCAAGGAAGACCTGAAGGTCGAGCCTGTTGCGGTACCACGCATTGAAGCCGGTGACATCCTGGTAAGCGTCAAGGCTGCGTTGACCTGCGGTACTGATGTGAAGGTCTTCCGCCGTGGCTACCATGCGCGCATGATCGTGCCGCCCGCGCTATTCGGACATGAACTGGCCGGGGATATCGTCTCAGTTGGTTCGGCGGTTACGGGCTTCCGGGTGGGGCAGCGGGTGGTTGCCGCGAACTCCGCTCCGTGCGGAGAATGTTTCTATTGCCGGAAGCATAGCGAGAACTTGTGCGAGGATCTGTTGTTCAACAACGGGGCTTATGCCGAGTACATGCGTATTCCGGCGCGGATCGTCCAGAAGAACACCTACGTCTTGCCGGAGCACGTCAGCTATCAGGACGCAGCCTTGGCTGAGCCTCTGGCTTGCGTGATTCGCGGGCTGGAGGAAACCAATCTTCGTCCGGACGACACGGTTTCGGTGATCGGCCTCGGTCCTATAGGCATGATGTTCCTGCGTTTGGCTAAGGTGCGTGGCGCACGCGTGATTGCGATCGGCCGGCGCAAAGCGCAAGCGGACCGGGCATTGCGCATGGGCGCCGACGAGGTCCTGGTGAGCGATGGAAACGACATCGTCAGCGAGGTTCGGCGTTTGACCGGCGGGCATGGCGTCGATGTGGCGATCGAAGCGGTGGGTGTGCCGGAAACCTGGGAACAGGCCGTGCGGATGGTGCGGCGCGGCGGTACGGTGAACTTTTTCGGCGGTTGCCCGTCGCAGACATATGTGTCGCTTGATACTTCGCTTCTGCATTATTCGGAGATCACTTGTAAGGCGAGCTTTCACTTCACGCCTCGGCACGTTAAGCAGGCGCTCGATACAGTGGCCCGCGGCGAGATCACGGCGGCGGACTTTGTGAATCGTGTCGAACCTCTGGCGAACCTGCTGGAAGTGATGCGCCACCTGATGAGCCACAACGGCCATTTGAAGACTGCCATCATTCCTTAGGGCTCGTGTCGCACCTCGAGCCCAAGCTGTTTGTGGCCGACGCAACGTCGATGAAGCGCGCCTGGGGTGCGGAGGAATCGTTGGCCTACACGCACTGGCTCGCGACCCACCACTACGAGAATTTCCATGTCGTCAGTTTCCTGTTGCCGAGAGGGTTGCACCAGGACTTTTACAACGTCTATTCGTTTTGCCGCTGGGCGGACGATCTCGGCGATGAAATAGGCGATACCACAGAGAGTCTGCGGTTGCTGGAATGGTGGGGGGGCGAGACGGCTCGCCTGTATGATCGCGGCGAAGCGACCCATCCGGTAATGGTGGCTCTGCGCGGAACGATCGAGCGGCGCGAGCTTCCGCGCGAACCATTTGAGGATCTGATTCATGCCTTCGTGCAGGATCAGACCACGACGAGGTATGAGTCGCTAAACGATCTGTACGAGTACTGCCGCTATTCGGCGAACCCGGTCGGGCGTCTGGTTCTTTACCTGTGCGGGTATCGCGACGCCGAACGGCAACGCATGTCCGATGCGACCTGCACGGCGCTACAACTCGCCAACTTCTGGCAGGATGTTTCCGTGGATCTTGCAAAGGGCCGGATCTATCTCCCGCTGGAAGTGTTGCGGCGGCACGGCGGATCGGAAGCCGATGTCACAGCGCGCCGGTTCACACCGCAATTTCGCGCGGCCATGGCGGAGATGGTGGCTGAGGCACGGCGCCTCTTTGCCCAAGGCCTGCCGCTGGCGCGTACCGTAAATCGGCGCTTGTCACTTGACCTGGAACTGTTCAATCGTGGTGGCATGAAAATCCTCGACAAGGTGGAGGCGATTGGCTACGATGTGCTGTCAACGCGGCCGTCGATCTCAAAGACGGAGCGCGCGGGCGTCTTGCTTTCTTCGCTACTGCGGTCGGCTATCGCGCGATGATCGCAGCCATCGAGCAGTCATACCGGCACGCGTGTGGCGTGGCGCGCGACCGGGCCAAGAATTTCTACTATGCCTTTGTGCTGCTCGACAAGCAGCGCAGGAATTCGCTTTGCTCCATCTATGCCTTCATGCGTCACTGTGACGACTTGAGCGATGAGCCTGGCGCGACGGCGGCCGGCCTGGAACACTGGCGTCAGGAGATGGTGGATGCGCTCGGCCACAACTACTCCGCGAATCCCGTGTGGCCTGGTTTTGTCGACACTGTCGAGCGTTACCGGATCCCGCACCAGTATCTGCACGACATGATCGATGGCGTCTCGTCGGACTTGTCGCGGAAACGTATCGAAAGCTTCGATGAACTGTATCGATATTGCTATCAGGTCGCTTCGGTAGCAGGCTTGTGCCTAGTTCACATTTTCGGCTATCGCGACGAGCGCGCGCTGGCGTTAGCCGAGAAATGCGGCCTGGCGTTTCAATTGACCAACATCCTGCGCGATGCCGGCGAAGACTACCAAATGGGACGCATTTATTTGCCCCGTCAGGATCGGGAGCGCTTTGGAGTGACCGAGGAGAGCCTGGGTGCGGCGAAGGTGTCTGAACCTCTGCGCGCGCTGCTGGCGGAGTATGGTGCGCGGGCGCGCGGCTATTATAACGAGTCGCGACCGTTGCTTGATCTGGTGGATCGATCCTGCCGTTCGTCGTTATGGGCTCTGATCGAGATCTATTCGCGGGTGCTCTCGAGGATTGAGCGGCGTCAATATGAGGTATTGGGTGAGCGGGTGAGGCTGTCGACTCTCGAGAAGTCGGTGATCGTGGCCAAGGCGATCTGGTAACCAGATGCAATCGCATCTGATTTGGGTGGCGTTGATCACGGCAACGGCCGCATGGCCGGCGGATTTCGCGGACGCCGCGTCATCGCCACAGGCTTTGACTCAGTACGTAAATACCCACGACAACTTCGATTGGGAACCACTTTGGTAAATCGTAGATGTCGAAGGGGAACCGTTCCTGCCAAGGTGCGAGAAGGATCCGGGGAACGCCGCCGTGTTCGGCAAAAATGCTGCCAGTGGCCAACCCGCCCCAGACTATCGTGATCCTTCAGCACAACTCTTATGACCTGACAGCCTACGTCAGATATCGCCGGAAGGCAACCACGGGCTGGGAATTGTCTGGCGCCTTTAGCCCGTTTGTGAAGTACTTCAAACCCGAGTATCGTCTCGTTCAGACGCCATCCCGGCCGTTCTTTGTTGTGACGGGCCAGGGCGCCGCCGGAGTCGGGGTCTCAAGCAAATTGGAGTACTGGATTGATCTCAGCCGATCCGAATTTAATTAAGCCGGGTTTCAGTTTCACGAGGGAAGGCCAGTGGCAGTCGAGTCCCCAGGAACGGCAGCGCAACGTGACCGGGCGTGTCATCTCATGGAAGACCGACGCGCCCCAGCGGTTTACTATCGCCTATCGTGTCGAATTCTCTTCGGTCGAGGACGCCACGAACGGCGCAACTCTTGGCGGCCGGCGAGATACCGTGGTCTATGAGCTCGACAAGGCGGGTGCGTTCAATTCAGTCCCGCGACTTTCGACGGCGTCACAACCAGACATCGAATATTTCTATGAATTCGCAGAACCATGGGGGCCGCAAGAGCGGTGCCGCCAGTTCCTCGCCTTCAACTTCCTGGCGCTAGCGAAAATCGCGGCACTCAGCGGCCCCGGAAAGATGTGGTTCGCGATTCTTGCCCAGGTGTCCGGGGACGCCGGAATCGAAGCGGCTTGCGGCAATTCTCAATCGGCCGCGTTAGCTCAAGGGCGAATTACTATTCCTCCCAAGGTTGCTTAGGCCGGATGCGCTGCCAATACACTTCTGGCCTTGCATCGGTAGCCAGAGACGGATTCGGCTCAACCATCTTGCTGTAGAGATCCGGCCGCCGCGCGCGAATGTAACTTGCGCCCGATGCAAGCTGCTGCGGTTCAGCTTGCAACGTCGCGGTGACAACTTCGTCATCGAGCGAGCGGCATTCGGCAATCACTTCGCCATAAGGATCGAGAATCAATGATCCACCCGGTTTAATCGTTCCGCCGTCCACGCCGAGGACATTCGCGTAGACGACATACACGCCGTTCTCCCATGCGCGGGCGGGGAGCCACTTCATCAACCATCCGCGCCCTTTCGGGCCATCGAACTCGGCGCGGCAGCGTTCAGGATTTTCCCGGCGCCCGTGCCATACCTCCGGTGCCACGACGCCCCGGCCCGGCGCGGGGGAGGGAAGGCAGCCTGTAACATGCGGAGCCAGGATAATGTCTGCTCCGAGCATTGCAGTCATGCGCGAATTCTCTGGCAGGTTGTTGTCGTAACAGGTGAGGATTCCGAATCGCGCTCCTAACGCATCAAAGACGGTGTAGCGATCGCCAACCGACAGATGCGGGGAAACGAATTCGTGAATCTTGCGATGTGTTGCAAGCACCTCTTCGCCGGAGACGACGAGGTGGCAGTTGTGGCACCGATCGCCATCACGCTCCACCAGCCCCGCCGCAACCAACAAGCCGCGACGCGCCGCGATCTGCTGTAGTGCGCGTGTCGATTCGCCGCCCACGGGTTCGGCAATCTCAAATACCTGCTCGCGCGATAGGCGCTCCAGAAACGTGTAGCCCGTAATACAGAGCTCGTGAAAGCAAACAAGCTGCGCGCCCTGCGTGGCGGCGAGGGCACACAGCTCATCGATTCGGGAGAGGTTGTAGGCTTTGTCCGCGTCGTGCGCTTCAAATTGCGCGGTGGCGACGCGGACATCCTGCATGTCGCTTACTTCTTCTTGCCTTGCGCGGCGACGGCTTCCATGGCCGCCTTCACTTTGTCAGGATCGCCGAGATAACGGCTGCCGAGCGACTTCAGATTGGCGTCGAGATCATACACCAACGGCATGCCGGTTGGAATGTTGAGCTCAACGATATCGTCGTCCGAAATTCCGTCGAGGAACTTCACCAGCGCACGCAGGCTGTTGCCATGCGCCGCGATGATCAGCCGTTCGCCCGCTTTGATGCGCGGAGCGATTTCGGCATCCCAGTACGGCACCACCCGCGCTACAGTGTCTTTGAGGCACTCCGTGAGCGGCAGATCGACCGGGGCGAGTCCGCTATAGCGCGGGTCGTTACCTGGCGCACGCGGATCGGACGGCTCCAGCGGCGGCGGGGCAATCGCATAAGCGCGGCGCCAGATTTTCACTTGCGCTTCGCCGTGCTTAGCCGCAGTTTCGGACTTGTCCATACCCTGGAGCGCGCCATAGTGCCGCTCGTTAAGCTGCCATGCCTTGGTGACCGGCAGCCACATGAGATCCATCTCATCAAGGATCGTATGCAACGTCCGAATGGCGCGCTTCAGGACCGAGGTATAGGCGGCGTCGAAGATCAAACCCTCGGCTTTGAGGACGCGCCCCGCCTCGCGGGCCTCTATAAGGCCCTGCGCGGAAAGGTCGACGTCGGTCCAGCCGGTAAAGCGGTTTTCCTTGTTCCAAACGCTTTCGCCGTGGCGAACGAGAACCAGCTTGTACATATTGGGCGTGGCTTCCTCGGTTACTGCTTGAAAGCCGCGCGTCCGGCGTATTTGGCGCGCGGGCCAAGCTCTTCTTCGATGCGGAGCAACTGGTTGTATTTGGCCATCCGGTCGGTGCGCGAGGCCGAGCCTGTCTTGATCTGTCCTGCATTCGTCGCGACAGCGAGGTCGGCAATGAAGGAGTCTTCGGTCTCGCCCGAACGATGCGATGAGATGTTTGTGTAACCGGCGCGCGCGGCCATTTCCATCGCTTCCAGCGTCTCTGTTAGCGTACCGATCTGATTCACCTTGATAAGAATCGAGTTGGCGATCCCGCGGCGAA
Organism: Acidobacteriota bacterium; assembly: GCA_043755595.1. Lineage (GTDB taxonomy): Bacteria > Acidobacteriota > Terriglobia > Bryobacterales > Bryobacteraceae > VFZP01. The sequence goes on along the minus strand of JAYUSQ010000125.1, from coordinate 40,332 downwards.
TGCCCTCGGCCAGCCGCTTGGTGTTGGTGACGAAGAGATCGTCGCCCACGATCTGGCATTTGGATCCGAGCTTCTTGGTCAGTAATTCCCAGCCGGCCCAATCGTCCTCGGCCATGCCGTCTTCGATCGAGACGATCGGATACTTGGCAGCCCAGCCGGCCCAATAGTCGGCCATCTCGGCAGACGAACGTTGACTGCCGTCGGATTTCTTGAAGATGTACTTGCCGGTCTTTTTGTCGTAGAATTCGCTCGCGGCGCAATCAAGCGCGAGTGAGATTTCCTTGCCCGGCTTGTAGCCGGCCTTGGCGATCGCCTCCAAAATCACTTCGAGCGCTTCCTCGTTGGAGCCCAGGCTCGGCGCAAAGCCACCCTCATCGCCGACGGCCGTCGAGTACTTCTTGGCCTTAAGCACACTTTTGAGATGGTGGAATACTTCGGCGCCCATGCGGATCGCGTCGCTGAAAGTCTTGGCTGCGTGCGGCACCACCATGAACTCCTGCAGGTCCACGGAACTGTCGGCATGCGCGCCGCCGTTGATGATGTTCATCAGCGGCACCGGGAGCAAGCAGGCGTTGACACCGCCGAGGTAACGGTAGAGCGGCATCTGGTGCGAGTTTGCGGCAGCGCGCGCGGTGGCCAGCGAAACGGCCAGCATCGCGTTGGCGCCGAGCTTGGACTTGTTGGCCGTGCCGTCCAGCGATATCATCGCGGCATCCACATTGGTTTGCGCGCTGGCGTCCATACCGACCAGCGCTTTTTGGATCGACGTGTCGACGTTCTTGACCGCCTTCAACACGCCCTTGCCGAGATAGCGCTTCTTATCGCCATCGCGCAGTTCATTGGCTTCGTGTTCGCCGGTCGAGGCGCCCGACGGCACCGCAGCGCGGCCAAGGCTGCCGTCGGCCAGGATCACGTCGGCTTCCACCGTGGGGTTGCCGCGCGAGTCCAAAATCTCTCTACCTGTGATCTTAATAATTTCCATAATGCTGTTTGGTTGGGCGGTCTAGAACATTTTCGCACGTTCGCGGATGTATTTTGGCCCTTACCGTTTGGCGCGGACCAGCGGAGTAGCCGTGACCTTGCGAAATTCCACCGGGCCATGATCGCCCTGCAGCATGATGGGGCCGGGTTGATCTTCACGAGGATCGGTCGCCATGGCTGTGTAGCCTTCCACCTCGCTCTTGTCGATGAGTGTTTTGGCGTTCAGTTTGACGGTAACCTCCCGGCCGATAAACCGGATGTCGAATGTCTGCCAGGCTTCCGGGGGCAACAATGCGTTCACTGAGGGAGCGATACGCGAGTAGAGCGCGCCATTCGAATGCTTCGAAGCGGCTTCCCCATAGTCGCCCTGGATTTGGACTTCGTAGCGTCCGCGCAGGCCAATACCCGAGTTTGATTTGTTCGCCACGCGAAACTCGACATGCAGGTCGAAGTTCCAGAATGTCTGGAGCGAAGCGATGTCGGGAGCCTTGCCCGCGCCGTTTCTAAGCGAAGCCCCTTCCACCTTCCATTCGCCGATGGTCCGGTTTGGGACCGTCACGCGCCAGCCTGCCAGATCCTTGCCATTAAACAATTCCACCGGTTTCTGTTTGATCCATTTCCCGTCGTCCACGTCGTTGAGGACCGGTGCGCGGAGACCGGAGAACGTTCGCTGCGCCTGAGGATCGTCAGTCTCGTGGCGGCCGGACATTCGCAGGCCTTCGAGCTTCGCCCGGTAATGGCTGTCTTTGACCGACCATCGTAGTTCGTCTCCGTCGACGGACATTTTGGTAATGACGTCGAGGTCGCCTCCCTTGGCGCCAATGAACTCGCCACGAATCCCCGGCGTGCCCGCACCCTCTACTTTGAGCCACCAGACCCGGCCGCGCGGGTCGCCTTGAACGGTAAAAATCCAGCGGCCGTTAAAATCGGCGCCACACAAAGTGGAGGCAAGTAAGGCGAAGACAAACAAACGCATTGGCTGACAGTATAACCTTGTCAACTATAACGGAATCGAGTATACTTCAATGAAACATAGTATGGCTTCCCTCGATCCCGATAAATTACTTCCGCTGCCGGTTGCAGTCTTCCATATTCTGATTGCGCTGGCCGATCGTGACCGCCACGGCTACTCCATCATGCAAGACGTAAAGGCCCGGACGGAGGGCAAGATGGCGTTGAGCCCGGGCACCTTGTACAGTTCAATCCGCCGCATGTTGGAGCAAGGGTTGATCGAAGAGATGGCGACCAGCCCCGACCCAGACAATACCGATGAACGCCGCCGATATTACCGATTGTCGAAGTTTGGACGGCGCGTGGCGGCCGCCGAAGTGGGGCGCCTGGATGGCATGTTGAAACAGGCGCGCGCCACCGGACTCGTGGCGAGCGGCGGCAGATAGAACGCCATGCGAGCGGCCGATTGGTATCGCGCGCCGCTCTGGTGTTACCGGCGGCATTCCGTCAGGAGTACGGCGAAGAGCATCTCTTCGCAAGGCGAAGAGATGCTCTTCGCATTTTCGGGCGAACTCGACGAAGCGCGGCAAAGCCGGAAGCCTTTTCAGGAAATTTGGTTGTGGGCGCGCGCGGCCCTCGATGCCGCGACCATTGGCCCCAAGGAGCATGGACACGTGATTTGGCAAGACGTTAAATACGCGCTCAGAACGATGGCGGCCAACCCGGGGTTCACCGCAGTCGCAGTGCCATCGCTCGCACTAGGCATCGGCGCCAACACGGCGCTCTTCAGTGTCTGGAATCGTGTCCTCGCCGCCGCGCTGCCGGTTCACGCACCAGAGCAGTTGGTGATGCTGACGAATCCCGACCACTTTGGTGTGTCCGTCGGTTCGCAAAGCGGCGATCGAATCGTTGTTAACCTATGCCGAGTTTGAACGACTTCGCGATCATGCCGATGGATTCTCCGGGATGATGGCGTCCGAGAGCCGGTTGAGTACCTGGCCGATGCGCATCGAGAACGGTTCCTGAATTGAAGTACGCGGCCGGCTGGTTTCTGGCGGTTACTTCGACCTGCTGGGAGTGAAGCCGCTACTCGGCCGTTTCTTGACCGCGGCTGACGATTGCGGCGACTCTCCCTACGTCGTGGTCGGCTATGGCTATTGGCAGCGTGTGCTGGGCGGACGTGCCGATGTGGTGGGCAAAGCGATCACCATCCGGAAAGCGCCACTCACCATCATCGGCGTCGCGCCTGAGTACTTCACTGGCGAAACCGTAGGACAGCAGCCGGACTTATGGGTCTCGATGCGGAATCAACCGGGCGTGGTCCCAGGGCACGACAGGCTGCACGACAAAGGCGACGAGAAGGTAATGTGGCTGCATGTATTCGGGCGGCTCAAGCCGGGCGTCACGCTACAGCGCGCGCATGCGTCGGCGAACGCGGTCTTTCAAAATGGCTTGAAGGCCTACTATGGGGCGGGGCTCTCGCCGGAAAAAGCCCGCGAGTTTCTCGATCAGAAGTTAGTGATTCGCCCGGCGGCGGGCGGGGCCTCGAATGTCAGACGCACATTGGGGGATCCGTTGCGAGTACTGATGATCGCGGTGGCGGTGCTGTTTTTGATCGCCTGCAGCAACGTCGCCAATTTATTGCTGGCTCGGGGCGCCGCGCGGCGGCATGAGATCGCCTTGCGCCTTTCGTTAGGGGCGGGCCGCGGGCGGCTGGTGCGGCAGTTACTCACCGAGAGTTTATCTCTCGCCGCAGCGGGCGGGTTGGCCGGCTCATAGCTTCGAGATCACACTCTGCAATCCGCGATATCATTGCCAGATTCCGATGACCAATAAGAAGCTCTGGAAGAACGATAGCGAACTGTTCACGCTAGCCCGGTCTGAGTTGTTCACCGCCGTAGTAGGCGACGTCATGGACAAAGTGAATCTGCGGCGTCAGTTTCTACCGCCGGAGATTCAACCTCTAGCCCATGACATGGTCGTAATTGGCCGCGCAATGACGGTCCTCGAAGCGGATTGTTTCGAGGAAGGAGACAAGCCCTTCGGCCTGATGCTCGAAGCTTTGGACGACTTGAAGCTGAACGAGGTGTACGTCTGCGCCGGTGCTTCTCCTCGTTACGCGCTCTGGGGCGAACTGATGAGCCTTCGAGCCTCGAAGCTGGGCGCCGCCGGCGCCGTAATGGACGGCTACTCGCGAGATACTCATGGCATCCTTGCGCAGAAGTTCCCCTGCTTCTCTCGTGGCCGTTATGCCCAAGATCAAGGTCCTCGTGGCAAAGTGATTGAATTCCGCGTGCCCATTGAAATGAATGGCGGCGTGCGGATCGAGACCGGCGATATCGTCTTTGGCGATGTCGACGGCGTTTGTGTGATCCCCGCCAAAGCGGAGCGCGAGGTGTTCACGCGCGCCATCGAAAAAGCTCGGGGTGAAGAGACTGTGCGGGCTGCGCTTGAGGCCGGTATGAGCGCCCAGGCGGCGTTCAAGAAGTTCGGCATCCTTTAAGCCGGCACAGGCGGCTACAGGGTACACTGCTCAAGAGATATGGACGCCCGCCTCGATAGTTCCCGCCTGGAATCGCTGCTGGAGTCCGCGCGTTTGTTGAACGCCTCGCTTCACCTTGAAGATCTCCTCGGGCATCTGCTCCGGACCGTCATGGGGCGCTTGTTGGCAGCCAAGGGCGCGATCGCCGTTATGCGGAACGGCCGTTTGGAAACGGCGTTAGCGCGTGGATTGCCCGGCTTGGCGAAAGGCGCACCGCTGGACGAAGCCCTCGCGCACCAGCTCGGATTGAACCTCATCCTCGGGATCGGCGATGTGTCCGCTCCCGCCGGCCTCCTCGCGTTGGCGCGTCCGGGAGGGCGGCCCGTCGAAGACGGTGAGCGGGAATTTCTCGATGCCTTGTTGGGATTGGCTTCTACGAGTATCGCCAACGCGCAAGCGCATGAAGAGACCGTGCTGGCCAATCGCTCACTCGACCAGAAGATTCAGGAATTGCGCGCGTTGATGGATCTCGGCCGCGGCTTGGCCGCCACGACGGAACCCGATGAGATCGCACATATGCTGATGCTGACGCTCTCGGGCCGTTGGGGCGTGCGCAAGCAGGCCGTGATGACCTGGAAAGCCAACCAGCCTGCTTCAGTGAGAACACGCGGCATGGCGGCCCCGGCGATGGACCTGATGGTCCGTGCTATTTCCGGTGCGGCCGACCCTTTCATCCGCGTCGACTCACTGCCAGTGGAGTTGCGCATTTCGTTTGAGTTGCCCGCAGGGTCGTTAATCTTCCCCATCCGTTCGGGCGACGAAACCACCGGGGCCTTGCTCTGTGGACCTCGGATGGTGAAGACCGGCTTCACGGAAGCCGACCTGGAATTTGGCGCTGGCCTGGCCGCCCAAGCTTCAGTGGCGTTCGAGAACGCGTGGCACTTCGCCGAAACGCTGGAGAAGAAGAAGATCGAGCAGGAACTTGAGGTCGCCGCGGGCATCCAAAGAGACCTGTTTCCGAAGTCGATGCCCGCATTGCAGCAGACCGAGATCGCCGCGCGGAATCGACAGGCGAAACAAGTTGGCGGCGACTATTACGATGTCCTGCCCGTGGGCGCCTCTGGTCCGTCGCAACCCCATTTGTTGTGTGTCGCCGACATCTCGGGGAAAGGCGTTTCAGCTTCGCTTTTGATGGCGAATATCCAGGCGACGTTGCGCGCCGTAGTCACTCAGGATCTTCCGCTGCCCGAACTCGCCGCGCGCACCAACGACCTGCTCTGGGCGTCCACGCCGCCGAATAAGTACGCGACGGCGTTTTTTCTGCGATACGATCCGGCGACCGGTGATTGCCTCTATGTCAACGGCGGGCATTGCGATGGTATCGTGCTGCGCGTGTCCGGCGACGTGCAAACGTTACCAACCACTGGCTTGCCGATCGGACTGTTTCCCAAGAAGCCGTTTGAACAAGCGGCGTTCTCGCTGGGGGCGGGCGATACTCTGCTGCTCTACTCCGACGGCGTCAGCGAAGCCAACGACAAAGATCACAACGAATTTGGCGTGGAGCGCGTCGTTGCCAGCCTCCGGGCCGCGAACGACGGCCCTTGCGAAAAGATTCTCGACCGTCTGATTGAAGATATCGATGCCTTCGCCGCAGGCGCGCCGCAGTTTGACGACATCACAATTATGGTGGTGAAGAGATTGGCCCCATGAAGTATGTGTTGGAGCCATTCCTATCCGCCTTTCCCGTTTGGCGGACCCGGCCGTGGGTGTTGGCTTTGCTGTTGATCCTCTCGCCCGGAGCATTCCTCGCCGGACGCTACGCGCAAGTGCTCTCGGCCCGGATGGAGCGGGCGATTCTTCTTAGCGTGCGCGAATTCATGGGCGCTGAGCCGCCCCACGACGACATGACTTTGCTGGTAATAGGGGCCTGAGGGCCAAAACGAGGTAACCTACACACGTGGCGAATGCATTCAACTTGAACCGGTCCGAGCAGGAGGGCGTGATCGTTCTCGGCCTGGAAGGCTACCTGGACGCCCACACCGCGCCGCTGTTTGAGCGCGCCATCGAAACCGAATTTTCGGCTGGCCACACTAAGCTGATTGCCGATTGCGCCAAGCTCGACTACATCTCGTCGGCTGGCCTCGGTGTGTTCATGAGCTTCATCGAAGACATCCGGTCAGTGGGTGGCGACATCAAGCTCTGCGCGATCGTGCCGAAGGTCTACCAGGTTTTCGACGTGCTGGGGTTTCCCGAACTATTCGATATAGTCGATACCGTGCCCGCTGCGCTCGCTCGCTTCGGCGAAGGCGCTCGAAAGGAGGACTGACGCCATGCAGTCCTTTGAACACAATTTCGTGCTTCACGTCCCATCATCCACCGACAATCTGGTGATGATCCGGGACTTCGTCGCACATGTGGTCGCCAAAGCGGGCTTTGACGAAAAAGAAGTCATGAAACTGGCTCTGGCGGTCGACGAAGCCTGCGCCAACGTGATCGAGCATGCCTATGGCGGCGGCGCCAAAGAAGGGCAAGTGCGGGTCAAGATGGACTTCGACGCCGACAAGGTCATGATCGAAGTGGTCGACACGGGTAAGGGTTTCGACCCGTCGCAAATTCCCGTCAAAGATGTCGAACAACTCATCCGTGAACGGCGCAGCGGAGGGCTAGGCTGGCGGCTCATCCGATCCATCATGGACGAAGTGCAGTATCAGATCGTACCGGGCGAAAAAAACGAACTGAAGATGATGAAGCGAATCACCAAGCCGTCCTGAATCGAATTCCTATATAATCGATAGAGATTGGTATGAAGGCGAGCAACTCCCTCTGGAAGTCCCGCCTGGCCGGGCAGATCGCGCCCGAGATGGCCGGGGAACTGGACGTTTACGATAACGAAGTGGCGCTGCGCAAGCAGGGCAAGATAGACGAAAAGGTCTTCGCTGAAACGCGGTTACGGCGCGGGGCCTACGGCCAGCGTTATGACAATGGCCAGCGCCATGACGGCGTGGCCGCGCGTAAACTCGAATACCCTACGCCCACGACTAAAGGGCCGATGACACTCTGGGACGCCCCGGGGATGATGCGCATCAAGATCCCCTTTGGCGGCGTCGATGCGCCGCAACTGGAAGTGCTGGCTGAGTTGGCCGAGGAATACTCGGACGGTATCGCCCATATCACGACGCGCCAGGACGTGCAGTTGCACTTCGTCCACATTGAAGACACGCCTTCGCTGATGCGGCGTTTGGCGGCGGTCGGTATCACGACGCGCGAAGCGTGCGGCAACTCGGTGCGCAATGTCACCGCGTGCCCGATCGCTGGCGTCTGCCATACCGAACAGTTCGACGTTACGCCGTACTCAAAAGCGTTGGCCTACTTTCTGTTGGGCCATCCCGATTGCCAGACCTTTGGACGCAAGTTCAAGATCGCCTTTTCCGGCTGCCGCGAGGAAGCTTGCGCGCTCGTGCGGATGCATGATTTCGGCGCCGTGGCAGCGGTTTGCGACGGTGTGCGTGGCTTTGAGATCTATGTCGGCGGCGGCCTCGGCACCGTGCCGCAACAGGCGCGTTTGTTCGCCGAGTTCATCCCGGCCGAAGAACTGTTGCCGATCGCGCAGGCGATCTGCCGCGTGTTTGCGCGGCTCGGTGAGAAGAAAAATCGCAACACCGCGCGCGTGAAGTTTTTGATTTCGAAGCTTGGGCTCGACGAGTTCAAACGGCTGGTGGCCGAGGAACGGCAGATCCTTCCGCATGACGATCAATGGACGTCGTATCTCGCTGAGATCCCGAATTATAAGGAAGAACCGCTCAAGCCTTCGTCATTTCTTGAGATCAGGCCGGCAATGCCCGAGGGGTTCGCTGAATGGGAGAAGACCAACGTCTATCGCCAACGCCAGGGTGGCTACGCGACAGTTACGCTGGCGCTCCCGCTGGGCGACATTACCGCCGATCAGTTGCGAGTCGTCGCTGACCTGGCCCGCAAATATGTGAAGGAAACCGTCCGCACGACCGTTGAGCAAAACATTGTCATTCGCTGGGTTCCGCAAGGCGATCTACCTGCGCTGTATCAGGAACTGAAAGCTGCCGATTTGGCGACGCCGGGCGCCGGGACGATCGCCGATGTGACCTCCTGCCCGGGCACGGACACCTGCAAACTCGGCATCTCGTCGTCGCGTGGGCTGGCCGGTGAGCTCCGCGAACGTCTGGCCGAAAAGCAATTTGTCATGGACGAAGCCATTCGCGGCCTTCGCATCAAGGTGAGCGGTTGCTTCAATTCGTGTGGACAGCACCATGCGGCCGATCTGGGCTTCTACGGCGTCAGCCGCAACAAGGGCGGGTATACGGTGCCGCATTTTCAAGTCGTACTCGGCGGGCAGTGGCAGAACAACGCGGGCTCTTATGGGCTGGCGATTGGCGCTGTGCCATCAAAGCGAATTCCCGCAACCGTCGATCGCATCACGGGCCGCTATCTCGCCGACAAGCAGCCCGCCGAGAGTTTCCAAGCCTACGTCAAACGCATTGGCAAGGCCGCCTGCAAGACGATGCTGGAAGATCTGATGGTGATTCCGGAGCATGACGCCGACCCGGACGTTTACATCGATTGGGCCGACGCGCGCAAGTATACGATCGGCGATATCGGCATCGGCGAGTGCGCCGGTGAAGTAGTGAACCCGATCGATTTTCAACTGGCCGCCTGCGAGCGCGAAGCGTTCGAAGCCCAGCTTGCGCTGGAAGCGGGCGAGGCAGGGAAGGCGGCAAAACTCGCCTTTGAATCCATGCTTCACGGCGCCGTGGCGTTGCTCAAGCAGCGCGTGCCCGTCTTCAATGAGGACGCGGATTCCGTCGTGGGTACTTTCCGTGAACAGTTGGTCGATACTCAGTTGTTCAACGACCCCTTTGCCGGAGCCAAGTTCGCGCAATACTTCCTGAAGGCTCACGAGCGGCGTGAGCAGGCGGTTTCGTCCGAGCGTGCTCATCAATTGGTTGAAGAAGCTCAATTGTTCATCGAGGCGTCGCACGCCTGTTACGCCCGGATGCGCCAGCAGCCGGCGTTGGCGGTCTAAATCCAATGCAGCATTTTCGTGTGAAATTTTTCGCGCGGCCGACGCCGCCTGATTTCGATCTTGGCGCGGCCATCCCGGTGTTTCACCGTTGGATTCAGAAGAATGCGTTGCCTGAAACCCTGATCGACGTGGCAGACTACCAACACGTGCCGGCTGGGCCCGGCATTTTGCTGGTAAGCCACGACGCCTACTATGGGCTCGATCAGTCCAAGCACAGGTTGGGCCTGCTCTATACGCGGCGCACATCCATGGATGGCTCGACAGCCGACAGGATCAGCCAGGCGATCGACTCGGCATTGCGCGCTTGCAACCTGCTGGAAGGCGAACCCGAGTTCGCAGGAAAGCTGTCGTTTGACCGCGGCAGTTTTGAGGTGAGTGTGAACGACCGGTTGATGGCTCCGAACAACGAAAGCGGGTATTTGCAGCTTGAGCGCGAATTGCGCGCCTCTCTAACCCCTCGCCAATGCGAATTGACGCCAATCGGCGAGCCGCGTGAGCTGCTCACCGTTGCGGTCAGGATGTTCTGAATAGACTGCCGTCAGGCAGGGGATGACTCGGCAAGTTGCGAGACGCCCAGAGGTGTGTCGAAGTCGACGTCGCCCATTCGATTGACTAACCCCCAACGTGCACCCATTCTTACCCGGCCGCGTCCGTTTTCAAAGGCTTCTGCATGTTGAAATTTCGGCTGAACAATGAAGTGGCCTTCCCGATCGATATATCCCCAACGGCCGTACCACTTCACTGCCGCTAAGCCTTCGGCGAAGTCTCCGCATTCTTCATAGAGCGGAGTGACTCGAAAGGTCCCCGTTCGGTCGACATACCCCCATTTGTCCACCGGTTTGACCGCAGCCAGTCCCTCTTGAAACGGATGAACCGCCAGGAAGTCCGGATAAATGATCGTGTTGCCACGCGAATTGACGAATCCCCATCGCTCCCCGAAATCCATCGGCAACGGGTCTCCCCCTTGGCTAGGTTCCAGCGCGGCGATGATCTTAGTATAGGCGCCTGTAATCGCCTTGAGTTTGTCTTCGGCCTTGGCTTTCAAGCGAGGCGGTTCGTTCTGATAGCGATCGGGGTGCCAAACCTTTATGAGGTCATGATATGCGGTGCGGACCTGCTGCAAATTGGCCGTTGGGTCAAGGTCGAGAACGAAGTAAGAACGAAGCAGATCGTTTGACATGTGCCTGCCAAATTCGTGCTGGCTAGCGCCCCATCGCTGCCCATTTGGCGTTCGGGATGCCTCGGCCGGGCCGATTCAAGGGTCTGGCGGTGGCGGCGCGGGCCGGAAACATCGTACGGTCCATCATCGGGATATCGTCTTGGAGTTCTTCGGCAGACTTGAGCAACTTGAGGCGCGCCAGCCCGGACGGCGGAGTGGCCTGGGCGTCCTGTACTTTGCGCATAAGCTCGTGGGCCGCGTTGGTCATCTCCGGTCCGTGAGCGGCAGAGGCTTGCTGGGCGGACTTGGCGGTCGTAGATGCGCGTGGAACATCTCCCTTCATAAGGTATGCCAAGGTCAATTTCTGCAAAGCGACGGCGGCGCCCATGGCTTCAGAATGCCCGGCTGCCCGGAAGACTTCCAGTGCTTGCGTAAAGCTCCCGCAGGCCGGTTCAATCTCGTCGGCGTTGAGCTGCACCGTGCCGATGCAAACCAGGATCGACGCGATTTGGGGGTGCTCCGGGCCATACTGCGCATTGGTGGCTCCCATAGCTTGCCGCCAACTGTTGATCGCCTGCGCCCGATCGTCCAAGCCCAGATACGCGTCGCCCATGCCCGACGAAGCCGTAACGAAACGCTCATGCTTGTCCGGGGTCTCCGGCATTGAATCCACCAGCCGGATGCTGGCCTCATACGCTCGCAAGGCGTCGTTGAAGCGGCCCAATTGGTTGAGTGCGGAACCCTTGGTTATCAGAATATCGACACGCTGTTTGAAGTCGGACGATCCGATGGCAATCCACTGCTCGGTCATCTCAACGGTCTCGTTGAGGCGGCCACCACGCACGGCGCAATCGATCATCGCTTCGGCGGCCTGGCGCAGCAATTCCTTGTCATTTAGACATTTGGCGGCGACAAACGCCCGGCGCGCTGGCGATTCCAAACGGTCAAACTGCTGGTATTTCGATCGCAGCTTCACTTCGGCCAGATCGAGCCGAATCGACAACTCACTGCCCGGAGGATGTTTGCGCGAAACGGTTACCCTTAGGTCCAGCAGGAACTCCTCGGCGTCGTTATACCCACCCGTCTCGATCATGCGATCCAGCCGTTTGACTTTCTGCTCCAAACCGCCGCCTAGGAAAATCTCGAGGATGCCCATTTGGATATCTATCGGCCAGTAGGCGGTAAACGATGAGTGTTGCGTTTGAAATTGAAGCTTGTGAGCCGGGCGGACTAGGAACTGCGCAGCCGCGCGGCTACCGCAACGGCAATCGTGCGCCCATGGAATCGGCCGTTCTCGATGAAAATCTCGTTTGTATGCATCCCGGCCACCAATACCCCTGCCAAATAGACACCGGGCCGTGCGCTTTCGAGCGTATCCGGATCCGTAAATGGACGCTGCGTCTCGGGATCGAACGTAATCCCATGAGCCGCCAGGAATTCGGTGTCAGGCCGGTACCCTGTCATGGCCAGCACGAAATCGTTCTTGAACCTGACTTCTCCGTCGGGAGTCTCAAGCACCACTTCTGAGTGGTGAATTTCGCGGACCGAGGAATTAAAATAGGCCGGAATTTCTTTGTTCTTGATCCGGTTCTCGATGTTCGGCCGAATCCAATACTTGATGTTGTCGTGCAATGCCGGACGGCGATGCACCATTGTCACGCGGGCCCCGGACCACCACAATTCCAGAGCCGTAATAGCGGCCGAATTCTTCCCGCCCACAACCAGCACGTCGTGGTTGTAGTAGGGATGGGGCTCCTTGTAGTAGTGAATAACCTTAGGCAGGTCCTCCCCTGGCACATTCAGATAGATCGGACGATCATAGTAGCCCGTGGCCAGAATTACCTTAGAGGCTGCCGTCCGCCGCAACGCACCGGTGGAGTCCGTAGATTCGACGACAAACTCGCCGTCCGACCCGGTGACGCGCTCAACCCGTTGGTACTGGCGAATCGTCAGCCTATAATGATCCGCCACCCGGCGATAGTACTTGAGCGCTTCGATGCGCACCGGCTTCTCGCCGACCGACGTCATCGGAATATCGCCAATTTCGAGGAGCTCAGGCGTCGTGAAAAAAACCATGTTGGTCGGGTAGTGATACAACGAGTTCACGACACAACCCTTATCGAAAACGACCGCCTCGATCCCACGCCGTTTCAGTTCGATCGCGCAGGCGAGTCCGGTCGGGCCCGCCCCAACGATTGCAACTTCGGTTGAATCCGCGGCCGCCGGCGCCAGGCTCAAAGCATCGACTCCACCGACGCATACACTGCAGCCAGCGCCGCGTCCAGTCCAGCGGCGTCTTTACCGCCCGCCTCAGCCATATCGGGCCGCCCGCCGCCCTTGCCGCCTACCGCTGCCGCCAGCGTGCCGGCGAGTTTCCCGGCATGGACCTTGCCGGTCAGATCCTTGCTAACCGCCGCAACGATGGCGACGTTGTCGTCTTGCGCCGAAGCAAGCACAACTACGCCGGACTTCCACTTGTTGCGAAGCGCGTCGGCGACGGTCCGCATCTGCGCGCGGTCCAGCGAATCCACGCGGGCCGAAAGTACACGCACGTCTTTCATGGTGCGCGCCATCGCTTCGAGATCGCTGGCTTCGGCCTGAGCCAGTTTGTCCTTCATTTGCTCGACCTGTTTTTCGAGCGTCCGGTGTTGCGCAATCAGCCGCTCCAGTTGTTCGAACAACTCCGGCTCGCTGGTCTTGAGCATCTGCGCCACCCGCCCCAACGATCCTTGCGCTTCCTGCAGACGGCGCAATGAGCCTTCGCCCGTGATCGCTTCGATGCGGCGCACACCGGCGGAAATCGATCCTTCGTAGACCACCTTGCACAACCCGATGTCGCCCGTTCGCGCCACGTGCGTGCCGCCGCACAATTCCTTACTGAAGTCGGTCACGGAAACCACGCGCACCTTGTCGGCGTATTTTTCTCCAAACAGCGCCATAGCGCCCGTCGCGACAGCCCGATCGAGCTCCATGACGTCGGTGACGACTGCGGCATTGCCGAGGATGCTCTCGTTGGCAAGCCGCTCGATTTCGGCCAACTCCTCCGGATCGACACTCGTGTAATGGCTGAAGTCAAAGCGCAGGCGGCCCGGATCGACGACGCTGCCGGCTTGCTTCACATGAATGCCAAGCACCTTGCGCAGCGCTGCGTGCAATAGGTGAGTCGCCGTGTGGTTGCGCTGCGTGGCGTTGCGGCGCGCCACATCGATTTCCGCGCGTACCGCCAAGCCATCCGGGATAGCGGCGTGCGGTACGATCTTGTGAACCGAAAGCCCAGGAACCGGGTGATAGGTATCCACCACATCGGCCACCTTCACATCTCCAGCGTAGATGGCTCCACGATCGCCGATTTGTCCGCCGGTCTCGGCGTAGAATGGCGTCTCGCTGAGCACCAATTCCTGTTTCGCTTCTAGGTATGCAACCACGGTCGCGTCGGCTGCCGTTTGCGCGTAGCCCAGGAATTTGGTTCGCCCCTTGGCCAGCACCTGTTGATAGATCGGATCGATTTGCGCTTTCTCTGCGCCCTTCCACGATGCCCGCGCGCGCTTGCGCTGGCCTTCCATCTCCGTATCGAAGGCCTTTCGATCGATGGCCAGTCCGAATTCCCGCGCCATCTCTTCCATCTCGTCGAGGCCCAGGCCGTAAGTGTCGTAAAGTTTGAACGCTGCCGGACCCGGAATCACGCCGTTCTGCACGGCCTTCACTTCGTCGTGGAAGACTTTCTCGGCCACTAGGAAGGTGGTTGCATACCTGTGCTCTTCTTCCTTCACAATGCGGGCGACGCGTTGCACGGACTCAAGCAACTCCGGGTAGGCCGGCTTCATCCATTCAGCGGCGAAACCGGTGAGCTTGTAGAGATACGGCTCGGTATTGCCGGAGCGCCGGGCGTGGCGCATGGCGCGGCGCATGATCTTGCGGAGCACGTAGCCGCGGCCTTCGTTGGCCGGCACAATGCCATCGTGAATCAGGAACGCGGCGGCGCGGGCGTGGTCGGCCGAAATGCGCAAGGCTGCGTCCTTCTTCGCGTCTTCCCCTTGCGTGATGTTGAGCAGTTCACCGGCCTTGGCGACAATCGGCGCAAGCAGGTCGCACTCGTAGTTAGTGAGTTTGCCTTGTAGGATCGCCGCGACGCGCTCAAGTCCCATGCCAGTGTCGATCGAAGGCTTGGGCAAGCGCGACATAATCCCGTTCGAAGCGCGATCGAACTGCATGAACACCAGGTTCCAGATTTCGACGAAACGCCCGCCGGCGTCGAGCGGAAATTCTTCGTTCTCCTGACTGGGTCCAGCCGCGTGAGCGCCCAGATCAAAGTGAATTTCCGAACACGGACCGCACGGCCCGGTATCGCCCATCTGCCAGAAATTGTCTTTCTCGTCCAGCCGGAAGATACGCGACTTCGAAATGCCAGTCACCTTCTGCCACAGTTCTTCGGCTTCATCGTCTTCGCGGAAAACCGTCACGTAAAGCCGGTCCTTCGGCATCGCGTATTCTTTGGTGATCAGGTCCCAGGCAAATTCAATCGCTTCGGCTTTGAAATAATCGCCGAAAGAAAAATTGCCCATCATCTCAAAGAACGTATGGTGGCGCCGTGTGAAGCCCACGTTCTCCAGATCGTTGTGCTTGCCTCCAGCACGTACGCACTTCTGGGCGGTCGCGGCGCGATTGTAATCGCGCTTCTCCTGGCCGAGAAAGATATCTTTGAACTGATTCATGCCGGCGTTGGTGAAAAGCAACGTCGGATCGTTGGCGGGAACCAGGGAAGAGGAGCGCACTACGCGATGGCCGCGGGCGGCGAAAAAATCGAGAAATTTCTGGCGGATGTCGTGACCGGTCACAGTCTACATTGTAACGGTAGAGGCCGGTCCGCTCACCATCCACGGCCACGGCGCGCGGGATTGTAATCGGGTTGGCTTATGACGAATACCGTGATTCTCGAACGTGAATCCGACAGCGGCTACGTGGCCTCTGTTCCCATACTCCCTGTTGCGTTCTCAGGGAGACACTCGGTCCGAAGCTCTCGCGAACATTCGTGAGGCGATCGAACTTTACGTCGAGGACTGCCGTTGAGTTGAGCACAGTTTCTATGGCAACAAATAGGCAAAACTCTCCGAACCACCGAGCGGCAGCGCTTCTTCGAAGGCACTCCGGATCTTGCCGAGATCTTCTGGCGTCATTGTGAAAATGCCCTCCAGTGAGCCTAGCGCGGCGCGGGCGGGAAGTAGCTCACAATTGACTGTAGTGGATAACCAAGACGATCGCGATTCGCATACCATCACCACACTTCTCGGCCAGTGGCGGCGCGGTGACCGTGAGGCCGGGGATCGGCTGATCGGGTGATTTTAGATCGCTTACGCTGAAAATTTCGGGGCACACAAATTGGCCGCTTTTTTAGGTTTCACACGATCAATCCAACAACCAAGTCTGCAGGCCTTAGATTCCCGCACGGTAGCGCCAGGCGGGCGCTCGATAGATTCGCTAACTGACTAAGTGAGTTGCCCCGCGAGCCAGGCTTTCGCAAAATCCCAATCCCGTTTCAGCGTAGCCACCGAAATACTGAGGGCCTCGGCCGTCTCTGCTTCGTTGAGGCCGCCGAAAAAACGCAATTCAACGACCTTGGCCGCCCGTGGATCCAGGGATTCCAGCCGAGTCAATGCCTCGTTTACAGCCAGGACATGTTCATCGGACGCGATGGCCGGGCCATCTGACTCCCAAAGAGACAGTGGAGAAATGCCTCCACCCCTTTTCTCGCTGTGCTGCCGCCGGGCATGGTCCACTAGAACTCGCCGCAGTTGCTGGGCCGCCACTGCGTAGAAATGGGCGCGATCCTTCCAGTCTATTGGCTCGGACTTAGTGATCCGAAGGTAGGCTTCATGCACGATGGCGGTGGTTTGCAAGGTATGCTCGCCGTGCTCGCGGCGCATCTCTCTCGCGGCGATTTGATGCAACTCGGTGTAAACCAACTCCATTAGCCGATCCCCGGCCTCACGGTCACCGCGCCGCCACTGGCCGAGAAGTGTGGTGATGGTATGCGAATCGCGCTCGTCTTGGTTATCCACTACAGTCAATTGTGAGCTATTTTTTGTCCGCGTAGCGCTAGGCTGAGCGGAGGAATTTCGCATGACGCCAGAAGATCTCAGCCGGATCCGGAAAATTTACGAGGAAGCGCTGCCTCTCAGTGGTTCGGAGCGAGAAGCGTTTCTCGAACGGGAATGTCACGGCAACGTGGCGATTCGGGAAGAGGCCGAGCGCCTTCTGCGATCGCATGATCAAGTGCCCACTTGGCTGGACCGGCCAGCCCTCGGCGCGGCCAAACCGCATACCGCTCCCGAGTTGCCCAAAATGCAAGGCCGCCATTGCGCCGGCTACACCCTGGTTCGTGAGATCGGCCGCGGCGGAAACGGAGTCGTCTTTCTTGGCGAACGATCTGACGAGACCTTTCAACGGCAGGCCGCCATCAAACTCGTACTGCCTCCCGCAAGCTCCGCTGCCGTCATCGCACGTTTCCAGCAGGAACGCGAGATCCTCGCTTCCCTAGACCATCCGAATATCGCCCAGCTTCTCGATGCCGGCGTGACGGAGGAGGGGTGGCCCTTCTTTGTGATGGAGTTTGTCGACGGCCATCCGATCCATCGTTGGTGCGATGACCGGAAGCTGAATGTCAGCCAGCGGCTGGAACTCTTTCGCGGCGTCATCGATGCGGTTCGCTTCGCTCACCGGCATCTGGTGGTCCACAGGGATCTGAAACCAAGCAATATCTTTGTCACCAAGGATGGAGTCGTCAAGCTGCTCGACTTCGGAATCGCCAAGGTTCTGGCGACCAATAAGCCCGGCGACGCGCCGGCAACTCTGACGCTGGCCGGGATGATGACGCCAGAGTACGCCAGCCCCGAGCAAGTGAATGGCACGGCGATCACAACCCTGTCCGACGTCTATTCGCTGGGCGTTGTTCTCTACGAACTGTTGACCGGACACCGGCCTTACCGCCTGTTGAGTTCGGCCATGCAAGAGATGGTCCGGGTGATTTCAGAGGTGGAACCCGTACGCCCCAGTGAGGTCATCACCACTTCGGAACATGCGCCCGGCCGCGAACGGGATCGGATCACACCCGAGACAGTCAGCGCCGTGCGCGAAGGCGATCCGAACCGCCTGCGCAAGCGCCTCGTAGGCGATCTGGATTCCATCCTGCTCATGGCGCTTCGCAAGGAACCGGAACGCCGCTATGGTTCGGTGGAGGCTTTCGCGGAAGACCTTCAGCGGCATCTGGAACAACGGCCCGTTCAGGCCCGTGACGCCAGTCCCTGGGAGCGATTCCAAAACTCTCGCCGCCGGAATCCTGGCGGGTTCCTGGCCGCCGCGCTCATCGCGATCCTGTTTCTTGCCGGAGGGGCGGCGGTGGCGATGCAAGCCCGCCACGATGTTCTGGCCGCGCGACTGGACCGTGGTGTGATCCCGTTTCTGCTGCCTTTTTGGTTGTTCAGCACTGGTGTTGCGGCTGCTGCCTTATGCGCCGCGGTCTATTTCGTACGCCCGAACCGTTTGCAACGTATAGGTGTTGCGGTTGGCGGCGTGGCATTTGGCTTAGGTCTGTTTGCCAAGAATAAGTTGGAGCAGGGTCTTGGATTGTGGTGGAGTCGGGTTGAAGGCCATGACGACCCGCTCATGTTGATTTCCCCATGGACCATGTTCCTACTTCCTTTCCTGGGGGCGGCTCTGCTCGTATTCTTACTCATGATCGGGCGGCGGTTTGGCTGGAAAGGCCAAGTCGCTTCGTTGGCGCTCTTTGGGCTCTTTCAAGCGCCGCGGGAACGTCTCTGGTTCGGGGAGTTCATCCCGGCGCTCAGCTTCCAGCCCGGTTTGATTCCGATTCTCGGAAGCGCCGGCATGATCTTTGCGGCTGGGCTGATCGGTCTGCTCATCATGCACCTGATCGCCCGGCCCGATGACGCAGGAAGCAATCGAAAATGAGCGCCGACCGGGACTTGGCGCCGACAACTCAGGGGGAGCGGTACCCACACATCGACGCTCTCCGCGGCCTGGCGTTGTTTGGAGTGCTGATGGTCAATATCGAGACCTTGTTTCGTGTTCCGCTGTTGGAGCATATTCTGCGACATGAGTCCGGTCCAAGCCAAGCCGACCGGATCGTGGGCCTGCTGATCGCTGGTGCGCTGGAATTCAAAGCAGTCACCATCTTTTCCTTCCTATTCGGTGTCGGCATTGCGATCCAAGCCGAGCGCTCGGCATCCAGGAACGTCAGCATGCGATCTTTTCTGGTTCGCAGGCTGGCCTGGCTTCTTCTGGCCGGTACGGTTCAACTCTTTCTCGTCTGGAATGGCGACATCCTGGCTCTGTACGCGATTTGTGGGATGCTACTGCTGCCTTCGCTGAATCTGCCTTGGCCGGCGCTAGTCTTAATTGGCTCGGGTGCGATTGTTCTCGCTGAGGTCGTCTCACTCGGAGCGCCATTCCCTTCAGACAAGCAGGGCGCGGAGCTCATCCGGCAAGCGCGAGAAGTCTATGCCAACGGCGGCTTCCTCTCGATCCTGAGCTTCCGCTGGCACGAAACGTGGGCTCTGATCGTGCCTCTCTTGCTCGCCATCCTGCCGCGAACCGCCGGCTTGATGTATCTGGGTATGGCTGCCTGGCGAAGTGGCATTCTGCGTGAACCGGAGAAGCATCGGGGCAAACTTTGGATGTTTCTTGCCGCCGGGCTGGCCTTTGGCGCCGCGGTCATGGCGCTGCCGCGGGTATTGGCGGGGCTGGGTTTCTCTGCGCCAATTCTTGTCGCTCTCGCGTATACATCGGCGGTTCTGCTTTGGCTGAAGCTCAGCCGCGCCTCATCCTTGCCGGGGTTTCGAGCCATCGGGCAAATGGCGCTCACCAACTATCTGGCTCAGTCTTTCATCCTGTGTTTCGTTTTCTACGGATATGGGCTCGGACTGTTTGGGCGAATCGGTTCCGCATCCGCTGCGTGTATTGGAATGGTGCTCTACATCGCGCAAGTGCAGTTCAGCATTCAATGGCTTGCCCGCTTCCGGTTCGGGCCGTTCGAGTGGCTGTGGCGTTCGGCCGCATACTGGAAGCGCCAGCCAATTCGCCGCGCCCCAATGTCGAGCCTCGTATGACTTTGAGCTTCTTTTTCTGACCCACGCGCTAAGCATGGTGACGAGGCGGGAACACCGCTCTCTCACTAAAAGGAGAATTCGAAATGAGACTCTACATTTTGCCGGCGGCGCTGTTTTGTCTAACCCAGCTTCCCGCGTTCGGCCAGGAGACGCTGCGCACCAGCGGTCAGTCACTGCAAGGAACATGGCGTTCCGGGGCTGCACGGCCAGACGGCAGCGCCAGTACGGCTGAAGTGGGAACGTACTCTGCCGACGGGTCATACATCGGCGCCAACGTGGATCCGTCACACTCCCCCCACGTTGGCGTCTGGTTGCGTATTGGAGACCGGAAGTTCGCGTTCACCGTGCAGTTTTTCACCCGCGACGAGAAGGGCGTATTCAACGGCATTGTCAAAGCACGGATTATCTTGACACTGGCCGAGGACGGCCAGTCCTACGAATCTGTGGTGGAGCGGGTCGTCATGGATACGGAAGGGAGGGAACTGCAGGTGATCAATGGCATCCGTGGGCGCGCTGTCCGCATGAATGTGGAGTTGGCGAAAAACCCAGCGGAGTAAGCGCCGGACCACGGGCGCGCGCCTCAACGCGGCGGCAAATCGTGACCACTCGGCTCAGTGCCGCCGCCGGGAACGTCGACCGCTACAGGCGTCCAGAAGTTCCACTATCTGTCGCGAGATGCCTTGCGTCAGGGCCACAAGAAAGAACGTCCCGATTCCCGGGAGGAATCTCTATGTTGTTCGTTACCGCTTTCTTATTTTGTGCTCCGCTCTTGCCCGCCTCCGAGGAGGTCGACCCCCTCAACGTCCTCGTGGAAGAAATGCGGCGGCTGACGTTCGCGGGCGATCACGCCTCCGTGGGCCATCTGGTGCCGGCCGTTCTTGAGGAACTCACCAAGGCTCATCCGAGGGCTGGCATCGCATGGAATCAGGTTGGTGTGTACTTCCAAACGCAGGGTGACTTCGCCGAGGCAGAGCGAGCATACCAACGCGGCATCCGGTGGGGCGAGAAGGAAGGCAGCGCGTTTGGAGGGCAGGAACTGCTGCTCTTGAATCTCGCCACTCTATATCTGGAAACAGGGCGGCGCCCGGCTCAGGCGGAGCTTCTTTGCCGCAACGCCTTGCGGCAGGCGATCGAGGTTCACGGCCCAGGCTCTCCGGCACTGACCAACTTTCTCTATACCCTCGCCGTAGCGCGTCAGCAGCAAGTTGATCGTAAAGACGCCAGACGATTTTTCCACCAGGCACTCGATCTTGCCGGTGACGGCGGGGACGGAGAGCTGAGACGCGGCCTTGTTCTCGGGAATCTTGCCTTCCTGTCAGCTCTGGACCGGCAATGGATACAGGCTAAGGGACTCTTGCTGCAATCGATCGCTCTGATGGAACCTTCCCTTGGTCCGTTGCACGCGGACTTGGTCCGTACTCATCTTAATCTCGCTCGTGTCTATGAGCGTCTGAAGCAATGGGCTCCCGCCAGTGCGAGTGTGGCAAGGGCTCGCGAAATATTGGAAACGCGATTGAACCCTGACCATCCACTCATGGCCGAGATCCTACGGACCTCCGCATCCATCCTGGGGAAGACCGGCCAAGGGCGCGAAGCACGAAACCTAATCCGCCGGGCCAAGGCGATCGCCAAAGCGCATCCGCAGGACCCTGGCTCGCAAGCTTGGGTCCACATCGCGGATCTGATGCAGCCTGTCCGGCGGTAGTAGTTTCGACCGCGCGAAAGTCAATAAATATAGGGAGTAACCCGGAGCGGAAATGCACGGCTGTTACGGGAAACATCGCAAGATCGACATTCAGCCATATCTTTGTTTCGGCTTGCCAACAAATTGCAGGTCGCGCGCGCCGTAAACTTATTTTCTCCCTTGCCATCAATAACTTACTTCGGCAATTCTTCGATGCCTCTCCCCACGCCAGGCACGCGACCATGGCATTGTATGGCGAACGACAACACCCGACGAAATCCGACACCTGTGAATTTTCCCAACGTAAATCACCCACACCAAGTCGCACAGAGGAAAGTTGATATAAACACGCTCATATATCGTGACAGCAAGGAAATCGTGTGATATCGTATGGTCAGCGAGGAAACAGGTTCAAATGGACATCAACCGCTTCACAGAAAAACTGCAAGAGGCCGTTCGTCAGGCGCAGGCTAAAGCTATTGCGCTTTCTCATCAACAAGTTGACACAGAACACCTCTTCCTTTCCCTCATGGAACAAGCCGATGGCTTGGCCCCGGCCCTGCTGATTAAGGCTGACGCAAAGCCCGACAATCTCCATCGCAAGCTCATGCAGGAGTTGGATCGCCTGCCGAAGGTGACCGTGGGCGCGCAGCCCGCAGACCAGATTTACGTTACCGCCCGCCTGAATCAGGCCTTTACGCGCGCGGAAACCGAAGCGAAACGGATGAAGGATGACTTTGTCTCGGTTGAGCATGCGATTCTAGCGATCGGCGAAGACACCGGCTTCAGCGGCAAGCTGCTTAAGGAAGCCGGCTTGACCCGCGACAAGCTCATGAAAGCGCTCCAGGAGGTGCGCGGCCATCAGCGCGTCACCTCTCAAAATCCCGAAACCACGTATCAGGCGCTTGAAAAATACGGCCGCGACCTAACTGCACTGGCGAACCAGGGCAAGCTCGATCCGGTGATTGGCCGCGACGAAGAAATCCGCCGCGTCATTCAGATCCTCTCGCGCCGGACCAAGAACAATCCGGTGCTGATTGGCGAGCCTGGCGTCGGTAAGACAGCCATCGCCGAAGGCCTCGCGCAGCGCATTGTTCGTGGCGACGTGCCTGAAGGCCTGAAGAATCGCAAGATCGTCTCGCTCGACATGGGCGCGCTCATCGCTGGAGCCAAATTTCGGGGCGAGTTTGAAGAGCGCCTCAAAGCTGTGCTCAAAGAAGTGCAGGAGAGCGCGGGCGAGATCATTCTCTTTATCGACGAACTCCAGACCGTCGTCGGCGCGGGCAAAGCTGAAGGCTCCATGGACGCGGGCAATCTGCTCAAGCCTATGCTCGCCCGGGGCGAACTGCATTGCATCGGGGCCACCACGCTCGACGAGTATCGCAAGCACATCGAAAAGGATGCCGCTCTCGAACGCCGCTTCCAAAGCGTACTGGTCGACCAGCCGACCGTCGAAGACACCATCTCAATCCTGCGCGGCTTGCGCGAACGTTACGAAGTCCATCACGGCGTCCGCATTAAGGATGCCGCCATCGTCGCCGCCGCCGTGCTTTCCAATCGGTATATTACGGATCGATTCCTGCCCGACAAAGCGATCGACTTGATGGATGAATCGGCTGCGCGCTTGCGCACCGAGATCGATTCGATGCCCGCCGAACTCGACGAAGCTATGCGCCGCTCCATGCAACTGGAGATCGAGCGCGAAGCCTTGAAGAAAGAGACGGATCAAGCGTCGCGAGACCGTTTGGTCAAGCTCGAAAAGGAGCTGGCCGAATTGAACGAAACCTCCAGCGCGCTCAAGGCTCGCTGGCAAACCGAGAAGGAATCGGTGCAACGCCTCCGCGCCGTCCATGAACGGATTGAGCAAACCCGCGCGGAAATCGAAAAGGCTGAACGCGCGTACGACCTCAACAAAGCGGCGGAACTCAAATACGGCCGCCTCACCGAACTGGACCGCCAGATCAAGGCCGAGCAAGCGCGCATGGCCGAAAGCAAGGCCCCGCGTCTGCTCAAGGAAGAAGTGGACGAAGAGGACATCGCCGAAATCGTTTCGCGTTGGACCGGCGTGCCGCTCTCCAAGCTCCTCGAAGGCGAGATGCACAAACTCCTCCACCTCGAAGATGAATTGCACAATCGTGTGATCGGTCAGGACGAAGCGGTGAAGGCCGTCGCCGAAGCCGTCCTCCGCGCCCGCTCCGGACTGAAAGATCCCAAGCGGCCCATTGGCAGTTTTCTGTTCCTCGGGCCCACGGGCGTCGGCAAAACCGAACTCGCCCGCGCCTTGGCGCACTCGCTATTCGACGCGGAGCAGGCGATGATCCGCATCGACCTGTCCGAATATCAGGAAAAACACAACGTCTCGCGTCTGATTGGCGCGCCTCCAGGCTATGTTGGCTTTGAAGAGGGCGGCCAGTTAACTGAGGCTGTGCGCCGCCGGCCCTATTCCGTGATATTGTTCGACGAAGTAGAAAAGGCTCATGCCGACGTGTTCAACGTGCTGCTCCAGGTCCTGGACGACGGCAGATTGACCGATGGCCAAGGCCGTGTGGTTGACTTCAAGAACACCATGATCGTGATGACGTCGAACCTGCCGCCGGAGAATCTGCGCACGCACTTCCGTCCGGAATTTCTCAATCGAATTGACGAAATCATCGTGTTCCATTCTCTCGATCAGGTGCACTTGGAGAAGATCGTCGAAATCCAGCTCTCGGGGTTGCGCGCCCGTTTGGCCGAGCGTCATATTACCCTGGAGTTGTCGGCCGCCGCTCGTGCGCATCTGGTCAAGGTGGGGTACGAACCGGTTTATGGAGCGCGCCCGCTCAAGCGCGCCATCCAGCGTGAGTTGGAAACTCCGCTTGCCCGCTTGATTCTCGAAGGCCGCGTGACAAATCATCACCGCGTTCTGGTGGAACTCAACACGATCGCCGGCGGTTTACACTTTGAAACCGCCGCTGAATTGGAACCAGCCAGCGCATGAATGAATCCGTTTTGACAGGGGACTCGTCAATATGAGTGTGAACCACGATAAAATTCAGACCTTGCCTTTGCTGCCGATGAAGAACACGGCGTTGTTGCCGTATCTCGTCACGCCTTTGTCGGTAGGCCGGCCTCGCTCCCTGGCGGCGGTCGAAGCGGCTTTGGCGACTGAGGATAAAGAAATCGTTCTGGTCAGCCAGCGTGATTCCTCGGTGGATAATCCCGGTCAGAACGATCTCTATACCTATGGCACCAAAGCGGTGATTCGCAAGATCAACCGGCCAAACTCAAACCTGATTGAGATCCTCGTTCTCGGCATTGAGCGCGTCATGGTGCTCAAAGCCGAAGAGGAAGGAGGGACGTATCTGAGCGGGCGCGTGCAGATGGCCCCGGTCCCGAACGAGCACACGCCCGAAGTCGAAGCGTTGCGCCGCTCGGTTGTGGAAATCGCCAACAAAGCAGTCGAACTGGCGCAGACCCAAGTGCCGTTTGAAATCCAACAACTGGCTGAAGATGACGCAGAGCCTATGCGGCTGGTCTATCTGTTGGCTTCGTTGTTCTCTTTGGATCTCCAAAAAGAACAGACCTTGCTCGAGGCTCAGAGCGTAGCCGACGCCTTCCGGCTGCTGCACAACTATCTCTCGCACGAACTGCAAGTGCTGGAGATTCGCAACAAAATCAACACCCGCGCGCGCGACGAAGTCACTAAGGAGCAGAAAGAGTATATGCTCCGGCAGCAGATGCGCGCCATTCAACAGGAGTTGGGCGAGCAGGGCGGGGAAACCGACGATGTCGTCCAACTGCGCGAGCGTCTGGCCAAGGCTGAACTGTCCGACGAAGTGCGGAAAGAGGCCGAACGCGAGTTGAAGCGGCTGGAACGTCTGCCGCAGGCTTCGCCCGATCACAACGTGACGCGCACCTGGATCGAGTACGTCCTTGAATTGCCCTGGAACGTCACTACTGACGACAACCTCGATATCACGCACGCGCGCGCCGTGCTCGATGCGGATCATTTCGATCTGAAAGAAGTAAAAAGCCGTATTCTCGAACATCTCGGTGTGCTCAAAATGAATCCGCTCGCCAAAGCGCCCATTCTCTGCTTGGTGGGCCCTCCCGGCGTCGGCAAGACTTCGCTGGGCCAATCGATTGCGCGGTCGCTCGGCCGTAAGTTCGAACGTCTGTCGCTGGGCGGCCTGCACGACGAAGCTGAACTCCGCGGCCACCGGCGAACCTACATCGGCGCCATGCCGGGGCGCCTGGTCCAAGCCATCCGGCGTGCCGGATCTCGTAATCCAGTGATCCTGCTGGACGAAGTGGATAAGCTCGGGCGCGACTACCGCGGCGATCCTTCTTCGGCGCTGCTCGAAGTCCTCGACCCCGAACAGAACCATACTTTCCGCGACAATTATCTCGATCTGCCCTTCGATCTTTCGAAGGTCATGTTCGTGACCACGGCCAACGGACTCGAATCGGTCCCACGGCCACTCCTTGATCGTATGGAGATCCTCCGCCTCGCCGGCTACACCGAAGAAGAGAAGGTGGAAATTTCGCGCCGGTACCTGATTCCCCGGCAGATCAAAGAAACCGGCCTTACTCCGGAAAACTTCTCGATCGCCGACGAGGCGTTGTCGCAGGTAATTCGGCGCTACACGCGTGAAGCCGGATTGCGCCGCCTGGAACGGCAGATCTCGAAACTTGCGCGCAAAGCCGCGCTCTATTTCGCCGAGGGTAAGCCCGCTCCCTTCGCTGTGACTACCGAAAATTTAAGCGAATTTCTTGGCCCCGAGCCCTTCATGCCGGAACAGGCCCGCAAGAACGTACCGCCGGGCGTCGCCACGGGACTAGCTTGGACGGAGTCTGGCGGCGATGTTCTCTACATCGAAGCCTCGCTCCTGCCCGAGAGCAAAGGGTTCACCTTGACCGGGCAGTTAGGCGAAGTGATGCAGGAATCGGCCAAGACCGCCCAAAGCTACATCTGGTCTCACGCGGCGGAGTTCGGCATCGATCCG
The DNA here is from genome assembly GCA_043755595.1 of Acidobacteriota bacterium. Lineage (GTDB taxonomy): Bacteria > Acidobacteriota > Terriglobia > Bryobacterales > Bryobacteraceae > VFZP01. The sequence continues at coordinate 13,912 of JAYUSQ010000125.1, read as the reverse complement.
GCGAAGTTTAAAGACTGGGGCGTCCACGTCCACGTCCCGGCCGGCGCGACGCCGAAAGATGGACCCTCGGCGGGCATCACGATGACGGTAGCGTTGACCTCTCTCTATACCAGGATTCCTGCACGCGCCGACGTGGCCATGACCGGTGAAATTACCCTGACCGGACTGGTCCTCCCCATTGGCGGTGTGAAAGAAAAAGTGCTGGCCGCACGGCGTTCCGGCATCAAAACGATCATCCTGCCGAAGGCGAACGAGAAGGACTTGCACGAGTTGGCCGACGAAGTGCGCGCCGAAATGAAATTCCACTTCGCCGAGCATGTTCACGACGCCTTAAAAATCGCCATTCCCGGACTCGCGCCTTTGGCCCCGCGCCAACACTTCGAGGAGGTTCCCGCCTAAGACCGCGCTCAGTTCCGAGCCGCGACGGCGACGGAGCGGACCTCACTTACAATGAAAATGCTCTAAGCTTACTACTGCCGAGGCTCGTGACAATAAGTGCAGTCGTTACTCGCTTTGTTTTGCCGGTGGCACTCCATGCAGGCGCCCATCGAGATGTTAGTTTCTCGCCAGAGCGCCTCGCGCGTCGCCACCGGTCCATGACAGGTTTCACAGGTGGCCTTGGCTGCCGATTCCAGATGAACCTTGTGGCTGAAGAAAACATAAGACGGGATCCGGTACACGCGCACCCACGGCGGCTCCGTCTTATCGCCGGCATGTTTGGCCAGCTTCTGAATATGTTCTGAGCCGGTCTTGACCGAAGCGTGACAACCCATGCAGACCTTCACCTGAGGGATGCCCATCATCTCTCCAGGATCCGGGTTAGTATGGCAATTCTTGCACTGTAGCCCCATGGCCAGATGTTGCTTGTGGCTATAGGGGACCGGCTGCTTGGGAGGCGCGGGTGGGTCTGCCGCCAACAACCACGACGCTAGCACCAACGCGGAAACCAGGCTCCTCAAAGTTCACCTTTTTTCAGCCGTTCGGCCAGATACTCGGACGCTCGCATCGACAGCGCCATCAAAGTCAGCGTCGGATTCTGCGCGCCGCCACTTACAAACGCACTGCCGTCGACGACAAATAGGTTCTTCACCTCATGACTCTGGTTGTAGCCATTCAGCACGCTCTTCTTCGGATCCGAGCCCATCCGGCATGTCCCCAACTCGTGGATACTCTCGCCCGGCGGAACCATTTGCGCGTGCTTGGCGATCACTTCAAAGCCCGCGCCTTTACACATCGCCTCGCCCATCTCCATCGCATCCTTGGCCATGGCGTGTTCATTTTCGCCGTACTTCTGCGAAATGTGCAAAGCGGGAATGCCCCATGCGTCCTTCACGGTTTTGTCGATGCTGGCGTGGTTCTCATACCGGGACAGCACCTCGCCCATCGTCGTCATCCCGAACGCCGTATTGCGCAGTTCCTCTAACTCCTTGAACAGCGCGTCTCCGTAGAGCGGCAACACGCGCGCCGAAGGAGTGCCGCCGCTGCCGAAGTCATACGTGTAACCGCGAATGAAATTCTTTTCGCGCCTGTCGACGTTACGGAACCGCGCGATGTATCCACCCCCGCCCATCAGGTTCCGTTCGCCGCGACCGCCGCGCGCTTCCGGCACGATCGCCTGGACGGTGTTCTTGACGTAGAACTGATCGAAGAGATAACGCCCCAACACGCCGCTCGAATTAACCGCCAGGGAAGGCGAGTTGAGCAGCAGCCGGGTGCTCTCCAGCGTTGACGCCGACAGCACGATCGTCCGCGCCTTCACATGATAATCGCGTCCACTGCGGCGATCGATGAAGTGAACGCCGTTGGCCCGCCCGGTCTGCGGATCCGCGGTGATCTCGCGCACCACGGCATTGGTGATCAGTTGCAGATTGCCGGATTCGATCGCCGTCGGCAAAAGCAGGTTGGTCGAGGACGCCAGCGTCCCGGTCGCGCGGCGGGGCTTCGTCGTCGGAACGCCGAGCTGTTTGCACGATCCCACAAAGCGCTGCACCGAAAGGCTATCGGCTGAGTCATCCAAAATCAACTTACCGTCCGGGAGTTGCTTGAGTCCTTCATTACGCCCCGACACCCGAAACATCGGCTCGACCCGATCGTAGTAAGGAGCCAGATCCGCCAAACGCACCGGCCAATTTTCGCCGAACCCGTCATGATCCTTGCACGCGAATTCGAGATCGCTCAAGCGCCACGACGCCCGGCCCCAACGCATCGTCTTACCGCCCACCATCCTGATGCGAACCCAATAGTAAGGTTCCTCAGCGGCATACGTGTAAGGGTTCTGCTTCTCATCGGCCCACAAGTTGGCGTCGAACTCGCTCGCCTGCGTGACGTGTGGAAACCGCCCTGGCTTGCCGAATCCACGATAAGGCAAGTCGTAGACATTGACCAGCGCGCGGTCCTTATCAAGATCGGCCATCGGCCCGGCCTCCAGCATCAGGCACTTGACCCCGAGCTTGGTGAGCGTATTCGCAGCCATGCCGCCACCCGCGCCCGATCCGATAATCACTACGTCGTGGATAGTTTGCGCCGCCATGTTAATCGAGGCTCCTCCAGTAATAACCGGTAGGTGAGCTGCCTCGGCGCCCACGGCCGAGTGACTCCGCCCATTCGCGCGAGTTGATCGTCGCCTGCAGGATATCCGTCTTGGCCCGTTGTAGAAATTGCGCGAACCGATCGGACGGGCCCGCGTACGTCCATGCCTGATTGAGAGGCGCCAGGCCAGCTTCGGTCACGCCTTCGCGCGCCAAGCGGTCGAGGCCTTGCCGATATAGGCTCTGGATCGGCTCGGGAGACTGGCTTACCAGAAAATCGAGGAACTCCGGTGCGCCCGCCTGGGACGACGAAGGACGAGAACTCGACGATGGAGCAATCAAGCCGGCGAGTTTTACCAACGCCTCAAACTGGGTCTTGGTGAAGAACCTGACTAGCCCGGAGGCGCCCGCTTCGGTAGAAGCGATGGCGATCCTGGGTGTCTCATCTTGGCTTGCCGTCGACTGCGCCGCAGCCGCAGCGGCGGGCATGGCGACGAAGGATTGAAGCAGTCTGCGCCGTTTCATCTTCCCTAAATTATGACAGGGAGCCAGGCGCGATACGGCATTGAGTTAGGCCGCCGGCTTGAACTGCCCGGTCGTGGTTGCGCCGTCGACCGGCATCATCTTGCGCGCCACAAGAAACGCCATCTCGAGCGCCTGTTCGTAGTTAAGCCGAGGATCCACTTCGCTTTTGTAATTAGCGGCCAGATCCGCTTCCGTAATACCGCTCGCCCCGCCGATACACTCGGTCACGTTCTCGCCGGTCAGTTCAAAGTGTACGCCGCCCAGTGTGCTCCCGGCTTCGGCGTGAATCGCAAAAGCCTGCTCCAGTTCGAAAAGAATGTCGTCGAACCGGCGCGTCTTGATGCCCGATGTTGTCGTCTGCGTATTCCCATGCATCGGGTCGCAGATCCACAAGACCGGCTTCCCCGATTGACGCACCACCTCGATCAGCCGGGGCAAATGCTCGGCTACTTTGCTCTTGCCCAGACGATGGATGAACGTCAAGCGTCCCGGCTCACCTTCGGGATGCAGCACGTCCAACAACCGAAGAATCTGGTCGTTACTCATCGCGCCGCCTACTTTGACTCCGATGGGATTCTCAATCCCGCGGCAGTATTCCACGTGCGCCCCTTCGGCGTCGGCGGTGCGCATGCCGATCCACGGAAAGTGCGTGGCCAGGTTAAAGTAACCCCGCCGGTGCGGCACGCGGTGCGTCTGCGCCTGCTCATAGTGCAGATGCAGCGCCTCGTGACTGGTGAAGAAATCGACCCACTGCAGTTCGGTCGTATGCGCGCCGAGGACATTCTCCATGAAACGGAGCGACTGGTTGATGCTCGCCGCCAGCCGATGATATTCGCCGGCCATCGGCGAATGTTTAACGAAGGCCAGGTCCCAATATTCAGGGTGATGTAGATCGGCAAAGCCGCCTCGCACCAGAGACCGTATGAAATTGAGTGTCAGCGCCGCGCGTTCATAACCTCGCAGCAACAGGTCGGGATCGGGAACCCGATCTTCACTGGTGAACGCCGGCCGGTTCACAATGTCGCCGCGATAACTCGGTAGTGACACGCCCTCTCGCGTCTCGTTATCGTCTGAACGCGGCTTGGCATACTGTCCCGCAAATCGCCCCAGCCGGATGACAGGCTTCTGCGCGCCCTGCACCAACACCAGGCTCATTTGCAAAAGGATCTTCAGCTTGCTGGTGATCGACTCCGGACGGCAGTCGTCAAAACGTTCGGCGCAATCGCCGCCCTGCAACACGAAGCGCTTGCCCGCGGCCGCTTCCGCTAGTTGGCCCCTCAGCGACATCACCTCCCAGGAGGTGACCAACGGAGGCAGACTGGAGAGCTGTGCCACGACGGCGTCAAGCCGCGAGGCGGACGGATAGTTGGGCTGCTGCAAAGCCGCTTTTGTTTGCCAGGATTCAGGAAGCCAGGAGGAAAGAGGTGAAACCACAGTGAATGCTCCAGGCTAGCATCTCCACCCGGGCCGCAAAAAATAAATCCGTTCCAGCAGATAGGGCGTCTCTCTTCCCGAGAGCGGGTTTTCACCTGACTCCCCGATCCCAATAAAAGTAACAGGAGTTTTATGCAACGTGCTACGTTCGCTTTGGCCTTGGTGTGCCTTGTCGCCTCTTCGGCCATCGCTCAAATGACTTCCGGCCGCGTGCGAGTGCTGCATGCCTCGCCCGATGCTCCGGCAGTCGACGTTTTGGTTGACGGCGCCAAGGTTATCGAAGGCCTGCCTCATCGTGAATACACGGAGTATCTAAGTCTGCCCGCTGGATCGCATGAGATTCGTGTCAATGTGTCCGGCACAGCCACCACGGTTCTGACCGCCACGCCGAACGTTGAAGCGGGGCGCGACTATACCGCCATCGCAGTGGGCTTCGCCGGTGGCCGCCAGCCCGCTCTTTCCCTGATGCTACTGGTCGACGACAACGCACTCCCGCAAGGCAATCAGATAAAGCTCCGCGTAGTTCACGCGGCGGCCAGCGCCCCGGCCGTGGACGTCTATGTCACCACACCGTTTGAATCGCTCGACGGCAAACAGGCTGCCCTCTCAGGCGTGCCCTTCAGAGCCGCGTCAGGGTACCTCGCCGTTCCGCCTTCGCTCTATCAGGCGCGGGTTGCGGTGGCCGGGACAAAGACCATCGCAATCGATTCGCATCGCTTGGTCACTTGGGCCGGCATCATCCGTACTATCGTCGCGGTCGACAACAAAGACGGCGGCGCGCCGTTCGATTTTGTCATTCTTCCGGACCGTAACTAGGCTGGTTTCTCCCCCACCCTTACAACTGCCCGGCCGGTGGCCGCATAGATCCTCACGCGGCCACCGGTCTTTTCCTTCCACTCCTCGGGAACGCCTTTGGCTAGATCTAACCCAGCGGCGAACGGGGAAAAGGCCGGCAACACGGTTAACTTGTCTCCGCAGGCAAACACGGGAAATCGGTGGCCGACACCGGAAGCGTCTCTGATCTTCCACGCTGGATGCCAATGCCCGGCGACAACATGATCTTGTGCGCCCACCGGCAATACATCTCCGTGTACCGCGATCAATCCCTCCGCTTCCCACCTTTCCACTAACGAGATTTCGAAGTCCTCGATGAACCCTCGATCGTGATTACCGCGCACCAACACCAGCTCCGCGCGCTCGGCCAGGCTGCGCAGGATTTCGGCTACCAACTCACGTTCCTCCGGCGCGGGCTTTGGCGCGTGTACGATATCGCCCAGCAAGACCACACGTTCGGGCCGCAATTCATCGATCACGGCGAGGATGCGCTTTGGCGCGACATCGTCCCGCAAGGGTCCCAACTCTCCTCGGCGGCGTTGAGCCCATCCGTATCCGAAATGAGCGTCGGCGATGATGGCGGTTCGCAGGGCAGGGAGCCACAACGCGCCCGACGGATGCGCCCAACGCCCTGGACCGATCTCTAACATCAAAGGTCCCACTCCCCATACCAACGCTGCACAGATTCCATCAACGCCTGATCCGGATCCTGAGCGAGTACAATCTCGCGATTGAAAAACGCAAACAGCGGCAACGCAAAAGGCGAGGGCTTCTCCAAATCCACAATCTCCCACAGCGCGCCAAAGATGCGGGTGGCCTCCCGCTCCGCCGCCGCCGAGTCCAACTCGTCCTCCATCATCTCCCGGACTGTCTCGCGCAGCAGGGGATGATCCGGCTCATGACGTTTGAACGTCTGAAACAGAAGCGAGCCGTTCCAACTCGACGCCCGGCGGTTCTGCGGGCCTTGCCAGGTGCGGCGCGCCAGTAACTGGCCGATCTCGGCGATGGGGCGAAAGCGGCGGCCCAAAGTCTCCGTCTCTTCGAGCGCGGAGCGCAAGTCTTCGAGCCAACGTTCGGGAGAAAAGCAACGGCGCAAGGACGCCTCATCGCAAGGAGCCTTGGCATTCACGGACAAGATGAACGCGTGGTCGTCGAAATTCGACGCAACGCTGCCTGCCGCCTTGTCCATCCGCCGTCCCGCTACCCACGCGAGCGAACGATTGACGGCGCGCCCCGCGATCGTATGAAAAATCAACAGGAGCGTGTGCCCCTTCCTCACCCGCTCGACTTGGACCGGATCGCCGCACGGCACTGGCGCGGCGCGATTCTGACGAGCGATATAGTAAACCGCGCGGTCGGCGAGATCTCGCGGAACCGACCAATCCTTCATCAACATCCGGCGGCAAACCTTCTCGCCGCCTTGCTCCCAGGCCTGGCGAATGGCCGCCCGTAGCGCGCGTTCTTCTTCGGCCAAGCGGGCGGTGAGCGAGATTCGATTATTGCCCCAGCGCGGCGTCTTCACGTTCTCGCCGCCCGCCGGTCTTACGATCGCCGTGTTCTGATGAAGGCGCTCAAGCACCACCGATCGGCCCCCGATACTGAATGCGTCGCCCGGTTGCAAGCCGCTTATGAAGCCCTCTTCCACCTCACCCAATCGCCGGTTATTGCTAAGCACTACGCGGATCGAGTAGTCATCGCTGATGACGCCGATGTTCATGAAGTACTGCCGCGCCACGCGCTTCGATGCCACACGAAAGCGCCCGTCTTCAATCACGATCTTGCCGTATAGCGGATTGCCGGCGTCCGTCCGATAGCCGCCCAGCACCGCGCCGCCCCCCGCAAGATAGCCTGCCACTGCATCGAAGTCCGCGCGGCTCAGGTCAAGATAACTGCCGCTCTTTCGAATCGTCGAGTAAGCCTCATCGAGCCCCCGCTCACGCTCCACCGACATGCCGAGCAACGTCTGCGCCAACACATCCAGCGGGTTGCGCACGATCTTGAGTTCATCCAGCTTCCCTTGCGACGCGGCTCGCCGCAGCGCGATGCATTCCAACAAGTCGGGCAGGCTTAGAGGGACCAGCACGCCCGTCGCAACTCCGTCCACGCGATGGCCACTGCGGCCCAGCCGCTGAATCGTCCGGCTCACGCCTCGTGGCGTGCCCATCAGGACCACCTGATCGACGGCCGCGAAGTCCACCCCAAGCTCTAAACTCGAAGAGCAGACCACGGCGCGATATCGGCCCTTGGCAAGACCGTCTTCGATCACCAGCCGGTTATCGCGATCGATCGACGCGTGGTGAACTTCGATTTTGTCCTCAAGCTCCGGCAGAATTACCGACAGCGCCAGCCCCAATTGTTCGGCGGCCGAACGCGTCGTGCAAAACACCAGACTGCACTGTGCCTTCTCAACTAACGCCGCTACTTCGAACGCGACGCGATAGGTGCTGTAACCCGCCGCGATCAACACGGTCTCGGGCTTCAAAGAGGCTAACTCAAGGCGATGAGACTTTCGCAGATCGACGGCTGCCACGGCACAGGGCCGCACTCCGCACAAAAGCTTCCGCGCTTCATCGATCGGCGAGACGGTCGCCGACAGCCCGATTCGTTGAAGCGCACCCGTCGCCCGGCCCTCTAACCGTTCAAGCGCCAAGGTGAGCAGGGCTCCGCGCTTCGACGACGCGAAGGAGTGGATCTCATCGACGATAGCGATGCGTGCGTCGAGGCCTCCGGCCCAACCGCTTTGAGAGAGCAACGCCGTCAAGCTCTCAGGCGTAGTCAGCAGCAGATGTGGGCGCCGCCTTTGTTGGCGTCCCCGCTCTGCCTGATCGGTGTCACCGGTGCGTGTGTCCATGCGAATCTCCCGCCCCGGCGGCAAAGCTCGATTGATGGCATCGAGTGGCTCCGAGAGATTGCGATGGATATCCCGCGTCAGCGACTGGAGCGGCGAAACGTAGACCGCGCGGACCGCATTCGGAAGGCCCGCCATTTCGGCTTCCCGCGCCAAGCCCGACAACGCCGACAGGAACGCAGCCAGCGTCTTGCCGCTGCCGGTAGGAGCCAGGATCAGCGTGTTCTCGCCCGCCAATGTCAGTGGCAACGCCTTGCGTTGTATCTCGGACAGAGCGGGGAAGCGGGCTTCGAACCACGTGCGAAGCGCCGGGTGCAGCTTAGCGAAGGCTGGCCGCATACAGCGCCTCGACCGTTTCAATCGTATCGATCTCGCCCGGCGCTTTATCCTGGCGCCAACGCGCGATCCGCGGAAAACGCAACGCAAAACCGCTCTTGTGCCGGGGACTTTTCTGGATCCCATCGAAGGCCACTTCCAGCACTACCTCGGGCCGCACCAGCAACACACGGCCGTGTTTGGCCGTCATCAACGTGCGGAATCGGCGCGTCAGTTCGCGGATCTCGTCGTCGGTCAGCCCCGAGTAGGCCTTGCCGATGTTCAGGAATCGCTCGCCATCGCGCACCGCGAAAGTGTAGTCCGATAGCATCGTCGCCCGCTTGCCGTGACCCTGTTCGGCGGCGGTCACGACGACATCCAACGTCGCAAAGACGCGCTTCACCTTGCACCATGTACCCGAGCGCCGGCCAGCTTCGTACAGGCTGGCGCGCCGCTTCAGAATTAACCCTTCGTTGCCGCGCGCACGCGATTCGGCGAACAGCCGGTCAAGCTCATCGTGCGAAGCGATCGCCGTCTGCGGCGAAATCATCAACACCGGCCCGGCTCCTTGTAATTCTTCTTCCAAGGCCGCCCGCCGGACTTCCAGGGGTTCATCCAACAGCAAACGCCGATGCCGGTACAGCAGATCGTAAGCGATGAAAGCGACCGGCACTTCCTGCCGCAAACTCTCCGGCACTTTCTTGCGCGCGATACGCGGCTGCAATGCGCCGAACGAAAGCGCGCGGCCATCCCGCCACCCGAGAATCTCGCCATCGAAAACCGCCGTGCCAGGCAACGCCGCCATCGCCTCTACGATTTCCGGAAACGCCGCCGTCGCTTCCTCCATGCCACGCGTGAAGATGCGCACCTGCCCATCGCGCCGATGCACTTGCGCGCGAATACCGTCGTATTTATCCTCCACGACCCATTCCTCGGGCGCCGCCACCTTCGCGATCGCTTCAATCGGTTTAGCCAGCATATAATCGAGCGGGCGAAACAGGCGCGCCTCGATCCGGTCAAGCTCCCCTCGCCGGGCGCTCACCGCCACCTGCGCAAGATTCCCCAGCTTGTTATTCGCCTCGCGAATCGCGGTCACCGGCAACTCCACCGCCGCGGCCACCGCTTCCTCCACCATCTTTTCCAGCAACCCGATCCGTGGATTGCCGCTGGCCATTTTGAGTAAGTATGCGATCGCCGACGGCCGATAGCGTTGAAACGCATCGGCGAGAATGTCGACCTTGTGTTGTGTATTCCGCGCCAGGAACAGGCGCACGAATAACTCCTCGGCAGTGTCCAATGAAAGCGGCTCTGCGCCAGGAGTGTTGCGCAACAGCAGCCCGATTCCCTCTCCGCCATCGCCGGTTTCGCGCAGGCACAAGCGCAACGTTTCCTCATCCCAAGGCATCGCCGCCAGCGCGGCTTCTCGCAGCGCCGCATACCCGACCGACAGCTTCGAGGAGTGATCGCGCACCACGGGCCGTCCACACAGAAAACTCACGGCCCGCTCGAGGTCTTTGTCGTTCAGCTCTCGAAAATACGATGCCAACGTGGACACCTTGCGCAGGCGGCTGTTCGAGGCCGCCACGCGATCGCATACCTCCGCCAGCCGATCCACTTGGCGCGCCTGCTTACCCGGTTACCTGAACAAGAATCGGCGCCGATGAAACGCCGGCGAACTCCACCACGAACTCCTGCTCTCCCAAGGTCTGATTGTCCTTTACCTTCCCGTTGATCTGCCGGTATCCATCGGCCTCCGGCTCACCGACATAGTCCATCGGTTGACGCCGCCCGCCGATCGACACCCGGACATTCGCGCGGTCGCAATTTTCGGACAAGCCCAAAATCCAGAAAGTGACGATCCCGCCGCGCGTGAGTTTCCCCTCGCTCCAATCGCCGCCGTCGTAAACCGCGCGCACGGCGATCGTGTCGGCCCGTGCCTCCACATCCACAGCGATGCGAGAGACCGTCGAGAAGCCGCTGTCGTGGAACCGCAAACGCGCGTCGCGCCAACCGGCATCGAGACCGGGCGGCAACCGGAAATTCGCCATCCAGCGCCCGGTCACTTCTTCATGTACATGCAAACAAGGCACGCCAAAACCGCCAATCTCCATCCGCAATTCCGGCCTCCGCACCATCCGCGCGCCCGCCTGAAACCAACACGCCACGTACTCGTCGCCACGCGATCGAAAGTTCCGGCCGTAGCTGCGCGCGTGTGCCGCGGTAATCATCACAGGCGCTTCAGCGGTCGGCGCGGCAGGCGCATCCTCCAGGCGGCGATAACATGCCAACGCCGCATGTCCATGTTCGATGTCGAGTAATTCAACCCTCGCGAATCCCGCAGCCCGGCACATTGCCATCAAACACGAAACCGTCGGCCCGATCCAGTTATCAAGTTGGCTTCCCAATTCATCCAACTCATAAAATTCCATCGACGGCACTTTCTCGGTGTTGTCCCGCCAATCCGCCCCATCGATCACGAACGAATCGACAATCGCCACCTCGCGCGTCAACGCACACACAATTTCGAGCGCCAGCAGCGGGTGCTTCAAGTGATATAGCACGCCTAGAAAGAAGGTGTAGTCAAACCCCGGCAGATTCGCGGCAGGCAGATCGTAAAAATCCAAAATGCGGTATTCGGCCCGGCTGCCGAGCCGTTTCCTCAGCTCGACGAAATTTTCAATCTCGACACAATCCACCGCCGTGACGCGCGCCCCGCGCCGCTCGGCTTCAAAAGAAAACCAGCCATCCCACGCGCCAATATCCAGTACAGTGCGCCCGCTCAAATCCGCCGGAACCGGGAATCGACCGTACCTGTACCGTAAGTGATCGAGCGAATTGTAGCCGTCGATCCGCGTGCCATCGGGGAGTTCAAAGCTGTGATACCAACCACCCAGCGCTTCCAAAGATCCGCTGAAATCCGTGCCGCGTTTTGACATGCTTCTATCTATTGTTGCCGAATTCTATAATGGAGTTCTGATGAGCAGCAGCCTGGAAATGCCGGTTCCGCCGGCCACCTTCGAATTTCTCGTGATGAGCCTCCGCGCGCAAGTGGAGATCCAGCTTGGTTTGGTCCATTTCGGTCCCGAAGAGGAGCGTCCGGAGCCCAAACTGCCGCTCGCGCGCCACGCCATAGACATGTTGGCGATGATCCTCGACAAGACCAAAGGCAATCTCTCGATGGATGAGCAGCGTCTGATTGAAAACACGGTCACCGAATTGCGGTTCATGTATGTGCAGGCTTCCAATCGCCTGTCTTCGGCCGCACCCGCGACGCCGGAAAGCTGATGGCGGCATCTGCGAGGGCGACCGATCTTCTCAAGCTCACCGTACTCGGTTCCGGAACCAGCGTAGGTGTGCCCAGCATCGGGTGCGAGTGTGACGTCTGCCAATCCGCCGATCCGCGGGACAACCGGCTACGCCCGTCGGTGTGGGTACAGTATCGTGGCCAATCCATCCTGATCGACACGACTCCGGATTTCCGCCAACAGGCACTGCGGCATGGCATCCCGAGAATCGACGCGATCCTCTACACGCATTCACACGCCGACCACATTCTCGGGCTTGATGACATCCGCCCGTACAATTTCCGCCAGCGCGGGCCGATACCAATCTACGGCTCCGAAGAGACGCTGGAGAATATCCGGCGCACCTTCCACTACATCTTCAGGGAGGGCCCGACCGAATCATCCATGCCAAAAATCGACGCGCGGCCGCTGTCGGGCGACCCCTTCGATCTAGGCAGCCTTCGATGCACGCCCATTCTCCTGCACCACGGCAAGAGCCGTGTGTATGGCTTCCGCCTGGGCCCGCTTGCCTACCTGACCGATCACAGCGAAGTGCCGCCGGAATCGCTAGCGTTGCTGGACGGGCTTGACGTACTGTTCCTCGACGCCCTCCGTTACAAACCGCACCCGACGCATTCTACGGTCGATCAGTCGCTAGCGATAGTCGCCAAGCTCTCACCCAAGCGGGCGTTTTTCACCCACATCTCTCACGACCTTGGCCACGCCCGAGCCGAAGAGTCGCTCCCGGCGCACGTGCGCTTAGCCTACGATGGCCTTGAAATCGAAATGAGCCTTCCCCATCATGCAGACATTGCCGCGACTGTATCGTAGCGAGGCTGAGGCGGCCTCGGGCGGCTTCGCACCCTCGGCCCTGTCAATCGGCAATTTTGACGGCGTGCATCTTGGCCACCGTGAGTTGTTCCGGAGACTGGCGGCCTGGGGACGCGAGCACGACGCCAAACCCTCGGTGCTGACCTTCGATCCTCATCCTGCCCGAGTGCTGGCGCCTGCCCGTGCACCGCGACTGTTGAGCACACTCGCGGAGCGCGCGGTATGGATGGCCGAGTGTGGAATCGCGCAGGTCCTCGCCTTGCCATTTACTCGCGAATTTTCAGGCCTCTCGCCGGAGCGATTCGTAGAGCAAATCATCGTGGGCGCCGCGGGAGCGCGGCTGGTGGTCGTCGGCGACAACTTCTGCTTCGGCCACAAACAATCTGGCGATGTCTCTACGTTGCGTGCGCTCGGCGGCAGATTCGGGTTCAAAACCGAAATCGTGTCGGGCGTCTCCTATCGCGGCCGCGCGGTTTCCAGCACCACCGTGAGAGCGCTGCTCGATGCCGGTGACGTGGCTGCCGCGGCTCGGCTTCTGACTCGCCCTTATGCCTTAGTTGGCGAGGTGGTTGCCGGTCACGGCGTCGGGGCCAAACAGACGGTTCCGACGCTCAATCTCGCCACCACTGCCGAAGTGATTCCGGCCAGTGGCGTCTATGTTACGCGGGTGCGCGATCTTGTTTCGGGGCGCGCTTGGCCTTCGGTGACTAACATCGGCGTCCGCCCCACTTTCGAACAAGCGGACGAAACAGTCTCGATTGAAAGTTTCATCCTGTCCGGATTCTCCGAACCCGCGCCCCATCGGATCGCCGTCGACTTCCTCGCCTATCTCAGAGCGGAGCGAAAATTCCCCGATCCAGTGGAACTCCGCCGCCAAATCATGAAGGACGCGGGCCGCGCGCAGGCATTTCATCGCAGAATCGCCCGTTGGCTTCAAATTCACACCTAGCTTGGAAACCAGCCGGGCTCTTTCGGCATCTAAACAGGTGAGGAAGAAGGGGGCTCGCACAGTGAACCAGCTTCAGACCAGGCTCGCAAAGGCCGTCGAGACGCTTGACAAAATCGACGTGACGCGAATCGAGAGCCACAATCCAAGCTTCGGCGAAAATACCGAGCGGCTGCTCATCGCTCGGGAAATCGCCGAGATTGAGCGCAACATTCTCGAAGATCCGGGTGATCTGGAGCGCTTCCTCGTCCGCGTTCGCTAAGAGTCGGTTCCGAGATGGAATGAGAGGGCTGGCCGGTCCTCGTAGGATGCAGTATGATCCTGGTGCGCACTCAATGGTGCAAAGGAGAACCGGCCCATGAAGAAG
>JAYUSQ010000124.1:0-6141 GCA_043755595.1 Acidobacteriota bacterium | reverse complement strand
GCCGTCTTGCTGAGGAAGGCAACCCGGCATTGCGTGTTGACCGCGCGCAAAGCCGACACTCCCGCTTCGGTCACTCCGCTGTAGCGGACATCGAGCAGGCGCAGGTGCGGCAGCTTCTGCAGCTTTGACAGCCCCGCGTTGGTCAGTCGGCTGCGGTAGAGGTTCAGCTCGGTCAACTGCGTCATGCCCGCCAGGATCTCCGCACTCGCATCGGTGATCTGTGCGCCCAACAGATTCAACCGCCGCAGATTGGTGAGCTTACGCAAATAGTTTACGCCGATATCGGTGAGGCGGACTCCATACAGATCCAGTTCCTCGAGTGAAGTGAGGTCCTGAATATACTTCAAACCTTCGTCGGTGATCAGCGTTCCGATCATAGTCAGCCGGCGTAGCTTCTTCATCCCCGAGAGCCCCGGCATCATTTCGTCCATGATGTTGGCGTCGTTCAGGTCGAGGAACTCCATGTTCACGAACGGAGCCAGGGTCTTCGGACTCTTGATCGTAACCAGCGCCACCCGTAAATCCTTCAACTGCGTGAGTGGCGCCAGGCGCTGCAAACCCGCTTCCCCGAGACGAAGGTAGGCGAGAGTGGTCAGGCCCGCTTCGAACTTCTCCAGCTTGGTCGAGTGTTTGAAGAAGTCGAACATCTCGTCGGCGTATTCGGATTTCTTATCGAAAGTGGGACTCCAGACGCGGGCGGGGAGAAAGACTTCCCTCAACTCGGGAAGCCTACCGAGCGGCTCCAGTTCCTTGGGCGGGACCACGGTTCCGTGCATGTCGACACCCACGATGCGAATGGCGCTCGGGGGCAGATCCATGGGATCGCTCAGATACTCCGAGCTGCCCTCCAAAAGAACCCGGCCGCCGTTGCGCAGTGCCCAAAGGGCGATCTTACGCTCGTCGAAGTCGTCCGCGGGCGCGACGGCGGCCAGCGCAGTCAGCAGCAGGGCTGCGAGCGCCACGGGCTTCCATCTCCTACTCTTGCTTTCGTTCACGTTGCGATCTATTCTCCGCCGGATTCCGCTAGTGGTCAAGCGGGCAAATAATGAGAACCAGGACTCCCTTGCTTTCGATTACTTATCGGTTAGCCGCCAAGCTTCGTCGAAGATGCCTGCGTACGCGACGTCCGGAACCTCTTTCTCGCTGACACGCAGAATCGCAAAGTCTCCGTACTGCGGCGTCGAGAAATCACCCGCCCAGTCTTCCCAGTTCGCAGTGATGCCGCTGTTGATGACGAGGTAGCGCGACGGGTTGAGCGGGTTCGGGTAAACGAGCGCAGGCAGGGCTTCGGCAGCCGCAAAACGCTGCGCGCCGAGCGCAACGGCTTGCCTGGTCCAAGCGAGCGGCAGCTTGCCATCCAGCTTCGCGATCCAGCGATTGCTGCCCGGATCTCCAAAGAGCACCATGTGGTACTTCGCGAAATCCGCTTCGGTCACGTCCTTGTCGTCCTTCATCCGCATGTGGCCGCGAAAGGCCAACTGATATTGCCGGTCGAATCGCGCGAGAATCTGCAGCGCCTGCCGGTTCGCGGCGGCGTTCCAGGGGGTGCCCGTCGGTTTCACGATGAGAAAGGGCTCGAGGAAGGCATCGTCGATCGGACCTTGGAGGCCGTGGCGCTTGCGCAAGCCAGCCGGCTCATCGGGTTGTCCTGGCCGCCAGGAGCCGCTGTTTTTTTCCAGCACGATTTCAGACGCGGCTTTCACGGCCACCGTCTGGCCGTCCATTTTCACCCCGGTAGCGCGCTCCATCTCGCGCAAGACCAAGCGCGTCAGGTTCTTCGTCTTGATGTCGTACTGCGTGCGGTCCTGGGAGCGCGTCGCGTCGATCTCCGCCCGTTCATAATGCTTCTCGAGGCCGTCCAGCGTGGCCCAGTGGCTGCGATTGTAGCGTGTGGTGTACGTCAGGAATCGCAGATGGTTCGGCGACTGCAATCCGCGGCGGAGGTTCTCGAGATGAATTGCGTCCATGCGCTTGCGGAACTCGGGATCGGTTGCGTGGGGGGTGTTGGGCGCGACGAAGAAAACGATCGACGGCGCCTCGGTCACATGCAGCCCGGTAGTGAACGAGACTCCCTCGAAGTGAAACCCTTCTTTTGCAAGCTGCCCCCGGGCGGCCACGTGCTTCGAGAAACTTCCATCGATCTCGCCGACGTAACCGATAAACGGCATGTTGAACGCATTGAGCATCCACTCGTAGGTGTTGTCGAAGAGGCGGCACATGGCCTGTTGATGCGGCGCCAGATCGGGCAGCACGCGCATCCGGTGCGATTCGGTATCGCCCGCGCCCGCCTCCACCGAAGCCCACAGCCCCGGGTGATGCAGCGCCGAATGCCACACGCCGGCGCCTCCCATGGAGAAGCCGCGCAACGCGATGCGGGCGGGGTCGATTTTGTACGCCTTCGACACGGCGGCGATTCCCTCGAAGATGTCGGCTTCGCCGGGCCAGTGGAACGCGTTGTTCCCGCGGCCGAACAATTCGATTTGAATGGTTCCGGGCAGATGAGGGCGATCCGGCCCGCGCTGCGGGAACGCGCTGATGAACTCCACCTCATATCGGGCGACGTAGCGGCCGTGTTCGACGACATCGAGCGGCAGCGCACGCATGCCATCGTACTCCATGGGAATGGTCAGCCGGTAGGGCTGCACCGAGCCATCCACCTCGGAGCGATAGCCGCGAATCAGGCGGCCCTTTTGCGTCGTCCAAGGCGACTTTCCTTCCTTGAGATGTGCCGCGCGTTCGGCGCCTTGCTCAAGAACGCTCAGCGTCGAGGCGACCGTTTCTTTTCGCGTGAATTCTTCTGGGAACGTGAGGATCCAACGCGCGGCTTCCTGGAAGATTTCGACGTCGGCCAGCAAATAGTCGTCCACGCGGCGCGCGCGGAGGTCGCGAATCTTCGCGCCTAATTCATCGATCTTCGTCTGAATCCGCCGCTTCTCTTCGTCGCTCGGTTTGTAGGGCTCGGTCCTCGGGCGAAAACGGGTCAGGGGCAGGATCTCGCCAGGGCGGCCTTGCTTGGGTGACGGAACTTGGACAGTCTGCCCCTGCAGGCAAACGGAAAGCACGGCAAGCGAGATTAGCGGCGTCCTCATGAACTGAATAGTATATTGAATGCCAACTATTCGCGAGTGTGGCGGCATCACTCCCGTCCGTCAGGCAGGCTGTGCTCGGCCAATGCGCGCTGCTGGCAAGGGTAACGGTAGAATTTCGGATATGGCTTGGCTTTTGCTGTTGGCGCTCTCCGCCGGGGAATGGCGCAAGCTGGGTCTGGCGCGCATTTCGAGCGGCGAGTTGAAGCTTGCCACACCGGCGCTTGAAAGGGCCTGCGCGTTGGAGAAGCCACCCGTGGATAGCTGCTACTATCTCGCCCGCAATTACTACGCGCTGACCGAGTACGAGGCGGCGCGCCAGGCTTTCGATCACGCGATCGAGATCGCGCCCGCGGGCCGGGTTTATCGCGGTTCGGCGATGAATTACGCGGCGCTGGGCCGGGACGAAGAGGCTGAGCGGCATTTCCGTAAGGCGGTTGAACTGGGCGCGGACGATGCGCGAATCGACCTTGGCGCTTTTCTCTTCCGGCAGGGCCGGAGCGAGGAGGCGGCAAAGTTACTAGACGCCGCCGTTCAAGCTACGCCGGACTCCGCGCGAGCCAATATGGAATCCGGCCGGGTGTTGCTCCAACTCGGCCAACTGGAGGCGGCCGCGAAGCGGCTCGAGAAAGCTACTCAGCGGAATCCTTCCGATTGGAACGCCCATCTCCTGCTCGGGCGGGCGTATCAGCGTCTGGGCCGCGATGCGGAAGCCGAACGGGAACTGCGGTTGGGAGAAAGCGGCTGGCGGCGGAAGCAGCCTGAGTCACGGTGAGCACGCGATCGACCTCGACGGCGCTCAACGTCTGAGTCTCGCCTCCGGGCCAGCGAATCTCCACCAGGTCCGCCTTCGTATCTTTACCCATGCCGAAGTGCGCCGTGCGGTCGCTCGACGATCCGTAACCAACGGCAGTCGTCACACGGTTCCATTGCTGCAGGCCGGAAGCGCCGCGCACCCGAATCATGGCGCCGAGGCCGTCGCGATTCGCGCGGACACCGCGCAGGCGGATGCCGAGCCAATGATTGCCCGCGGTCGAGGTATTGCGGAACAGCGCCGCCGGTTCCCCAATGCGGCTCACTGCTACGTCCACCCGGCCGTCACCATCGAAGTCCGCGAACGCTGCGCCGCGGTGGAGCGCCGGGTGCAGTAGCGGGCCGGCGCTGACATCGAGAAATTTACCGTCGCCCTGGTTCGCGAAGACTCGACTGGCTTGCTTGGCGGCGCGGTGGGAAAATTGCTCGGTATTCGAGTCAATCGCGCCGCAGGCCCCGAAGAGA
This sequence comes from Acidobacteriota bacterium, assembly GCA_043755595.1. Taxonomy (GTDB): domain Bacteria; phylum Acidobacteriota; class Terriglobia; order Bryobacterales; family Bryobacteraceae; genus VFZP01. Next base: position 1,777 of record JAYUSQ010000124.1, on the reverse strand, counting down.
TCTTTCAGCCCATCGTTATTGAAATCGAAAATGCCGTTGCTCCATCCGGTGAGGAACATCGACGCGCGGCCGATTCCACTGGGATAGGTTTCATCGCGAAAGAGCCCGCGCCCCAGATTCAGAAACAGCGGGAAGGTCTCATTGGCGTTCGCGGTAACCCAAATATCCTCACGACCGTCGTTGTTCAGATCGCGGGCATCGGCGCCCATTGAACTCAGCGCCCTGCCATCCTCGTTAAATGCGACTCCCGCCTGCAGCGCCACCTCGCGAAAACGCCCTCCGCCTTCATTGCGAAACAGGAAATTCGGCACGGTGTCATTGGCGACGAACACATCCAGCTTGTCATCGCCGTTGAAATCGAGAAACGCCAGACCCATGCCTTTGCCGACATGCCCGGCAATTCCGGACGCGCGCGAAACGTCGGTGAACGTGCCATCGCCGTTGTTCCGGAATAGCTGATTAGGCAACCCCGTGTAGTAGCGCGGATGGCAGTAAGTGCGAACGCCGCCAGTGGTGCAAGGCGGATCTTTGTCTTTACTCCACTGCACGTAGTTCACGACGAAAAGATCGAGATGCCCGTCTGAGTCGAAATCGAACCAGCCGGCCGAGACTGACCACATTTCTTTGCCGCCGAGACCCGACTTACCGGTTACATCCTCGAAGGAGCCATCGCCGCGATTGCGGTAAAGCTGGTTGCCATCGATACCAACGACGAATAGATCCTGATCGCCATCGTTGTCATAGTCCGCCGCGGCGCCACCGATCCCGAATCCCTCTCCAGCCAGCCTAGCGCGACCAGTCACGTCCTCGAATTTACCGTCGCCGCGATTGCGATACAAGCGGTTCGCTTCACCCGGCTGCTTGGCGCCATTGACAAAGTAGAGGTCGACGCGGCCGTCGTTGTCGTGATCGAACGCCACTACGCCCGAGACCATCGTCTCGATCTGATAGTGGTTACCAGCCGCGCCGTTGCGAAGAACGAAGTCGATCCCGGCGCGTGGGGCGATGTCTTCAAACGCGATGGGGGCTGCGGCGGCGAACAACAACAGGAAGGCCGCGACACCGTGCATTTATCGGCCAACCCTACACCAACGGTCTACCAGATCAGCCGGGCCGTCACTTGCATCACACGCGCGGCGCTTCCTGAGTTCCGCGTGGTGAGGATGCCAAGCGAATCGACGGCGAGCGGATCGTTCGGGTGGTTCAAAACATTGAAGAAGTCCAGGTTGAACCGGATCACCACCTTTTCGGTGATGTTGGTGAACTTGAACAGCGACGCATCGAGGCCCCACTGATTCGGCGCTGCGAAGAACTGGTTGCGCCAGGGATGCATGTTGTCGTTGAACGTCGTACGCTGAACCGTCCCGTTGTTGAGCGGTATCCACACGTTGTTGGTGTCCCAGAACCCGGAGAGATTCGTGCCCGCCGGCATGTTGGGCGCCGTCGTGGCTCCCCACGGGATCAGCGGCGCGGCCGAAGGCTTGTAGCCTTCCGGCACGCCCATGATGCCGTTCGGTCTGCCGCTCGCGTTGACGCTATTAATCTGGTTGCGCGGAATGTAGCCGTTGTACCAGAGGTAGCCGGGGAAGCAGGCACCGCTCCGGCAGTCGTTGATTGGATACTTCTTCCCGTAGAACTCGAGCTTTTCGCCGGTCGGATAGAAGTCGGTGGGTACGGTGAAGTAGTTGGTGCGCCAGTTGCCCGTGCCGGCGATCTGCCAGCCGCTCATCAGCTTGTTAAAGAAGCCGGTAGTGTTCCCGCCGTATCTCTTTCCCTT